>NZ_JBIVMF010000003.1:0-368531 GCF_044752945.1 Streptomyces sp. NPDC088554 | reverse complement strand
AGCGGGGAGAAGATCTGGCCGTACGCGGGGAAACCCGTGGCCATAAATTGCGCGGTATTTGGCCGCACACGGGGAGCTTACGGAGACCGCCGTCACGGGAGTTCGCGTTCCGCTCCGATCTGGTGTTCCTCAGCGCGGCCGGGGCGGGTGAGCGGATCGCCTCGGTGATGCGGGAGATCCTCCGCGAGGGCCGGGCCGAAGCGGTGATCGCGACGGCGGGCGCGGGCGGCTCGTACGTGATGACCCGTGAGGGCGGCCGGTCCCCGCGCCCGGTCCCGGCGACCCCGCCGCCCGCCCCCGTGGTGGACTCCAACGGCGCGGGCGACGCGTACGTCTGCGGCTTCCTCCACGGCAGGCTGGCCGGCCGCGGTCTGGAGGAGTCCGCCCGGCTCGGCGCGCGGGCCGGTGCCTACGCCTGTACGGCGGAGGGCGGCGAGGCGCTGATCGGTCCGGAGGATCTCGTGGCGGACCGGGACTGACCGGTCACGGCGGGTCAGGTCCGGCGCACCGGTGCGTACCGTACCGCCGGGCGCTCGCGGTGTGCGCCTGCCCTGACAGCCGTCATGTGCGTCCGGAGACGCCACTGTTGCACGACGTGCTCGCGGGCGGGATAGCCGGAGCGGGTCCCGGCGGCCGGTGTGACGTGCCGGGACCCGCTTCCCTGTTGTCCAGGGCTCCGGTGTCAGTGCTCCAGCGGCAGCAGGTCGGGGCGCTTCGCCTCGACCTTGTCCCCGGAGGACTCGCCGCGCAGTCTGCGTCCGATCCAGGGCACCAGATACTCCCGCGCCCAGTGGATGTCGTCCCGCCGCACCTCAAGGGTGCCGCGCGGCGGTTCCGGCGGCCAGATCTGGTCGGGGTCCGCCGGTACGTCGAGTCCGAGCACCTGGGCGGCGCGCAGCGCGACCCGGGTGTGGCCGTCGGGCGACAGATGCAGCCGGTCGCCGTCCCAGGCGCGCCTGTCCTGGACGGACTTCAGAGCCCAGAGGTCGAGTACCGGACAGCCGTAGCGATCGGCGATGGACCGGGTGTGGGCGGTGAAGGTGGCTATCTTGCCGCGCAGATGACGCAGCACGGGGACGCCACGGGTGTCGAAGCCGGTGGTCAGCATGACCGTGCCGACGGCACCGGTGAGTTCGGCGACGGCCCGCTCGAAGCGCTCGGCGACATCGTCGGGGTCGGAGCCGGGACGGAGGATGTCATTGCCACCGGCGCAGAAGGTCACCAGGTCGGGGGCGAGTTCCTTCGCCCGGGGGATCTGCTCCTCGACGATCTGGTCGAGGAGTCGGCCGCGCACGGCGAGATTGGCGTACCGGAAATCTCCGTGCCCGGTGTCCGGGACCGGGCCGGTCACCGGCAGCCGGTCGGCGAGCAGGACCGCGAGCCGGTCCGCCCAGCCGACGAACTGTCCGTCGGGGCCCGGGTCTCCCACGCCCTCCGTAAAGCTGTCGCCAATCGCCGCGTACGACCCGAACACGCCATTTTCTCTTGATCTCGAATCGTCTGCCACAGCAGATCATTTTCCACCGGGGATGTGACCTACGCGACCGTAGGGAGGGGTTGACCCCGGGTGAGAAACGCCATCCGTCAAGTTTTCCCCAACCGGGAATAGCCGTATACGACCGCTGCCCGGCACGGAGAGTGCCGGGCAGCGTGGTGCGGGAGCGCTATGAAATCGGACAGCGGGACGAATCAGACCGTGACACCGTACGCGCGCAGATAGGCCAGCGGGTCGATGTCCGAGCCGTACTCCGGTCCGGTGCGGATCTCGAAGTGCAGATGCGGTCCCGTGACATTGCCGGTGGCACCGGAGAGACCGATCTGCTGGCCTTGGCCGACGCTCTGGCCGGTGGAGACGGAGAGGGACGACAGATGGGCGTACTGCGAGTACCTGCCGTCGTCGTGCCGGATGACGATCTGGTTTCCGTACGAGCCGCCCCAGCCCGCCGTCACGACCGTGCCCGCGCCGACCGCCTTGATGGTGGAGCCCGAGGGCGCGATGAAGTCCACCCCGGTGTGGTAGCCGCTGGACCAGCTTCCGCCCGAGGCGCGGTAGGAGGTGCCGACCGCCGAGTCGACGGGCCGGGTGAAGCCCGAACCGCTGCTCTGCGCGGCCTTGTCGGTGGTCGGGGCCTCGGCCTCCGGAGCCTTGGTCACGGTGGACGGCTTCGCGGACCCCGAAGAGGACGAGGCGGACGAGGCGGAGGACCGCGACGAGGACGGGGTCCCGGAGGACTCCGCCCGGGTCTCGGCGCGGGCCGTCGTGGCCTTCGATCCGAGGGTCAGCTTCAGCCCGGGGTGGATCATCCCGGGGTCGCCGCCGACCGCCTCGCGGTTGTCCTCGTACAGCTTCTGCCAGCCGCCCTGGACGTTCTGCTCGTCCGCGATCCTGGACAGATAGTCACCGGAGACCACGGAGTAGGTCTTCGTGGCCCTCGCCGCGGCGATCTGCGCGGCCGCCCGCTGCTGCGGTACGGCGGTCGCGCTCTGCACGGCGGCCTCGCTCCGGGCCGTACGCGCCGCGGAAGCGGCCTGCGCGGCCGCGGGCACCGCCTGCGGCAGCTCGGAGGTGGCCTGCGGGGCCACGGAGGGAGCGGCCTCGGCGCCGGCGGCGCCGATGAGCGGAAGGGCGATGGCCGCGCCGCCCGTACCCGCGGCGATGAATCCGCGGCGCGAGAACGGACTGCTCTTCGGACGACGGTGCTTACCCTTGGCGGGCATGGTGCGTTCCTCTCCGGCGCCTACGAGGTGAGCTGTCGGGTTCGGGCTGGAGATGCCCGGCCGCGTTGCGCGACTTCACCCCGAGCCGTCCGGGTCTCCGGATCGGCGTACTACCGTGGGTCCCCCGCTCCTGCCACACATGGATGGATGGATGTGTGCTCCGGTCGGCGGCAGGATTCGGCGTTCCGTCCGGATTGAGGGTGAACGTAGGCGAGTCGGACGGCCGGAACAAGCCGCCACTTTCGGCCACGGCCGACCACTCGAATATCGCCGGACATCACCGTCACCCTGCGTGCCTCACGAACCGTCAGTTCCCCTGGGGGGAGTGAAATCCCTTTCTCCCCATCGCCACGGAACGTCACGGATATGATTCCGCTCACTCATCGATCCCCATATCCACTTCCATGGGGGCAGGTTATGCGGAAGTACCCAATACGGTCAGGTCGCCATTTGGGCTGCATTAAGGCGAACATAATGTCCGGTTGATAGGCATCTGAATACAGCTCCACCGGGCCGATCGCCCTCTTGAACAGATGTCGTAGGGTCAGAAGCCGGTATCGTCGGCGGGCCGCGCCGACGGCAGACCACGGAGGAGCACGCCGTGACGCAGCAGCTGCCGCACATCCCGTCGACGGAGCCCGAACTGTCCGGTGTGCGCAACTTCCGTGATGTGGGCGGACTTCCGACCACGGACGGCCGACGGGTGGCCCACGGCAAGCTCTTCCGCAGTGGCCATCTCGCCCATGCCACCGACACCGACACGGCCTTTCTCGCCACCCTCGGTCTGCACACCGTCTTCGACTTCCGCAACGAGGCCGACCGGAAACTGGACGGTCCGGATGTCGAGCTGCCCGGCGTACGCAATGTGAACATCCCGCTCAGCGACCCCGCCGACGGCGCCGAGTTCTGGCGGATGGTCCGCGTCGGCGATCTCGGCCAGCTGCGCTCGCTCCTCGCGGAGGGCAGGGCGGCGGCGCGGATGATCGCCTCGTACCGGATGATCATCGTGGACCGCACCGCCGAGCACAGCCGGATCCTGCACGCGCTCGCCTCGGACAGCGTGCCCGCGCTCCTGCACTGCGCGGCGGGCAAGGACCGGGCCGGGCTCTCCGTCGCGGTGGCCCTGCTCGCGGTCGGTGTCGAGCCGGACGCGATCGAGGCGGATTATCTGAAGTCGAACGACCCGCACCGCCGCTACCGGGTCCGGCGCGGCGACACCTCACCCGCCGGAACCTCCCCCGAGGTGATGGAGCTGCTCGCGCCGCTCTTCGACGCGCGGGTGGAGTATCTCGCCGCCGCCTTCGAGACCATCGAGAAGACCTGGGGCGGCACCGACCGCTATCTCGCCGATGGTCTCGGGGTCGCCCCCGAGACCCGCGAGCTGCTGCGCGCCCGTCTTCTCGACAACGGCTGACGGGCGCCCGCTATCCCTTCGCGCCCAGCTCGAAGAGCACGTACAGAAACGCGGCGAAGACATGTCCGGCCACCAGATAGGCGAACAGCCGGATGACCAGCCCCCTGGGGAACTTCTTCTCCTCCCGTACGGACCGGCCCCCCGGGCTTTCCGGCTCGGTCGCAGCGGCTACGCGGTTCTCTGATTCCGGCATGGTGCGGGCCTCTCTCGGAATGTGATCGGAAACGTGATCGGGGAATGGCCGGGAATGTGGTCGGGATCGTGATGAAACGTGGAACGGCTCAGCGGCGACGCACCCCCGCGCCGAGGCACAGCTCGGCGGCGGGGCTCTGCACCAGGGTGTGGACGAACAGCAGCTCGGTTCCCTCGGCTCCGTCCGCGGCGATACGGTGCGGGGTGAGCGAATCGAAGTGCGCGCTGTCCCCGGGCCCGAGCAGATGCCCGGTGCCCCCGAGGCCCAGCCGCAGCCGCCCTTCGAGGACATAGAGCCACTCCTCCCCCGGATGTACGCGGACCAGGTCGCCCTGCGCCCCGTACGGCACCCGGAGCCGGAGCGGCTGCATCGCCCGGCCGGGGGAGCCCGCCTGGTGGTACGTCCAGCCGTCGGCCTCGACGGGGTCGGTCCGACCGGCCCGGACGATGGGGTCGCGCTCCGGTGGCAGCTCGCCGAGCAGCTCGGAGACGGTGGTGCCGTAGATCCGGGCCAGGGCCAGCAGCATGGGCAGGGAGGGCTGTCTGTGGCCGGTCTCCAGCCGGGAGAGATGGGCGGGCGACAGCCCGGCCCGCCGGGCCGCGGTCTCCAGCGTCAGCGCACGGCCCCGGCGCAGCTCGCGCAGGCGTGGCGCGACATCCGGCAGGTGCTCGGGCGGCGCGTCGGCCGGACCGCCGCCGGGAGGGATGCTCATGCCTCCATTCCGCCAGGAACTTTCCTCCGGGGCAAATTTCTTGCCTCGGAGGCAATTCAGTCCGGCCCCCGACGGGAAAAACTACCGGTTGGCGACGGCCTGCTTCACCAGTGTCCGCCCGAAGTCCCACATCAGTCCGCCGCCCCCATGGGCATCGTCCATGACGGCCGTGAAGGCGGTCACGAAGCGCTCGACCTCCCGCTCGCCGATGGTCAGCGGCGGGATCAGCTTGATCACTTCGAGCCGGTCGCCGGATACCTGGGTGAGGATGCGGTGCTTCTGGAGCAGCGGTACGACCACCATCTGCGCGAAGAGTCCCTTGCGGGCGGCCTGGAGCATGGTCCAGCGGCTGCGCAGCCCGATCGAGTCCGGCCGGCCGAATTCGATGCCGACCATCAGGCCCCGGCCGCGCACCTCGTACAGCAGCTCGTAGCGGTCCACCAGCGCCGTCAGCCGTGCCGTCAGCAGCTCCCCGGTGGCCCGTGCCCGCTCGACGATCCGCTCGTCCTCCAGTACGGACAGCACGGCCAGGCCCGCCGCCATGGCCTGGGCGTTGGAGCCGAAGCTCGCGGAGTGGACCAGCACCCGGTCCATCGAGGAGTAGACCTTCTTGAAGATCCAGTCCTTGCCGAGCGTGGCGCCCACGGGCACGTAGCCCCCGGAGAGCGCCTTCGCCACACAGACGAGATCCGGCTCGACGCCCTCCTCGTGCTGGTAGGCGTAGAAGTCCCCGGTGCGTCCGAGGCCGGTCTGTACCTCGTCGGCGATGAGCAGTGCCCCGTGCCGGTGCAGCAGTTCCTGGGCGGCGCGCAGAAAACCGGGCGGCGCGGTGTGCACGCCCTTGCCCTGGATCGGTTCGACGATCAGTGCGGCCACATCGCCACGGGCCAGCTCCCGTTGGAGCGCGTCCAGATCGCCGAGCGCGAGGGCGGTGTCGGGCAGCAGCGGGGCGAAGCCGTCGCGGAAGCCGTCCTCGCCGTTGACCGACAGCGAGCCGGTGGTCAGCCCGTGGAAGGCGTGCGAGCAGTACAGGATCCTGGGTTTCCCGGTGGCGTACCGGGCGAACTTGAGGGCGGTCTCCACCGCTTCCGTACCGCTGTTGCCGAAGAACACCCGGTCGAGATGGGGGCTGTGGGCCAGGAGCTTCTCGGCGAGCAGTCCGGGCAGCGGCTGGCAGTCGAAGCGGGTGAGATCGGCGAGCGAGGCGTCGAGGACGTCGTGGAGCGCCTTGCGTACGACGGGGTGGTGCCGCCCGAGGCCCATCACCCCGAAGCCGGCGAGCATGTCCAGGTAGTCGTTGCCGTCCTCGTCCCAGAAGTAGGCGCCCTCCGCGCGCTCGTAGACCCGGTCGAAGCCGATGGTGCGCAGCATGCGCGGGAGCTGGTGGTTGAGGTGTCTGGTGTGCAGTTCGTAGCGTTCGGCGCCGCGCTCCGCGAGCAGCCGCGCCAGGTCGAATCCCCGGGGTCCGGTCATCAGGTGCCCTCCTTGCGTGCGGGTTCCGGTACGGGGTCGAGGGCGGCACCGGTCCATCCCGCGATCTCCACCGCTCGGGGATGCCGGAGGTCCGCAGGGGTACGCCCGCGGGATCCGGTCCGGCGGACCGGCCGGTCCGCCGGACCGGGGAGCCCCGGTGCCACTGGCTCACCGGCGTTCATCTCCGGTCACCGCGTCCCGGCGACCGTCTCGCGCATCGCCCGCAGGGACTCCTTGAGGGAGCCCATGGTGGCGAGGACGGCGGTCGGCTCGTAGCCGCAGTGCGCCATGCAGTTGGCGCAGCGCGGGTCCTTGCCGCGGCCGTACTTCTCCCAGTCGGTCTCCTCGATGAGCTGGCGGTACGTCGGTACGTACCCGTCGCTCATCAGATAGCAGGGGCGCTGCCAGCCGAAGAGCGAGTAGTTGGGGATGGCCCAGGCCGTGCAGGGGAAGTCGGCCTTGCCTTCGAGGAAGTCCAGGAAGAGCGGCGAGTGGTTCAACCGCCAGCGGGCCCGGTTGCCGCCGGAGAACGCCTTTCTGAACAGTTCGCGGGTCTGGTCGACGCCGAGGAAGTGCTCCTGGTCGGGGGCCTTCTCGTAGGCGTAGGCGGGCGAGATCATCATCTCGTCGACCTTCAGCTCGTCATTGAGGTAGTTGAGCACCTCGACGATGGTCTGCGGGGTGTCGGTGTTGAAGAAGGTGGAGTTGGTGGTGACCCGGAAGCCGCGCCGCTTGGCCTCCTTGATGGCCGCCACGGCTTCGTCGAACACGCCCTCCTTGGCCACCGACGCGTCGTGCCGCTCGCGCAGGCCGTCGATGTGCACGGCGAAGGCGAAGTACGGCGAGGGGGTGAACTTCTCCAGCTTCTTGCGCATCAGCATCGCGTTGGTGCAGAGGAAGACGTACTTCCGCTTGGCCACCAGCTGACGGACGATCTCGTCGATCTGCGGATGCATCAGGGGCTCGCCGCCCGCGATGGAGACCATCGGCGCGCCGGACTCCAGCACCGCCCCGACGGCCTGGGCGACCGGCATGCGCTGCTTCAGCACCCCGGCCGGGTGCTGGATCTTCCCGCAGCCCTCGCAGGCGAGATTGCAGGCGAAGAGGGGTTCCAGTTCGACGATCAGCGGGAACTTCTCCCGCTTGCGGAGCTTCTGTTCGAAGAGATACGTCCCGACCCTGATGGTCTGACGGAGTGGCATGGCCATCTAGCTCACCTCCTGGGGAGCAGCAAAGAACGGTGCCATTCATAGAAAGCCGGAAGGACGGCACGGAGAACACGGAAGGCTGATATTCCACCGCGAACCGTTCCCATACGGATCAGCTCATGCTCCGGAGCGTCCACGATCACCCGGACGGCCGCAACCGGGCGGGGCCCGGCCCCGAGCGCGGTACGGAGGGTGGCGGCGGATTCCATGTCCACCGCCAGCGCTCCCGTGGCGCGCAGCTCGGCCCGCTCCCTGCCGCGTACGACATGGCCGGAGCCGATCAGCGGCCCGGTGTGGACCGTGTGGCCCGGGACGACCCTGGTCAGCGCGTCGATCAGCAGCCCGGTGCCCGTACAGGCCAGGGCGCCGTCCGGGTCCCTGGTCTCGTCGGCGACGATCAGGTCGCCGGGGTTCATCCCCGGCGCCAGCCCGGCGCAGAACCCGGCCGCGATGACGGCCGCGTCCCGGTGCCGGGCCTCGCCGAGCGCGCGTGCCACGGCGTGCCCGGCGTTCTCGGGGCCCATGCCCGTACGCAGCACGGTGACGGGACCGGCCGCGTCCGGCCGACCGCCGCCGCGCAGGGCGAACCGCTCGATGGTGAGCGCGCAGGCGATCAGCAGGGGCGCGCCGCCGCCCGGGGACGGTCCCGGGGACCGTTCCATCAGACGGCCTTGAGCGCGCGTCCGCGGGTGGCGAGGGGCCGGGGCTCCCCGTGGACGTATCTGCCGAGCGCGGTGAGCGGGAAGACCTGCCGGTAGAGGTGGTAGTTGATGGAGAAGTCCCACGGGAAGCCGGTGCCGGTGAAGTACGGCTCGTCCCAGGAGCCGTCCTCCCGCTGGGTCTCGGCGAGCCAGGCGACGCCCCGTTCGACGGCCGTGCTCTCCCGCTCCCCGGCCGCGAGGAGCGCGAGGAGCGCCCAGGCGGTCTGGGAGGCGGTCGTGGCGCCGCGTCCGATCCAGGCGTCGTCGTCGTACGAGCGGAGGTCCTCGCCCCAGCCGCCGTCCTCGTTCTGTACGGATTCGAGCCAGCGGACGGCACGGCGGATCGCCGGGTGGGAGACGGGGAGCCCGGCGGCGGTCAGGGCGGGCACCACCGAGCCGGTGCCGTACACGTAGTTGACGCCCCAGCGGCCGAACCAGGCGCCGTTGGTCTCCTGTTCGGAGAGGAGCCACTCGATGCCGCGCCGGGTGGCCGGGTGGTGGGCCCGGCCCTCGTGGGCGAGCATCTCGACGACATGCGCGGTGACATCGGCGGACGGCGGGTCGATGACCTCCCCGAAGTCGCAGAAGGGCAGCCGGCCGGGGAGGTGGCTGGTGTTGTCGGCGTCGTAGGCCCCCCAGGCCCCGTTCCTCGACTGCATGCCCATGCTCCACAGGACGCCGCGTTCGATGGCCGCTTCGAGCCGCCGGGAGTCAGGGTGGGCGACTCGGCGCAGCGCGAGGACGACCTCGGCGGTGTCGTCGATGTCGGGGTAGTTGTCGTTGTGGAACTCGAACGCCCAGCCGCCCGGGGTGAGCCCAGGGCGGCGGACGGTCCAGTCGCCGGGGCGCTCGATCTGCTCGCCGAGCATCCAGTCGGCGGCCTTGACCAGGGCCGGATGGTCCGGTCCGAGGCCCGCGTCGGCGAGCGCGATGGTGGCGAGGCAGGTGTCCCAGACCGGGGACTGGCAGGCTTCGATCATCCGGGCGCCGTCCTCGCGCCGGACGGCGAACCGGTCGAGCGACTCCAGACCGGCGCGCATGATCGGGTGGTCGAGGTCGTAGCCGAGCAGGTGCAGCGCCATGACGGAGTAGACGGCGGGCGGCTGGATCCCGCCCCAGCAGCCGTCGTTCTCCTGGCGCTCGATGATCCAGCGCGCGGCGGCGTTCATGGCGGCCCGGCGCAGCGCGCGCGGGGCGAACCGGCGGTAGACGTGCAGGGCCCTGTCGAGTCGCTGGAAGGCGCCGTCCCAGCTGGTGACGGGGGCGAATCGGCTGGGGGGTACGGGACGCTCCGCGTCCGTGTGCAGCTCGTCGAGGGCGAAAGGGGCGGGGCGTACGGGCCGCTTCGCGGAGACGATGGTCAGCGGCACGATGGTCTGGCGCGCCCAGCAGCCGAAGTCGTAGATGTTGAGCGGGAACCACTTGGGCAGGAAGACCAGTTCGGGCGGCAGCTCGGGGAGGTCGTCCCACTTCCACCAGCCGAAGAGGGCCAGCCAGACCCGGGTGAAGACCCGGCTCCCGGCGATGCCGCCCTGGTCGCGCACCCACTGGGCGGAGCGCGCCATGTGCGGTGCGTCGGGGCGGTCCCCGGCCAGCCGCAGGGCGACATAGGCCTCGATGGTGGCGGAGAGGTCGGAGGGGCCCCGGTAGAAGGTGGCCCAGGTGCCGTCGGCGCGCTGCTCACCACGGATGAAGAGCGCGGCCGCCTCGGTGGTACGGGGGTCCTGGACGCCCAGGAACTGACGGAGCAGGAGGTCTTCCGCGTCCATCGTCACATTGGTGGCGAGGTCGCCCTTCCACCAGCCCTGGGCGTCCTGTCTGCCGAGCAGATACTCGACGGAGCGTGCGGTGGCCCGCTCGGCGGCGACGCGCGGGCCGGCGTCGGGGGCTGGGGTGGGGGGGATGGTCGTTCCGGTCGGTCCGCTGGCCGCGGTTGCCCGGGGTCCCATGGCCCCGGGGCTTCCGTCGGTCGTCGCTGTCATGGCTTCCCCTAACGTGCAGTGGTGTTCTTCTGCTGTGCCTGGGGTCTCCGTCGTCCGGCGCGCGTACCGGGAGGGCACGCGCTGTGGACGGCGACTGCGGTCATATACGAATAATGATCATCTCTTCCGTACGACAACGAAGTCGGCGAGCGCGATGAGCTGCGCCCGTACCTTGGCGGGCAGATCCACGCCGTCCAGCGCCTCGATGGCGACGGCGTGCTGTCGGCGGGCCTCCTGGGAGGTCCACTCCCGGCCGCCCGCTTCCTCGATCAGCGCGGCCCTGGTCGCGAACTCCTCCTCCGAGAAGGTCTCGAAATCATTGCTCTTGGCATCGGCCGCCAGCAGTTCGCCGAGCCGCTCGGAGGCCGGGCCGCCCGCGGCGAGCGCGGCGACGACCGGCAGGGACTTCTTGCGCTGGCGCAGATCGCTCCAGGTCTGCTTCCCGGTGGCCTCGGGGTCTCCCCAGATGCCGAGCAGATCGTCGACGGCCTGGAAAGCGAGGCCGAGGTGGTGGCCGTACGTCTCCAGGATGTCGGCGGTGCGGTCGTCGGCGCCGCCGAGGACCGCACCGATGGAGACGGCGCAGGCGAGCAGCGCGCCGGTCTTGTTGCCCTCCATCTCCAGGCACTCCTCGACGGTGACCCGCTCGCGGTGCTCGTAGGAGATGTCCTGGGCCTGACCGTCGATCAGCTTGCGGGTGGCGGTGGTCAGCCGCCGGGTGGCGCGGCCGGCCTCCGGGGTGCCGATCTCCAGGAGGAGTTCGTTGGCGAGCGCGAAGAGGGCGTCACCGACGAGAATCGCCTGGGCCGGGCCGTGCACCTTCCATACCGTGTCGCGGTGGCGGCGCTGCTCGTCGCCGTCCATCAGGTCGTCGTGCAGCAGCGAGAAGTTGTGGACCAGCTCCACGGCGACCGCGCCGGGGATCCCCACTTCGGGGGCGGCACCGGCCGCCTCCGCGGAGAGCAGCGCGAGCGCCGGGCGCACCGCCTTGCCGCCGTCGCCGTCGGCGGGCCTGCCCTCGGCGTCGATCCAGCCGAAGTGGTAGGCGGCGACGGTGTTCATGGGCGGGGCGAGCCGGTCGACGGCGGCACGCAGCACCGGCGCGGACAGGGCTCTGCCACGTTCCAGCAGCGCGTAGACGTCCGCGGTGTCGACAGCCGGATGGGCCGGGGGCACGGTCGGCACGGTCTCTCCTCTTGTTCCAGTACTCGTAGGTGCAGTACTCGGGCTCATGCCGCCTCCTGCAAGGGGTGTTCGTGGCGGCGGCCCAGTGCGCCCAGCGCCGCGCCCGCGGCGCCGAAGCCGCTCCGCACCGCGCCTTCCATGGTGGCGGGCCAGCCGGTGGCGGTCCACGCCCCGGCCAGGAAGAGGCCGGGGGCGCGCGTCCGGGCGGCGGGCCGCAGCCGGCCCACGCCGGGGGCGGGCGCGAAGGTCGCCGTCCGTTCCCGGGTGACGAAGAAGTCCCGTACCTCCGCGCCGCGCGCGGCGGGCAGGAGCCGCTCCAGCTCGGGGAGGTAGCGCTCACGCAGTACGGAGACGGGGGTGTCGATCTCGTCCTCGGCCGCCGACTGGGAGACCGCCAGATACTGGCCGTCCTTCAGCCCCGAGGCGTCGGTACGGTCGAAGACCCACTGGACCGGGCTGCCGAGCGCGGCGAAGAAGGGGCGCCGCAGCACCTTGCGGCCGTACACGACATGGAGGTTGAGGATCGGCGCGGTGCCGATCTCCAGCAGTCGGTCCGGCGCGTCGAGGGCGCCGTCGGGCAGCAGCGCGTGTGCCTCGCGCGGGGGGACGGCGAGGACGACGGTGTCCGCGTCGAGCCGCTCCCCGTCCAGGTCGACGTGGAAGCCGCCCTCCGGGGCGCGGGAGACGGAGCCGACGCGGGCGCGCAGCTCGGTCCGTACGCCCGCGGAGTCCAGCGCCTTGCGCGCCAGCGTGTCGTGGAGTTCGCCGAGGGGGACCCGCGCCCAGCCGATGTCGGCGGCGCCCGGCGCGGAGAGCAGCCCGGTCTTGAAGACCATGGCGGCCAGCCCCAGGGAGGCGTTCGGGGCGGTGGCGTTGAGGGTCGCGACGCCGACCAGGTCCCAGAGCGCCTCGATGGTGCGGTCCGACTGGCCGTGACGGCCGAGCCAGCTCGCGAAGTCGATGGCGTCGAGCGCGGGATCGGCCGGGTCGAGCCGCCCCAGCGCGAGCGCGGCACGGCCGACGGAGGCGCGCTCGGCGAGCGAGAGATGCGGGTACGTCGCGAGCCCGGCGGCCAGGTGCAGCGGTACGGGCAGCGCGTTGCGCCGGATTCGGCCCAGCCGGGGCCGGTCGCCGCCGACATCGAGCACGGGGACGTCCAGCCGGCTTTGGACCGGGGCGAGCGCGGCGGCGTCCACCCGGTCGAGGAACCAGCGGTACGCCGTACAGCAGCGCAGATAGACGTGCTGGCCGTTGTCGACGGTGAGGTCGCCGCGGCGGAAGGAGAAGGCGAGTCCGCCGAGCCGGGGTCGTCCCTCGACGAGCGTCACGCGGACCCCTGCGTCGGCGAGCTGGAGCGCGGCGGTCATCCCGGCGAGTCCACCGCCGACCACGACGGCGTGGTGGGCGCGGGAGCCGTCCTCCGGTGCCGTCATGTGGTCCCCCCTACCGCGCTCGTAGTCAGGGACGCGCCCCGGCGGCCCGGGGTTGAGCACCCACGACACGCACATACATTCGAGGGCGGCGCGGAGGCGTGGGCGGCCGGAGCGACCCGTACGGGACACCGCATCAGCCACGCCTCCTGACGGCCTGCCGGGAGACGGTCCGCGCGTCCAGCCCCGAGAGCCCGCGCACCGCGACATACGCCTTCTCGTGCCCCGGCAGCGAGACCCGGCCGCGCAGCACGGCCTCGGGGTCGCGTTCGATCCGGTCGAGCAGCCGGCGGTAGATACCGGCCATGGCCGCCGTACAGGCACCGCTGCGCCGGTCGAGCAGCGGCAGCAGCCGCAGCCCCTCGGCGAACAGCGCGCGGGCGCGGCGCACCTCGAAGTGCACCAGCCCGGCGAAGTCGGCGCCGCGCGGCGGGGTGACGCTGTGGAACCCGGCGGAGCAGCCGAACTTGGCCAGGTCGTCGGCGGGCAGATACGTACGCCCGTTGCCCGCGTCCTCCCGTACGTCCCGGAGGATGTTGGTCAGCTGGAGGGCGAGCCCCAGGGTGTCGGCGTACTCGGCCGCGCGCTCGGCACCGGGCACGCCCGGCACCGTACCGAACACACCGAGCGAGACCCGGCCGACGGCGCCCGCGACACACCGGCAGTAGACCTTGAGGTCGTCCCAGGTCTCGTAGGTGTCTCCCCGTACGTCCATGAGCACACCGTCGATCAGCTCGTCGAGCCCGCCGAGCGGGATCGGGAAGCGGCGTGCGGCGTCGGCCAGGGCGACCGCGACCGGGTCGGTGTCGTACTCGTCCACGGCGCCCTCGCGCACCCGCTCCAGCAGGGCGCGGGTGTCGTCGAGGCGGGCCTGCTTGATCTCGGGCGCGAGCGTGCCGTCGCCGATGTCGTCCACCCGCCGGGCGAGGGCGTACATCGCGGACAATGCCTGCCGCTTGTCGGTCGGCAGCAGTCTGATGCCGTAGGCGAAATTACGGGCCTGCTGTCCGGTGACGGCCTCGCAGTAGCTGTAGGCCGCCAGTACCGGCGCGGGCATGGGCGTCTGTCCCTCCATGGTCCGGCTCACCCCTCTCTGTGCGCACTTCGCAGAACAGCTCCCACCGCGCGCAGCAGACGCGGCTTGGTGGGTTTGGGCGGCCCGGGGAGCACATCGTGCCCGGCGGCCGCGATGGCGCCGAGAGCGGCGCGCCCTCCGCCCACGAATCCGGCGAGCAGCAACCGCAGCCTGCCGTGGACGCTGCCCACCAGCGGGGTGCCCTCGTCCAGCAGCAGCGCGGCGCGCTCGGCCTCGTAGGCGATCAGGGAGCGCACCGACGCGTTCGCGCTGTCCGCGGCCAGATCGGCCTCGGTGACCCGCAAGCGCCTCAGATCCTCGGCGGGCAGATAGATCCGGTCACGGCCGAGGTCCTCGGCCACGTCCTGGAGATGCTCGGCGATCTGGAGCGCCGTGCAGACGGCGTCGGAGCGGCGTACGCGCTCGGGGCTCGCGGTGCCGGTGATCGCCAGGACGAGCCGGCCGACCGGGTTGGCCGACAGCTCGCAGTAGGCGAGCAGGTCGTCGTAGCTCTCGTAGCGCCGGACCAGCTGGTCCTGGCGGTTGGCCCCGATCAGTCCGAGGAACGGCTCGGGGGTGAGCGAGCGGCGGCGTACGACCGGCACCAGTGCGCGCAGCAGCGGATGGTGGGGGCCGGTGCCGTGCGGGTCGAAGACGCGCCGCAGGTCGGCCTCGAAGGCGTCGAGCATCACGAGCCGGTCGTCGGCCGAGGCCGGGGCGACGCCGAGGTGGCGGGCGTCGGCGCCGCCGGGGGCGAGATCGCCGTCGCCGATGTCGTCGACGAGCCGGGCGTAGCCGTACACCGCCATCAGGTCGTCGCGCCAGGCGCGCGGGAGGAAGAAGGGGGCCACGGGGAAGTTCTCGTCCGCGGCCTTGTCCAGGGTGGTGCGCGAGGTGGTGTCGGGGTGTTCCCGAGTGGTGCCCGTCACTGCGCGCTGCCCGGTACGGGGACGGCGGAACCCTCGTGGAGCTGGAGATCTTCCGTCATTGCCGTCACGTCTCCCGTTCTACACTGCTGACTCAATACATCCCATTTCGGACACGCCGCCCGTCCCTCCGAGTACAGAACTGTCTGGCGGGCGGGGTGGTCAGTGGGTATGACCCCACTTGCCGCGAATCAGCCCTGCACAGCTTACGTGGTACGACCAGGGGGAACACGTCGGGGTGATGGACTCACCACAAGAGCGCCACAACACCGCTCAACCTTCCCCGAATACAACGGACTTGACCGATTCTTGACATTCTCCCGGGGGTCGGCCGCCCCGGTTTCCACAACGGGTGGGGCCCCCGCCGGAGCGGTCCGGCGGGGGCCCGTTCGGCCGTCACGGGGACCCGGTTATTTGCCGGTCTCCTTCTCGTACGCCTTGATGACCTCGTCGGTCGGGCCGTCCATCAGCAGCTCGCCCTTCTCCAGCCACAGCACACGGTCGCAGGTGTCCCTGATCGACTTGTTGCTGTGACTGACCAGGAACACCGTGCCGGCCTCCTTGCGCAGCTCGCGGATCCGCTGCTCGGAGCGGATCTGGAATCTGCGGTCGCCGGTGGCCAGCGCCTCGTCGATCATCAGGACGTCGTGGTCCTTGGCGGCGGCGATGGAGAACCGGAGCCGGGCGGCCATACCGGAGGAGTAGGTGCGCATCGGGAGTGTGATGAAGTCGCCCTTCTCGTTGATACCGGAGAAGTCGACGATCGACTGGTACCGCTCCTTGACCTGCTCCCGCGTCATGCCCATGGCCAGGCCGCCGAGGATCACATTGCGTTCCCCGGTCAGGTCGTTCATCAGGGCGGCGTTGACGCCCAGCAGGGACGGCTGGCCGTCGGTGTAGACCTTGCCGCTCTCCGCGGGCAGCAGCCCCGCGATGGCGCGCAGCAGCGTCGACTTGCCGGAGCCGTTGGTGCCGATCAGGCCGATCGCCTCGCCGCGGTACGCGGTGAAGGAGACCCCCCGCACGGCGTGGACCTTGCGGACGCCCCGCGACTCCCCCTTGTCGCGGCGGAGTATGCGGCTGAGCGCGGCGGTGGCGCTGCCCCTGCCGCCGGCCGCGCCGTTGACGCGATACACGATGTGCACGTCGTCGGCGATGACGGTGGGGATCCGTCCCTGCTTCTTGTCCTCAGCCACGGCCGTACCTCTCCTCAGCCTTCCAGAAGTACACGAAGCCGGCGCCGGCCAGCAGTACGGCCCAGCCCAGCGCGACCAGCCAGACGTGCGCGGGCAGATTGGACGAGTCGTAACCGTCGATCAGCGCGAAGCGGACGAGGTCCATGTAGACGGCCGCCGGGTTGTACTGGAGGACATCGGCGATCCAGGACGGCTTGCCCTTGAGCATCACCGGGATGGAGAACATCACGCCCGACGCGTACATCCAGGTGCGGGTGATGAACGGCATCAGCTGCGCGAGGTCCGGGGTCTTGCTGCCCAGCCTCGCCATGATCAGCGCGAGTCCGGTGTTGAAGAGGAACTGGAGCGCCAGCGCGGGCAGCACCAGCAGCCAGCTGAGCCGGGGGTAGCTGCCGAACGCGACCGCGACGACGATCAGCACGATCATCGAGTACATCAGCTGCTGGAGCTGCTGGAGCGCGAAGGAGACCGGCAGCGAGGCCCGGGGGAAGTGCAGGGCCCTGACCAGCCCCAGGTTGCCGGAGATCGCCCGGACACCCGCCATCACCGAGTTCTGGGTGAAGGTGAAGACGAAGACCCCGGTGACCAGGAACGGGATGAAGACCTCTTCGGGGATGCCCTTCCGGGTCCCGAGGATCAGACCGAAGATCAGGTAGTAGACAAGGGCGTTGAGCAGCGGGGTCGCCACCTGCCAGAGCTGCCCGAGCTTCGCCTGGCTGTACTGGGCCGTGAGCTTCGCCCGGGAGAACGCCAGAATGAAGTGGCGCCTGCCCCACAACTGCCGGACATAGTCACGCAGCCCTGGCCTGGCACCGCTCACCGCCAGACCGTACTTGGCGGCAAGCTCCGCCGAGGACAGACCGTCGTCGGGCGACGGGGGGGCGCTCACAACGATCGCACCCTCTTGGGTTGTGTCACTCACAAGTTGAAACTTTCGTGTTCAAGATGCGCAGCCGGTCGGGCACAGGCGCCGAACGCCTGTGCCCCGGGAGGGAACGAGAGGCGCGGCCTCTCGCCCGATGCTCTCAGATCCCAGACTGTCAGATGACAGGTGGTCGGCCCAGCCTGGTCAGCCGCCACACCGTACGCCACCGCATGGGACGGCGGGGTCCGCACGGCGTCGCCCAGCCTTCCCGGAATCCGCCGAACCATGCCTTGAGAGCCGGTGCGGAGGGACGCCGGACCAGGGTGAGCAGCAGCCACACCCCGAGATAGACGGGGACCAGGGGCGCGGGCAGATTACGGCGGGCGAGCCAGACCCGGTTGCGGGCCACCATCCGGTGGTAGACCGCGTGCCGGGACGGCGGCATGGTCGGGTGGAGGAGGACCATGTCGGCGCGGTAGTCGATCATCCAGCCGGCGTCCAGCGCCCGCCAGGCGAGGTCGGTCTCCTCGTGCGCGTAGAAGAACGCGTCGGGCAGCCCGCCGACCTCCGCGAGGACCTTCGTCCGTACGGCGTTGGCGCCGCCGAGGAAGGTCGTCACCCGGGACGACCTCATCGGGTCCGAGGCGCGCAGCCTCGGGACGTGCCGACGCTGGGTCAGACCGGTCTCGGGATCGGCGATCCGGAAGCTGACGATGCCCAGGACGGGGTCGGCGTCGAAGGCCGCCCGGACCAGTTCGGCGGTGTCGGTGTTCGCCAGCAGACCGTCGTCGTCGAGGAAGAGCAGCGCGTCCACCTCGCAGCCGGCCGCGCCGAATGCCTCGATGCCGACGTTGCGGCCGCCGGGGATGCCGAGGTTCTCCGGCAGTTCGACCGTCCGTACACCGGCCGGAACGGGGCCCACCGGGGCTCCGTTGCCGACCACGACGATCTCGACCGGGTCGCCGTCCTGCCGGGTGACCGAGTCGATCAGCGCACGCAGATCGTCGGGGCGGTCACCCATGGTGATGATCACCGCGCCGAGCCGCATATCGCTCACCTCAGCCTGCTGGACGCCAGGATGGAGACCAGGTGCAGGAAGGTCTGGAGGATCGCGATACCGGCGAGGACCGCGATCCCGAGACGGCTGAAGAACAGATCGCCGTTCACCACGTCCAGGACCGCCACCACCAGGATGAAGAGGCTGGCCTCGATCCCGCCGACGAGCCGGTGGAACTTGAGCATCGCGGCGGCGCGCCGGGCCAGGGCCAGACCGGAGGAACGGGGCACGGACGCCTCGTCCTTGACGGCGGGCAGTCCGCTGCGCTGGCGGGCCACGTCGACCAGGTCGGTCTCGGCCTTGATCAGGATCGCGCCGAGCGCCGCGAGCGTACCGAGGAAGGCCCACAGCCAGTTGGTGGACGTGCCGTTGTGGTGGAACAGGTCGGCGCCGCGCAGTCCGAAGCCGATCAGCAGGGCGGCCTCGCACAGGTAGTGGCCGACCCGGTCGAGATAGACGCCCGTGATGGAGGTCTGGCCGCGCCAGCGGGCCACCTCTCCGTCGACACAGTCGAGCAGCAGGTAGATCTGGAACAGGACGACCGCGAGGATCGCGCCGGGCAGCCCCGGCAGGAGCAGCGCGGCGCCACCGATCACACCCACGACCACCATGAGGTAGGTGAGCTGGTTGGGCGTGATGCGGGTGTTCACCAGGTACGGGTCGATGTGCAGCGAGATCTCCCGCATGTACAGGCGCCCGGCCCAGTGCTCACCGCTGCGCCGGTCCTTCACTCCCTCCGGGTGGACGACCGGGCGGAGTTCAGCTACTGATGGTCTTGGCATAGTCGGCGTACGCGTCCCTGATCTGGTCGGTGGACAGGTCGAGGTGTTCGAGAACGGTGAAGCGGCCCGGACGGGTCTGCGGCGCGTAGGCCACGGCCCGTACGAACTCCTCCACGGTGAAGCCGATCTCCTGGGGCAGTACGGGCAGGCCGTGCCGCCGCAGCACCTCGGTGAAAAGCTGTGACTCCCGGTGGGCGCCGCGCAGGTGCATGGCGAAGGCGGCGCCGAGGCCGACCTGTTCGCCGTGGAGCGCGGAACGCCGGGGGTACAGAAGGTCGAAGGCGTGGCTGATCTCGTGGCAGGCGCCGGACGAGGGACGGGTGTCCCCGCTGATCGACATGGCGATCCCGGAGAGCACCAGCGCCTCGGCGAGGACGGTGAGGAACTCGTCGTCCTCGGTCCCGCCGGGGTGGCGCAGTACGGCTTCGCCCGCGGTACGGGCCATGGCGGCGGCCAGTCCGTCGACCGCTTCGCCGTTGGTCCGGTGGGACAGCTCCCAGTCCGCGATGGCCGAGATGTTGGAGATGGCGTCCCCGATACCGGAGCGGACGAAGCGGACCGGCGCGTCCCGGATGACGTCGAGGTCGACGACCATGGCGATGGGGGTGGGAACGCCGTACGAGCCACGGCCGTTGTCGTTGTCGAGGATGGAGACCGGGGAGCAGATGCCGTCGTGCGAGAGGTTGGTGGCGACGGCCACCATCGGCAGCCCGACCCGGGCCGCCGCGTACTTCGCCACGTCGATGATCTTGCCGCCGCCGAGGCCGACCACGGCGTCGTACCGCTTGCCCTTGATCTCGTCCGCGAGCCGGACCGCCGAGTCGATCGTGCCGTCGGCGACGTCGTACCAGTCCGCGTCGGGCAGGACCGGTGCGAGCCGCTCGCGCAGCACCCGCCCCGAGCCGCCGCTGACCGCGACGGCGAGCCGGCCCGAGCCGGAGATCCGCTGGTCGGCGAGGAGTTCGGCCAGGCCGTCCAGCGCGCCCGGCCTGATGTCGACGACGACCGGCGACGGGATGAGCCGGGTCAGTACTGGCACGCGATCCCACGGCCCTTCGCGAGGTCGTCGTGGTTGTCGATCTCGACCCAGGGGATGTCGCCCACGGGCGCCACGTCGATGGTGAAGCCCCGGTCGACCAGCTCCTGGTAGCCGTCCTCGTAGTAGAGGTCGGGGTCGCGCTCGAAGGTGGTCCGCAGGGCGTCGGCCAGCTCGGCGCCGGCCGTCGCCTCGATCAGGGTGACCCCGATGTACTCGCCGGTGGCGATGGCGGGGTCCATCAGCTTGGTGATCCGGGTGACGCCCCTGGCGCCGTCCGTGATGACCTTCATCTCCTCGTCGGCCAGCTTCTTGACCGTGTCGAGGGCGAGGATGATCCGGCGCCCCTCGCCCCGGGCGGCGAGCAGGTCCCGCTCGACGGAGACGGGGTGGACGGTGTCGCCGTTGGCGAGGATCACGCCCCGGGCCAGTACGTCACGGGCGCACCAGAGGGAGTAGGCGTTGTTCCACTCCTCGGCCTTGTCGTTGTCGATCAGGGTGAGCGCGAGTCCGTACTTCTGCTCCAGGGCGGCCTTCCGCTCGTACACGGCCTCCTTGCGGTAGCCGACGACGATCGCTGCCTCGGTGAGGCCGACCGCGGCGAAGTTGCCGAGCGTCAGGTCGAGGACGGTGAGGGTTCCCTCCCCGGCCGGGTCCACGGGCACGAGGGCCTTGGGCAGCGTGTCGGTGTAGGGGCGCAGGCGCCGTCCGGCACCGGCGGCGAGTACGAGGCCGATCATGCGGGTTCTCCTTCGTCATGTACGGCGGGGGCGCCGGAGGACACCCAGAACCGGATGGACTCCACGAGCGCGACCAGGGCCACGGCGCCGGCGAGCACCGCCAGTGCCGACGGGAGGTCGAACGCGCGCGTGGAGAAGAGGGCTGCCAGCACGACCAGGAACGTACGGCCCTCGTGGCCGCCGAGGGCCCGGACGAGCCGGCGGGGCGGGGCTCCGGCGCCGCCGCGGATGCGGTACACCGTGTCGTAATGATGGTAGGCGACCGCCGCCACCAGCCCGAACGCCGCGGGCAGGGCGCCGGGGACGTCGGCGCGGGCGGCGAGGATCAGGATCGTGCCGTACTCGGCCGCCCGGAAGACCGGCGGGATGAGCCAGTCGAGGGCGCCGCCCATCCGGTGGGCGACGGCGGTCCCCGAGGTCAGGACGTACACCAGGGCACCGAGGAGCAGGACGGGGCTGTCGGAGGGGGACGTCAGCGGCGCGCAGGCCGCCGCGCCGACGACCACGGCGCCGCCCACGAGGGCGATCAGGAACGGCAGCGCGCCGGGCAGCGCGCGGGCCGGGCGCCGCAGCACCCGGGCGACCAGCTCGGCGAGCGGCCCCGAGTCCGCGAGGTCGGCGAGCGCCTGGGCCGCCCGGTCGGTGCGTACGGCCTTGCGGGTCACCGAGCGCAGGACGCGGCCCGCGGTGGTGTAGCAGGCGGCGAAGGCGCAGCCGACGAGCAGCGCGTAGAAGACGGTCCGGGGCGTGGTGAGGGCCGTCAGCACGGCGATCATCGCCCAGCGTTCGCCGATCGGCAGCACGATCATGCGGCGCGCCCAGACCGTCCAGCCGACGCTGTCGAGGCGGCTGGAGAGGGCGGAGGTGGGGGTGCCGGCCACAGCCTTGCCGGTGGCGCCCGGCGCGGCGGCCGCGGCCGCCGCGTCGACGTGTGCCTCGTTGAACGAGAAGTCCACGACATGGCGGCAGGTCTGGAGGACCATCGCGCCGAGCGCGAGCGCCCATACGTCGTCGCCGCCGC
Organism: Streptomyces sp. NPDC088554; assembly: GCF_044752945.1. Classification (NCBI taxonomy): domain Bacteria; kingdom Bacillati; phylum Actinomycetota; class Actinomycetes; order Kitasatosporales; family Streptomycetaceae; genus Streptomyces; species Streptomyces sp. NPDC088554. The sequence continues at coordinate 346,817 of NZ_JBIVMF010000003.1, read as the reverse complement.
GGGCCGCGCCGAGCGCGAGACCCGCGTAGTACGCGTACTCCTTGGCCCGGTCGAAGGTCGCGTCCAGCCAGGCGCCCATCGTGGAGTACTGGAGCGAGTAGCGGGCGAGCTGCCCGTCGGTGCAGTCCAGGACGAAGGAGAAGAGGAGGAGCAGTCCGGCGGCGACATAGCCGCCCCGGGTGCCGGTGGCCGCGCAGGCCGCCGCGATCAGGGCGGTGATCAGCGAGGCGGTGGTGACCTGGTTGGGGGTCAGTCCGCGCCGGGCGCACCAGCGGGCCAGATAGCGGGAGTAGGGGCTGACGCAGAAGGTGGTGAAGAAGCCGTCGCGGGCCTTCACGGCGGAGCGCAGCCGTACCGCTTCGTCGTCGACGGCGGCGACGGCGGCGACGGCCTGTTCGCGCTCGCCCGCGTCGGCCGGTACGGCGGCGACGAGCGAGCCCAGTTCCGGCCGGGTGACCGCGGTGCCCGCGCCGTCGAGCGCGGTGGCGACCCGGTCGGCGAGGGGCTCGCGCGGGGCGACGGCCGTGGAGGCGGTGGGCCGGCCGGCCGTGTCCGCTGTGCCGGCGGTGTCCACTGTGCCGTCCGCGCCGGACGCCACGGACTCCAGGGCGCTCAGCAGCGCGGCACGCGCCTGCGGCTGCGCGGTGAGCGCCCCGGTGACGGCCGCCGCCGGGAAGCGCGGGTCGGTCAGGGCGAGGCGCAGCGCGTGGACGTGTCCGACGAAGCGGGGATCGACGAGGGCGATCCGCTCGGTCGCGGCGGCGGAGGCGGCGAGCCGCCGGGCCTCCGTGGCGTCCGGCGCGGTCTGTACGTCAAAACCCAGCGCCCTGAGATCGCCGTCGAGCGGCGATCCGGGTACCGGAGGACCGGTGAGGATGGCGGTCGACAGACGAACTCACTCCTTGGCGCTGACTGGGCCGGTTGCACGGCGGCATCACCCGGGATCCGGGGGCGGCACGTCGGCAGAGGCTATCCGATGTACGGAGGGGCGAGTTCACCGCCCGTTCAGGGGCCGTCCCCGCCCCGGACGCCGGGGCTCCGGTTCACGTACGGCCGCGAGGAGATCATCATTGTCGATCGGCGCCCCACCCCACAAACCCGCACCCCCCTGGCCCCGCACCCCCGGTCCGGCCCGGTCCGACCTGGTCCCGCCCGGTCCGTCCCGGTCCGGCTCGATCCGGACAGGGAGGCCCTAGGGTGGCGTCATGACGTGGTTGATCACAGGCGGAGCGGGTTATATCGGGGCACATGTGGCGCGCTCCATGAGTGCGGCGGGTGAGCCGGTGGTCGTACTGGACGACCTCTCGTCCGGTGTCGCGGAGCGGCTGCCCGAGGGGATCCCGCTGGTGCGGGGCTCGCTGCTGGACCGGGAGCTGCTCGACCGGACCTTCGCCGGGCACGGGGTCACCGGCGTGGTGCACCTCGCGGCGAAGAAGCGGGTCGGGGAGTCGGTCGAGCGTCCGCTGATGTACTACCGGGAGAATCTGCACGGGCTGACGGTGCTGCTGGACGCCGTGGTCGACGCGGGGGTACGGCGCTTCCTCTTCTCCTCGTCCGCCGCCGTGTACGGGGTGCCGGATGTGGAGTTGATCACGGAGCGGACCCCGGCGGTGCCGATCAATCCGTACGGCGAGACCAAGCTCGCGGGCGAGTGGCTGGTGCGGGCGACGGGGCGGGCGCACTCGATCGCGACCGGCTGTCTGCGCTACTTCAATGTGGCGGGCGCGGACCGGCCCGAGCTGGCGGACACCGGGGTCTTCAACATCATCCCGATGTTCTTCGACCGGATCAGCCGGGGCGAGGCGCCGCGGATCTTCGGCGCCGACTATCCGACGCCGGACGGCACCTGTATCCGTGACTACGTCCATGTGTCCGATCTCGCCGAGGCCCATCTCGCCGCCGCCCGCCGGCTGGCCGACCGGGACGCCTCGGGCGAGCTGGGGGATCTCACCGCCAATATCGGCCGGGGCGAGGGCGTCTCGGTCCGCGAGCTGGCCGATCTGGTGGCGGAGATCACCGGCGACCGCACGCCTCCGGTGATCGGGGCGCGGCGCCCCGGGGACGCCGCGCGGGCGGTCGCCTCGGTCTCGCTGGCCGCCGAGGAGCTGGGCTGGACGGCGCGCCGGGGAGTGCGCGAGATGGTCGAGTCGGCCTGGGCCGGATGGCGGTCGCACCATCCGGCGGTACGGACCGGGTGAACCGCCGGCCCACCGCTCCGACGCTCTGACCTGCACGCATCAACGCGAGCGTTTCCGCAGGTCAGAGCATATGACAACGGTGTTCAATGCCAGGTTGCCCTATACCCCCTACCGGTGTTCACTGGCGTGGTCAACAGATCGTCGGGACAACCGGAGGGGCATCCCCATGGGGGCAGGGCACAACCACGGACACACGCACGGCGGGTCGCCGGGGACCGCGACCGCGGCCCACCGGGGGCGGCTGCGGATCGCGCTGGCGATCACCCTGTCCGTGATGGTGGTGGAGATCATCGGCGGGATCGTCTCCGACTCGCTCGCCCTCCTCGCCGACGCGGCGCACATGGCGACGGACGCGGTGGGGCTCGGGATGGCGCTGCTGGCGATCCACTTCTCGTCCCGGCCCGCCGACACGAACCGCACCTTCGGCTACGCGCGGGCCGAGATCCTCGCCGCGCTGGCCAACTGTCTGCTGCTGCTCGGCGTCGGCGGCTTCCTGCTGTACGAGGCGGTCGAGCGCTTCATCACACCGCCCGAGACCAGGGGCGGGCTGACGATCGTCTTCGCCCTGATCGGTATGTGCGCCAATCTGATCTCGCTCTCCCTGCTGATGCGGGGACAGAAGGAGAGCCTCAATGTGCGCGGTGCCTATCTGGAGGTCCTGGCGGACACCCTGGGCTCGCTGGCGGTGCTCGTCTCGGCGGGGATCATCCTGGCCACCGGCTGGCAGACGGCCGACCCGATCGCGGGTCTGCTGATCGGCCTCATGATCGTTCCGCGTACGCTGAAACTGCTCAGGCAGACCCTGAACGTACTGCTGGAAGCGGCTCCCGAGGATGTCGACATGAGCGAGGTGCGGGCTCATATGCTCGCCCTGCCCGGGGTGGCCGACGTCCATGATCTGCACGCCTGGACGATCACCTCGGGGATGCCGGTGCTGTCCGCGCACGTGGTGGTGGAGCAGGAGGCGCTGGACTCCGCGGGGCACGAGAAAATGCTCCATGACCTGCAGGGATGTCTCGGTCACCACTTCGACGTCGAGCACTGCACCTTCCAGTTGGAGCCCGTGGGTCACGCGGAGCACGAGGCGAAGCTCTGCCACTGACGCTCCCGGCCGGCGGCTCGCCGCGTACGGACATGCCCACACCCGCGAAGTGCGAACGCGGGGCGTTTGTACGGCAGACTTGGCAGCTGAGGCCCGAAGCGAAGGATGGTTATGCCGACCACACCAGTCACTGCGGCGAAGAGCTCGTCGAACGGCGCACAAGAAACGATCATGCTGGAGCTGGTCGACGAGAACGGCAACACCATCGGCACCGCCGAGAAGCTCCTCGCCCACCAGCCGCCCGGCCGGCTGCACCGGGCGTTCTCCGTCTTCCTCTTCGACGAGCGGGGGCGGCTGCTGCTCCAGCGCCGCGCGCTGGGGAAGTACCACTCCCCCGGCGTCTGGTCGAACACCTGCTGCGGCCATCCGTACCCGGGCGAGGCGCCGTTCGCCGCGGCGGCCCGGCGCACCCATGAGGAGCTGGGCATCTCGCCCTCGCTGCTCGCCGAGGCGGGCACCGTGCGCTACAACCACCCGGACCCGGCCTCGGGGCTGGTGGAGCAGGAGTACAACCACCTCTTCGTCGGACTGGCGCAGTCCGCCCCGCTGCCCGATCCGGAGGAGGTCGACGAGACCGCCTTCGTCACCCCGGCCGAGCTGGCCGAGCGGCACGCGCGGGCACCGTTCTCCGCGTGGTTCATGACGGTGCTGGACGCGGCGCGACCCGCGGTCAGGGAGCTCACGGGGTCCACCGGGGGCTGGTGACGCTCCCGCGCGGCGGCTCCGTGGCGACCGGACACATGAAGGGCAGCACCGCCCAGACGACCTTCCCCCCGCCCGCGGTGTGTTCGACACCGCAGCCGCCGCCCCCCTCGCGGGCGGTCTCCCGCACCAGCAGCAGCCCGCGCCCGCCGGTCCGCGCGTGGTCGGTCTCCAGGGCCGTGGGCCGGTACGGATGGCCGTCCTCGACGGACACCCTGATCCACTCCGCCCCGATGGCCACCTCCACGGCGACCTCCGGCGAGAGCACCGCCGCGTGCCGTACCGCGTTGGTGACCAGCTCGGAGACGATGAGCAGAACCCCCTGGAGGACCGCGTCCCTGACCGGTACGCGCTGCCGCCTCAGCAGATCGCGTACGGCGTGCCTGGCCCGCGGCACGGAGACGTCGACGGCCGGAGCGGTGAAGCGCCAGACTCCCTCGTACGACAGCGGCCGGACGGGAACGCTCCCGGGGCTCTCCCCCACCGTGGCACCCACCTTCGGTTCGACCGGCGTCCCCCGCCGGTTCCTTCCCCCTGGCCATGAGTGTGTGGAAAGCGGGCACGCGAGCCCGAGTATTGAACAGAAGTCAGCCGCTATTGGTGGAGTGGGACCGCGTCCGAACGGGGACAGCGAAGGCGCGATCGTTTCCGACCGCCGCCTGACACATGGTGAGCGGTTGCCCACTCCCCGGGGTCCGGGGGCCGGGGATACCATCCGGCACATGGAGCCCCAACTGCTGCACACCGTCGAGGACGGCATCGCGACCGTGGTCATCCACCACCCGGCCAAGCGCAACGCCATGACCACCGGGATGTGGCGGGAGCTGCCACCCCTGCTCGGACGGCTGGCCGCCGAGCCCACCGCACGGGCGCTGGTGCTGACCGGCGCGGGCGACACCTTCTGCGCGGGCGCCGACATCTCCTCGATCCCTGAGCCGAGCCCGCCCGGCGAGGACCCGCAGTCCCTGTCGGTACGGGCGGAGGAGGCGCTGGCCGCCTTCCCCCTGCCGACGATCGCCGCCGTGCGCGGCCACTGCGTGGGCGGCGGCTGCCAGTTGGCGGCCGCCTGCGATCTGCGGTTCGCCGAGGAGGGCGCCCTGTTCGGGATCACCCCGGCGCGGCTCGGCATCGTCTACCGGGAGTCCTCGACCCGGCGGCTGGCCTCGCTGGTGGGGCCGGCCACCGCCAAGTACCTGCTGTTCTCGGCCGAGTTGATCGACGCGGAGCGGGCGCTGCGGACCGGGCTCGCCGACGAGGTGCTGCCGCCGGGTGAGCTGGGCAAGCGGGTGGCCGAGTTCGCGCGCGTGCTCGCGTCCCGTTCGCGGCTGACCCAGACGGCGGCCAAGGAGTTCCTCTCGGGCCGCACCGGGCGGGACGCGTACTGGGTGGAGCAGATGCGCGACAGCGGCGACACCGCGGAGGGGGTCGCCGCCTTCCTGGAGCGCCGTGAACCGGTGTTCGGCTGGACACCCGCCGGCTAGGGCGTGTTGCGAAGTAGCGCCGGTCCGCCCCTCGGGGCGGGCGGCACTTCGGAATGATCTCGTCTAGAAGCGGCTCTCCTCCCGTAGCCGCGCCACCAGATCGGCGGGCGCCCGCTCCGGGGAGCCTGCGCCGTACGGCGGCCGCGGGTCGTACTCGGCCATCAGCTGGACGGTCTCGGCGAAGCGGTCACCGGCGATCCGGCCGGTCAGGGTCAGCCCCATGTCGATGCCCGCGGAGACGCCCGCGGCCGTGACGTACTTCCCGTCCGTGACCACGCGTTCGCCGGTCGCCTCGGCGCCGAGGCTCCGGAGCGTGTCCAGGGCCAGCCAGTGGGAGGTGGCCCGGCGCCCGGTGAGCAGCCCGGCGGCGGCGAGGATCAGGGAGCCGGTGCAGACGGAGGTGGTCCAGGTGGTGGCGGTGTCCACCGTACGGAGCCAGTCCAGGAGCGGGCCGTTGTCCATCTGGGCCACCTGTTCGGGGCCGCCGGGCACCACGAGGACGTCCGGGGCGGTGACCTCGGCGAGCGTCTTCGCGGCGACGAGCGAGAGGCTGCCGCGGTCGTCCGTGACGGGTCCGGTCCGTTCGGCGACGAACACGGTCTCGGCTCCGGGCAGCGGGCTGAGCATCTGGTACGGGCCGACCGCGTCCAGCGCGGTGAAGCCGTCGTAGAGCAGGATCGCGATCCTCATACGGGCTGTTCGTCCTTCCGGTGGGTGGTTGCGGCCGGGGCTCAGGGGGTCCTGACGGCCGGGGTCCAGGAGGTCCGACGGCCGGGCTCAGGGGGTCCTGGCGGCCGGGCGGAATCGGCGGCGGTATTCGGCGGGCGGCGTGCCCAGGGCCTTCACGAAGGCGCGGCGCATCGCCTCGGGGGTGCCGTAGCCCGAGGCGCGCGAGATCTTCTCGACCCCGTCGGCGCTGTCCTCCAGCAGCCTTCTGGCGTGTTCGAGGCGTACGTGTTCGACATAGCGCCCCGGGGTCGTGCCGGTCTCCGAGCGGAAGGCCCGCGCGAAGTGGCGCGGGGAGAGCCTGGCGCGTAACGCCAGCGACTCGACGGAGAGGTCGTCGCCGGGGTGTTCGCTGATCCAGGTCTGCACCTCGCGCAGCGGCTCGCTCACCGCGGTCCGGGCGGCGCGCTGGGCGCTGAACTGCGCCTGGTCGCCGGGGCGTCGCAGGAAGACCACGAGATGGCGGGCGACGGCGAGGGCCACGTCCCGGCCGAGGTCCTCCTCGACCAGGGCGAGCGCGAGATCGATGCCGGAGGTGACACCGGCCGAGGTGGAGATCCGGCCGTCCCGTACGTAGATCGGATCCGGTTCGACCTCGACCTCGGGGAAGTCCCTGGCCAGCTGATCCGTGGCGATCCAGTGGGTCGTCGCGCGGTGTCCGTCGAGCAGCCCGGCCACGGCCAGCAGCAGCGCGCCGGTACAGACCGAGACCAGCCGTTCGGCGCGCGGGGCGCGTTCGCGCAGCCAGTCGACGAGCCGGGGGTCGGGGTGGCGGGTGCCCCCGCCGCCCGGCACCAGCAGGATGTCCGGGTCGGCGGCGTCGTCGAGCGCGGTGTCGGGGACGAGGGTGAGGCCGCTGCCCGACCGTACGGGAGCTCCGTCGGCCGAGGCCGTACGGACGCGGTAGCCACCCAGGTCGCCACCGTGGTGGGTGGCGGCCGTGAACACCTCGACGGGGCCGGTCACGTCAAGACTCTGAATGCCGTCGAAGAGGACGACGAGGACGGATCGCTCGGTCATGACAGCCATCCTTCGCGACAGGAGCGGTGGCCGCAATGACGAGTACCCCGCCTTTCCTGCCATCTCTGGATCCTCCTGCGACCCGTACCAACCAGTCGGTAACCTTTCGACATGACTTCTCTGCCCGAGCGTGCCGGACGGCACTGTCACGCCGCCGTCAACCCGCTCCACTCCGCCATCTACTTCGCTCCCGAGCACGGACGCGAGTTCGCCGCCGCCGGTCTGGACGACGCCAAGGCGGTCTACTTCACGTCCCGCGCGGCCCCGTTGGGCCGGGTCGGGGCGGGGACCGTCACCTCGACGTTCTACAACTTCAACCACGAACTCATCACCCAGTACATCCCGCGCTCCTGGGACACCGTCTCCCCCCAGCAGGCGATCGACGCGCGGCTGCGCGCGGCCGACTCGACGCTGCGGCGGCTGCTCGGCGAAGAGGCCATCGCCTCCAAGGAGCTGGCCGAGGCCGCGGTGCTGGCGCTGCGGGCCACCGAGGCGGGCGGGCGGCACGCGCGCCCGCTGTTCGCGGCCAACGCCGACCTGCCCGTACCGGACGCGCCGCACCTCGCGTACTGGCACGCCGCCACCCTGCTGCGCGAGCACCGCGGCGACGGGCATCTGGCGGTCCTGCTGGACGCCGGGCTGGACCCGGTGGAGGCGCTGGTCAGCCATGCCGCGACCGGCCGGGGCACGGCGACGCAGTGGATCCTGGCCAGCCGGGGCTGGAGCACCCAGGAGTGGGAGGCGGCCCAGGACCGGCTGCGCGAGCGCGGGCTGCTGGACGCCGACGGCAAACTGACCGAGGCGGGCACCAAGCTCCGCGCCGACCTGGAGGACGAGACGGACCGGCTGGACCTGGCACCGTACGAGCATCTGGGAGCCGCGGGCGTGGCCCGGCTCACCGAGCTGGCGGGCGGCTTCGCCGAGGTGGCGGTGGCGGCCGGGGCGTTCCCCAGCGAACTCATCGGCAAGCGCTGAGAGCGGCCCTCACCTGCCCCTCACCTGCCCTCGTCCGTCCCCGCCCGGCCCCTCACCCGGCGCGACGCCGCCGGTCGCGCCCGTCGTTGTCACTGCCACCTGCCACAATGCAGACGGCGAACGACGAAGCAGCGGAGCGTGATCGTGACGACATCCATCGAAGGCAGGATCGCCGAGGAACTCGGCGTACGCGAACGGCAGGTGAGGGCGGCCGTCGAGCTGCTCGACGGCGGGTCGACCGTGCCGTTCATCGCGCGCTACCGCAAGGAAGCGACCGAGATGCTCGACGACACGCAGCTGCGCACCCTGGAGGAGCGGCTGCGTTATCTGCGGGAGCTGGCGGAGCGGCGGACCGCGATCCTGGAATCCGTACGCGAGCAGGGCAAGCTGGACGACGCGCTGGAGGCGCGGATCCGGGCCGCCGACACCAAGGCGCGGCTGGAGGACATCTATCTGCCCTTCAAGCCCAAGCGGCGGACGAAGGCGCAGATCGCCCGCGAGGCGGGGCTCGCCCCGCTCGCCGAGGGGCTGCTGACCGACCCCTCGGTGGAGCCGCTCGCGGCCGCGGCGGCGTTCGTGGACGCGGACAAGGGCGTCGCGGACCCCGCGGCGGCGCTGGAGGGCGCGCGGTCCATCCTCACCGAACGGTTCTCCGAGGACGCCGACCTCATCGGCGAGCTGCGCGAGCGGATGTGGACCCGGGGACGGCTCGTGGCGAAGGTGAAGACCGGCAAGGAGGAGGCCGGGGCCAAGTTCGCCGACTACTTCGCCTTCGCCGAGGCATTCCCCCACCTGCCCTCGCACCGGGTCCTCGCCATGTTCCGGGGCGAGAAGGAGGACATCCTCGACCTGGTCATGGAGGCCGAGGAGCCGCCCGGGGAGCCGGGGCCGAGCGCGTACGAGAACATGGTCGCGCGGCGCTTCGGCGTCGCCGACCGGGGGCGTCCCGGAGACAAGTGGCTCGCGGACACGGTGCGCTGGGCGTGGCGGACCAGGATCCTGGTGCACCTCGGGATCGATCTGCGGCTGCGGCTGCGGACCGCCGCCGAGGACGAGGCCGTCCGCGTCTTCGCCTCGAACCTGCGGGACCTGCTGCTGGCCGCCCCCGCCGGGACCCGCGCGACCCTGGGGCTCGACCCCGGGTTCCGTACCGGGGTGAAGGTCGCCGTGGTCGACGCCACCGGCAAGGTCGTCGCCACCGACACGATCCATCCGCACGTCCCGGCGAACCGGTGGGACGAGTCGCTCGCCCGGCTGGCCCGGCTGGCGAAGGAGCACGCGGTCGACCTCATCGCCATCGGCAACGGCACGGCCTCCCGCGAGACCGACAAGCTCGCCGGTGAGCTGTGCGCGCAACACCCCGAGCTGAACCTCACCAAGGTGATGGTCTCCGAGGCGGGCGCCTCGGTCTACTCCGCCTCCGCGTTCGCCTCGCAGGAGCTGCCGGAGCTGGATGTGTCGATCCGGGGCGCCGTCTCCATCGCGCGCCGGCTCCAGGACCCGCTGGCGGAGCTGGTGAAGATCGACCCCAAGTCCATCGGCGTCGGCCAGTACCAGCACGACCTGTCCGAGGTGAAGCTCTCCCGCTCGCTCGACACCGTCGTCGAGGACTGTGTGAACGGCGTCGGTGTCGACGTCAACACCGCGTCCGCGCCGCTGCTCTCACGGGTGTCGGGGATCAGCGCGGGGCTCGCCGAGAACATCGTCGCCCACCGCGACGCCCACGGCCCCTTCCGCTCCCGGCGCGCGCTGAAGGACGTGGCCAGGCTGGGCCCGAAGGCGTACGAGCAGTGCGCGGGCTTCCTGCGCATCCGCGGCGGGGACGATCCGCTGGACGCCTCGTCCGTGCACCCCGAGGCGTATCCGGTGGTGCGGTCGATGGTGAAGAGCACCGGTGGCGAGGTCGCCTCGCTCATCGGCAACTCCTCCGTGCTGCGGTCGCTGCGGCCCACCGACTTCGTGAACGACTCCTTCGGTCTGCCGACGGTCACGGACATCCTGCGCGAGCTGGAGAAGCCCGGCCGGGACCCGCGTCCCGCGTTCAGGACCGCCACCTTCAAGGACGGCGTCGAGAAGCTCGGCGATCTGGTGTCCGGGATGGTGCTGGAGGGCGTGGTGACCAATGTCGCGGCCTTCGGCGCGTTCGTCGACATCGGGGTCCACCAGGACGGTCTGGTCCATGTCTCCGCCATGTCCCGGAACTTCGTCAAGGACCCGCGCGAGGTCGTGAAGCCGGGCGACGTGGTCAAGGTGAAGGTCATGGACGTCGACATCCCCCGCAAGCGCGTCTCCCTGACGCTGCGGCTGGACGACGAGGCGACGGCGAAGCCCGAGCGCTCCGGCGGCGGGACCGGGGGCGGCGACCGGCCGCCCCAGCAGCGCCAGGGCGGCCGGGGCGGCGGTGGAGGCGGTGCCAAGCGCCAGCCGTCGGCGCCGCCCCCGGCGAACAGCGCGATGGCCGACGCGCTGCGGCGCGCCGGGCTGACCGACCCGAAGCGGGGCGACGGCAAGCGCCGCCGGCCGTAGGGGCGGTCCGGGGGTGCGGTGGGCCTGTCCGACACCTCCCTCCCCCGGCCTTCGGCCGGGAGGTGCCCCCAGGCCCGCGACGTCTGGCACGCACTCCCCCGGACGCCGTCCGGGGGCACCCCCACCGCCGTGCGATCGCACGCACCAGACGCCGCGAGCCCCGCTCCAAGGGGCGGACCGCGCTACGGGTCGGACAGCCTTTAGTGCTCCGTCACGCGGCCCGCCGCCATCTCGAAGCGGCGGGTCGTGTGGACCGCGTCCAGCATGCGGCGGTCGTGGGTGACCAGCAGCAGAGTGCCGTCGTACGAGTCGAGGGCCGACTCCAGCTGTTCGATGGCGGGAAGGTCGAGGTGGTTGGTCGGCTCGTCCAGGACCAGCAGGTTGACGCCCCGGCCCTGGAGGAGCGCGAGGGCCGCGCGGGTCCGTTCGCCCGGGGAGAGCGTGGTCGCGGGGCGTCGCAGATGGTCCGCCTTCAGGCCGAACTTGGCGAGGAGGGTGCGGATGTCGGCCGGTTCGGTGTCGGGTACGGCCGGGCGGAAGGCGTCCAGCAGTGTCTCGGGCCCGTGGAAGAGGGCGCGGGCCTGGTCGACCTCGCCCACGACGACGCCCGAGCCGAGGGACGCGTGGCCCGCGTCCAGCGGGAGGCGGCCGAGGAGAGCGGCCAGCAGGGTGGACTTGCCCGCTCCGTTGGCGCCGGTGACGGCGACCCGGTCCGCCCGGTCGAGCTGGAGCGTGACGGGCCCGAAGCGGAAGTCGCCGCGCGTCACCTCGGCGTCGCGGAGCACCGCCACGACGGCCCCCGAGCGGTCCGCGGAGGCGATCTCCATCCGGAGTTCCCACTCCTTGCGGGGCTCCTCGACCACATCGAGGCGCTCGATCATCCGCTGGGTCTGGCGGGCCTTGGCGGCCTGCTTCTCGGTGGATTCCGTACGGAGGTTACGGCCGATCTTGTCGTTGTCGGTGGCCTTGCGCCGGGCGTTCTTGACGCCCTTCTCCATCCAGGAGCGCTGGGTGTGCGCCCGCGCCTCCAGGGAGGACTTCTTGTCGGCGTACTCCTCGAACTGCTCACGGGCGTGGCGCCGGGCGGTCTCGCGCTCGTCGAGGTATGCCTCGTAGCCGCCGCCGAAGAGGGTGATCTTCTGCTGGGCCAGGTCGAGTTCGAGGATCTTGGTCACGGTCCGGACGAGGAACTCGCGGTCGTGGCTGACGACGACGGTGCCGGCGCGCAGACCGGTGACGAAGCGCTCCAGCCGTTCGAGGCCGTCGAGGTCGAGGTCGTTGGTGGGTTCGTCGAGCAGGAACACGTCGTAGCGCGAGAGCAGCAGGGAGGCGAGCCCGGCGCGGGCCGCCTGGCCGCCGGAGAGCGTGGTCATGGGCTGGTCGAGGCCGACGGTCAGACCGAGCGAGGCGGCGGTCTCCTCGGCCCGTTCGTCGAGGTCGGCGCCGCCGAGGGCGAGCCAGCGCTCCAGCCCGAGGGCGTAGGCGTCGTCCGCGCCGGGCGCGCCGTCCACCAGCGCCTGGGTGGCCTCGTCCAGCGCGCTCTGCGCGGCGGCGACCCCGGTGCGGCGGCCGAGGAAGCCGCGTACGGTCTCGCCGGGGCGCCGCTCCGGCTCCTGGGGCAGATGGCCCACGGAGGCGGTGGGCGGGGAGAGCCGCAGCGCCCCGCTCTCCGGGGTGTCGAGTCCGGCGAGCAGCCGGAGCAGGGTGGACTTTCCCGCACCGTTGGCGCCCACGAGACCGATCACATCACCGGGCGCCACGACCAGGTCGAGTCCCGAGAAGAGTGAGCGGTCGCCGTGGCCCGCGGCGAGATCCTTGGCTACGAGCGTGGCAGTCATCAGACCGTCGATCCTAGAGCCTGTCCGGCGCAGCGCCGTCCGCCCCCCGGGGGCGGGATTCTCGGCGCCTGGCGCGCCGGTGGACCGGGGGCGCCTCCCGGACCGCGGACCGGGGGAGGATTTGTCGGGCATGCCCCGCGCGCGGGTCGTCGGCGGATTCCTTCCGGTCCGGTGCTCATGAAATGGGCCCGGCTCCCGGAGTCCGCTACGGTCCGGGCATGAGCGGCAGGAAGAGCGATGTGATAGTGGTCGGCGGCGGCGTCATCGGGCTCACCACGGCGGTGGTCCTCGCGGAGAGCGGCCTCGATGTCGCGCTGTGGACACGGGATCCGGTCGGGCGGACCACCTCCGCGGTGGCGGCAGCGTTGTTCTGGCCGTATCGCATCGAACCGGCGCCGCGGGTCGACAGCTGGCTGGAGGACTCGCTGCGCCACTACGAACTGCTCGCGCGGGACCCGAACGCGACCGGGGTGCGGATCGTCGCGGGGCTGATGACCGACACGCCGCTCGACGGTCTGGGCAGGTGGACGACGAAGGTACGCGGGCTGCGCGAGGCCCACACGGCCGAGCTGCCGCCCGGTTTCGGCCAGGGACTGCGGGCGGCCGTCCCGCTGATCGACATGCCTGTGTACCTGCGGTACCTCAAGGAGCGGCTGCGGGCGGCGGGCGCGGTGGTGGAACGGCGTACGGTGACGGGCTTCGCCGAGCCGGCCCGCGACGCCGGGGTGGTGGTCGACTGCACCGGGCTCGGCGCCCGGGAGCTGGTGCCGGACGCGTCGGTGTATCCGGTGCGCGGACAGCTGGTGGTCGTGGAGAACCCGGGGGTCGACGAGTGGTTCGTGGGGACCGTGCCCGGCACCACCGAGACGACGTACGTGCTTCCCCAGCCGTACGGTGTGCTGCTCGGCGGGACCGCGACCGAGCACTCCTGGGCGCTGGGCCCGGACGCGGCCGAGGCGGACGCGATCGTCGCGCGCTGCTCCAGGATCCGGCCCGCGCTGGCCCGCGCGCGGATCCTGGAGCACCGGGTGGGGCTGCGGCCCGCCCGCCCCGTGGTGCGGCTGGAGGCCGTACGGCTGCCGGGCGGCGGGCGGCTGGTGCACAACTACGGGCACGGTGGTGCGGGTGTCACCGTGGCCTGGGGGTGTGCGGAGGAGGCCGCCCGGCTGGTGACGGTGTGAGTGTGCCGGGCGGCCGGGGTCAGCAGCCGGCCGGGGTGCCCGCCGTCAGGTGGTACTCCGCCCGTCCGTCGAGGAGCAGCGCGGCCAGCGCGCGCAGGGGCTGCCGCAGGGGGACGAACGCGCCCGTGCCCCGGGGGACGGACAGCACGCCGTGCAGGGCGAGTTCGTCCTTGACGTCGGCGTACTGGGCGGCGTCGAGCCGATAGCCGCAGGGCGGGTTCCGGACGATCTGGGCGGGGGTGGCGGGTTCGTTGTCGGCGCCGCCGAGATAGACCGGGCCCCGATCCTTCCACCCGGCCTGCCGGGCGGTGGCGGTGGCGGCCGCGATCCGGGCCGCGCGCTCGGCACTGAAGGCGAACAGGCCGTCCAGTGCGTCGAGTTGGCTGGTCACCCGGCGCCGGTTGTTGAGCGCGGGGTCGGCCTTCTCGGCGTCGGTCAGCGGGTTGACCCGGCTCTCGATGAGCAGCCCGAGGGAGTGTTTGACGCCCGACACGTTGCGCAGGATGCGTTCCTGGCCGTCCCCCGCGGTCTGCCGGATGGGATCGCCGGTCACCGGATCGGTCCAGATGCCGTACGTACCGGTGGAGTGGCCCGCGTCGTGGGCGGCGGGGCGTACGTACCGCTCGGACAGGGTCTGCGACTCGTCGTGCACCCGGGGGGCGGTGTTGAGGTTGCGCGGCCAGAGGTCGAAGAGGTCCTTGTCGTAGTACGGCGAGGTGGCGCCGTACTCGTGCAGGTCGTAGACGATGTCCGGCCGCCGGTCGCGGATGACGGCGGCCAGGGCACGGCCCTCGGCGGTCTTCAGCGCGATGTGGTCGCGGTTGATGTCGACGCCGTCGGCGTTCCCCCGGGTGTCGGCGGCGCGGCCGTCCGGGTTGGCGGTGGGCACGACGAGGACGTTCGTACGGGACAGGAAGCGCTTCGTGGCGGTGTCCCCGGCATAGGCGAGATCGCGGACCGTGGACAGGCACGCCTCGCGTCCCGACGGTTCGTCGCCGTGCTGGCTGCACACCAGCAGGACGGTGACGGGCGCGCGCCGGGCGCCCAGCTCCACGAGCTGGAGCGGGCGGCCCTGCCGGGTGGTCCCGATGGCGGTGAGGGTCGCGCGGCCGCTGCCCCGGGTGACGGCGGAGAGGAACTCCTGCTCCTCGGGCTGCCCGGTCCACTCCGTACTACCGTTGGTCTCGAAGGCCGTACGCGGCGCGGTGGGCCCGGTGATGGCGTGGGCGGGGGCGGGGGCCGTGGCCGGCGGCAGGGCGAGCGCCACGGCGGTCACCGCCAGGGCGAGGGGGCGAAAACGCGGTCCGTAGCGGGACATCATCGGTTGTGGTCTCCCGGGATCGGAGGGGTGAGGCGTGGCACGGCCACACCGCTGGGACGGGGCTCTCGGGGCGCGCTGTACGTCGGGGCGGGGCCGGCCGTGGCGCGGTCGAAGGCTCCGGCGCCGCCGACGAGGGGCAGGGTCGCGGTCGTCCCGGCCAGATCGAGGGTGAGCGCGGGGGTGGTGGACGGCGGGTCGACGAGGCCCCGGTCCGTACCGCCGATGATCAGGGCGAGCCGGTGGCCCGCCGGGACGACATGGTCGCTCGCGGCGAGGTCGATGGTGAGGGTGTACGGCGTGCCGGGGACCAGCGGGCGGCCCCTGTCCGGGTCCGCGTGGGTTCCGAGGTCGGCCCAGCCCCGGCTGAGGACCGTGTGGTCCACCTCGGTGGTGTCGGCCGCGGTCTCCCGGTAGCAGGAGCTGTCGACGGCGGTGCCCGGTCCCCAGCAGGTGCGGTCGTCGAGGGTGGTGATGCCCTCGCCGGCCGCGCCGTAGTCGCGGATGGTGTCGGGGCCCAGGTCGACCAGGACGGCGGAGAGATGGGCGGTGGCGGTGGAGGAGGCGGCGGTGACGGTCACCTTCGGGGAACCGGCCAGCCGCAGCGCGCGGCCGAGCGGGCGGGTGATGAACCCGGCCTGGGCGGCGGTGGGGCTGTCGACGGCGGCGGCCCAGTCCTCCTCGTTCAGCCGGGGGTCGTCGGTGAAGGTCTCGGTGGCACCGGCGGGCGCGCGGGTACGGCCGAGCGTGCCGACGCCGGGGGCGGTGCCGTTCGCGGGGCGCAGCGCGACCGGCGCGGTGGCGCGCGGCGGCCAGCTGCGGTCGGTGGACCACTGGTCGGGGGCGCGTTCGATGTCGGCCATGGGCGCGCGGTCGATGCCGTTGTCGTAGCCGAGGAGGTAGTGGTCGAACCAACGGTGGAGGGTGGTGACCCAGGTGGCGCGGCGGAAGTCGAAGGGGTCGACATGGCCGGTCGTGGAGAGCCAGATCTTGCGCTCGACGCCCGCGTCGGCGAGGGCGTCCCACCACTGGCCGAGGTGTTTGGCGCGGACGTTGAGGTCCTGCGTGCCGTGGACGGCGAAGACGCTGGCCCTGACCTTGCGGGCGTCGCGTACGTAGTCGCGGCCGGTCCACAGCGGGGTCGTGTCGCCCGAGCGGGGCGCCCCGTCGATCAGACTCCGCTGGACGGCTCCGCAGCGGGTGCGGGCGGCGGGGCTCTCGACGTAGTTCGACAGCCAGTCGGGGCCCGAGCCGTAGAGCGGGGCGCCCTGCTGGAAGTAATAGTCGTACCAGGAGCTGATCGCGGCGATGGGGACGATCGTTTTGAGCCCCCGGACACCGGTGGCGGCGACGCCGTTGGCGATCGTACCGTCGTAGCTCTTGCCTATCATCCCGGTGGCGCCGGTGGTCCAGCCCGCCCGTACGCGGTCGGTGCCGGTGCGGCTGGAGTACGCGGGGGCGCGGCCGCCCAGCCAGTCGATGACGGCCTTGGCGGACTGGATGTCGGAGCGTCCGCCGACGTCGACGCAGCCGTCGGAGCGGTTGGTGCCCGCGAGGTCGACGGCGACGAAGGCGTAGCCGCGCGGGACGAAGTAGTTGTCGTAGTACAGCGGGAAGCCGGCCGGGGCGCCGTTCTCGTCGTAGGTCTTGCGCTGGCTCTCGTTGCCCCGTCCGCAACAGGAGTAGTACGGACTGGCGTCCATGATGACGGGGATCTTCCGGCCCCGGAGCGCCGGCTCGTGGGGCCTGATGATGTCGACGGCGACGCGGTCGGTGC
Organism: Streptomyces sp. NPDC088554; assembly: GCF_044752945.1. Lineage (NCBI taxonomy): Bacteria > Bacillati > Actinomycetota > Actinomycetes > Kitasatosporales > Streptomycetaceae > Streptomyces > Streptomyces sp. NPDC088554. The sequence goes on along the minus strand of NZ_JBIVMF010000003.1, from coordinate 329,973 downwards.
GGCCGTCCGCGTCGGTGTCGAGTCCGGTGTCCACCCAGACGGATTCGCGGACGGCGTCCTCGTACGAGTAGACGGGCCGGCTCTCCCTGCCCACCCCGGTGGCCGGGGCGGCGGCAGCTCCCGCCGGGGTGAGCAACGCCCCCAGCAGAGCGGCGGCCGCCGCCGCGGCCCACGTCCTGCGCGACCAGCGGGTTCCCCGCGTACCGATCTCCATGGGGCCGAAGCTACCCAGGTCAACTCCTGTTCAAAAGAGGGCGATCCCCGGCGCGTACCGCTGATTTCGGCCGCGCGGCGAAAAAGTTTCGCCGAGATGTCTTGACAGTTACCCACGCCCGTCCCAGGATCCTCCACAGCGCAATTAACTACCTAGTGCGTTAATTAGTGGCCGAGCCAGCCGCCCCCCTCGCCTTTCCCTACTCTCTTGCTGTCCCCCGCAGAGGAGCCCGCGTGTCCGCTCACTCGCCCGATGCCTCGCAGCCCGCGCACTCCCCCGAGGTTCCCGAGGGCAAGCCCCGCAAGGCGGCGTTCGCCGCCTGGATCGGCAGCGCCCTGGAGTACTACGACTTCTTCATCTACGGCAGCGCCGCGGCCCTGATCTTCCCCAAGGTCTTCTTCGACCCGGACGATCCCGCGACCGCGACCCTGATCTCGCTGGCCACCTTCGGTGTGGCGTACGCGGCCCGGCCCATCGGCGCACTCGTCCTCGGGCACATCGGGGACCGGCTCGGCCGACGGCGGATCATGGTCTTCACCCTGATGCTGATGGGCATCTCGACCTTCCTCATCGGTTGTCTGCCCACCTACGAGCAGATCGGGGCCGCCGCGCCCGCCCTGCTGGTCCTGATGCGCCTGCTCCAGGGGCTCTCCGCCGCGGGGGAACAGGCCAGCGCCAACTCCATGACGCTGGAACACGCACCGGAACACCGACGCGGGTTCTACACCAGCTTCACACTGAACGGGACCCAGGCGGGCCAGATCCTCGCCACCCTGGTCTTCATCCCGGTCGCCGCGCTCCCCGACGAGCAGCTCTACAGCTGGGGCTGGCGGATCCCCTTCCTGCTCAGTGTGGTGGTCGCGGTGGTCGGCCACTTCATCCGGCGCAACCTGGAGGAGACCCCCGTATTCCAGCAGGAGGCGGCGAAGAACGAGTCCGCCGAGCTGCCCCTGGTCCATCTGCTGCGCAACTACTGGGTCGATGTGCTGCGCGTCGTCGCCGCGTCCACCATCGCCACCGCCAGCACCATCTTCACCGTCTGGGCGCTGTCGTACGCCACCAGCGACGCCATCGGCATGAACCGGTCGGCCATGCTGTGGCTCGGGGTCGCCGCCAACGCCGTGGCGCTGTTCGCCATCCCGCTGTGGGCGAAGCTCTCGGACCGGATCGGCCGCAAACCGGTGTTCCTCATCGGCTCGCTGGGCTCCGCCGTGATGGTCTTCGTCTATCTGTGGGCCATCTCCACCGGCTCCTACCCGCTGGTGTTCCTCACCGGAGTCGCGTTCTTCGGTGTGGTCTACAGCGCGGCCAACGGAATCTGGCCCTCCCTGTACGGCGAGATGTTCAGCACCAGGGTCCGGCTCTCGGGCATGGCCATCGGCACCCAGATCGGCTTCGCCGTCGCCGGGTTCTCGGTGGGCTTCGCGGCGGAGATCGCGGGCCCCGGCGGGGACAACTGGCTCGGCGTCGCGACCTTCACCGCGGCCTTCTGCGCCCTGAGTTCGCTCGCGGTGCTGCTCGGCCGCGAGACCCACAAGGTGCCCACCGCCGGACTCGGCGTGAAGCACGGCGGGAGGACGAGCGCGGACCGCGCGAACACACCCGCGAAGATACCGGCCTGAGCGGCCGCGACCCGGCCCCCGGAACCCTCCCCACACACCGACACACTGGGATGATCACGATGGCGAACCCGGACACCCCCGCCCGCTCCGTACTCGTACTCAACGGGCCCAATCTCAACCTGCTGGGCATACGGGAGCCCGAGGTGTACGGCAAGGACACACTCGCCGACATCGAGGCGCTGTGCCACACCACCGCCGCCGCGCACGGACTGCGCGCCGACTTCCGGCAGAGCAACCACGAGGGTGTCCTCATCGACGCCGTGCAGGAAGCCCGCATCACGCACCGCGGCATCCTGATCAACCCCGCCGGCTACAGCCATACCTCGGTCGCGCTGCGCGACGCGCTCGCCGCGTCGGAGCTGCCGATCGTCGAGGTGCATCTGTCCAACATCCACCGCAGGGAACCCTTCCGGCACTTCTCCTACGTGTCGGCCGTGGCCGACACCGTGATCTGCGGAGCCGGGGCGCACGGCTACGCCCTCGGGCTCGCGCAGCTCGCCCTGCTGACGGAGGCGGTCCGATGAGCGTCGCCTCCTCCTCGTACCTCACCGGTCTGATCGGCGCGGGCATCGGCCCGTCGCTCTCCCCCGCGCTGCACGAGCGGGAGGCCGACCGGCACGGTCTGCGGCTGATCTACCGGACCCTCGACATCAACGCGCTGGGCATCACGCCCGAGGGCGTCGGCGACCTGGTGCGGGCCGCGCGCACGCTCGGCTTCGACGGGCTCAACATCACCCACCCCTGCAAGCAGTTGGTGATCGAGCACCTGGACGAGCTGTCGCCGGGGGCCGAGGCGCTCGGCGCCGTCAACACGGTCGTCTTCCGGGGCGGCCGGTCCATCGGTCACAACACCGATGTCACCGGCTTCGCCCAGTCCTTCACGCGCGGTCTGCCCGGGGTCCCCACCGGCAAGGTCGTCCAGCTCGGCGCGGGCGGCGCGGGCGCCGCCGTGGCACACGCGCTGCTCGACCTGGGTACGGACGAACTCATCCTGGCCGATATCGACCGGGACCGCGCGAGCGCCCTCGCCCAGTCGCTGAACAAGCACTTCGGGCCCGGCCGGGCCCGCGCCGCCACCCCCTCCGAGCTGACCGCCCGGATCGCGGCCGCCGACGGTCTCGTCCACGCCACCCCCACCGGCATGGCCGACCACCCGGGGCTGCCCCTGCCCGCCGGGCTGCTCCGCCCTGATCTGTGGGTGGCCGAAGTCGTCTACCGGCCCCTCGACACCGAACTGGTGCGGCTGGCCCGCGCGACCGGCTGCCCCACCCTGGACGGCGGCGCCATGGCCGTCTTCCAGGCGGCCGACGCCTTCCGGCTCTTCACCGGCCTCGAACCGCACCCGGAGCGGATGCTCGAAGACCTCGCCGATCTCGTCGGCGCCCCCATCCCGCAACCGTAGAACCGCTCCCGTGAGGAACCACCCCGTGCGGAACACCCCCCTGCGCAAGTCCATCGCCACGGTGTCGCTGAGCGGCTCCCTCTCCGAGAAACTCACCGCCGTCGCGGCCGCCGGGTTCGACGGGGTGGAGATCTTCGAGAACGACCTGATCGCGGGCCCGCTCAGCCCCGAAGAGGTCCGGGCCCGCGCCGCCGACCTGGGGCTGAGCATCGACCTCTACCAGCCGTTCCGGGACGCGGAGGCGGTGCCCGAGGAGGTCTTCGCCCACACCCTGCGGCGCGCCGAGCGGAAGTTCGCCGTGATGGAACGGCTCGGCGCCGACCTCCTGCTGGTCTGCTCCAGCGTCTCGCCCGACGCCGTCGACGACGACGCGCTCGCCGCCGAGCAGCTGCACCGGCTCGCCGAGCGCGCCGCCGGACACGGCGTCCGCATCGCGTACGAGGCACTCGCCTGGGGACGCCATGTGGATACGTACGACCATGCCTGGCGCATCGTCGAGGCGGCGGACCACCCGGCGCTCGGCACCTGTCTGGACAGCTTCCACATCCTGTCGCGCGGCTCCGACCCCCGGGGCATCGAGTCCATTCCCGGCGAGAAGATCTTCTTCCTCCAGCTCGCGGACGCCCCCCGGATAGCGCTGGACGTGCTCCAGTGGAGCCGCCACTACCGCTGTTTCCCCGGCCAGGGCGACTTCGACGTCGCGAGCCTGGTGGGTCACGCCGTACGCGCCGGTTATACGGGGCCGCTGTCCCTGGAGGTGTTCAACGACGTCTTCCGGCAGGGCGACGCGGGACGTACGGCGGTGGACGCGATGCGCTCGCTCCGCTGGCTGGAGGAGTCGGCCGGGCTCACCGAGCCGCCCGCGCCCGTGGTGCCGGCCTCCTTCGCCTTCGCCGAGCTGGTCACCGCCGATACCGAGCCACTGCGGGTGCTGTTGCAGTCCCTCGGCTTCAGCCGGACGGGACGGCACGCCACCAAGCCGGTGGACCTGTGGCAGCAGGGTGAGGCGCGGGTGCTGCTCAGCAGCGCGGGCGCGGGGCGGCGGGACGGAGCGACGCTCGCCGCCCTCGGGCTGGAGACCCCGGACCAGAAGGGCGCCGTACTGCGGGCCGAATCACTGCTGGCGCCGGTCGTGCCGCGCCGCCGCGCGCCCGGGGACGCGCCGCTGGACGCGGTGGCCGCGCCGGACGGCACGGAACTCTTCTTCTGCTGTACGGAACCGGAGTCCGGCACCGGCTGGACCGCCGACTTCGCCCCCGGGCCCGCCGAGGCCCGGGAGCCCGCGGGCATCACCCGGATCGACCATGTCGCCCTGCCCCAGCCCTGGCACCAGTTCGACGAGGCGTCCCTCTTCTACCGCAGCGTGCTCGGCCTCGACCCGCACGAGAGCCTCGATCTGCCGGACCCCTTCGGGCTGTTGCGCAGCCGCGCCGTCTCCAACCCGGAGGGCACCCTGCGCATCGCCCTGAACGTCGCCCCGGGCCCCGGCGAGCGGGACGAGCGCCCGCAGCACATCGCGCTGGCCACCGACGACATCATCGCCACCGCGCGCCGGGTGCGGGAGCACGGAGCCGGGCTGCTGCCCATCCCCGACAACTACTACGACGACCTCGAAGCCCGCTACGACCTGGCCCCGGACACCCTGGCCGCCCTGCGCGAGTCGGGCATCCTCTACGACCGCGACGAGTACGGGGAGTTCCACCACTGCTACACCGTCACCGTGGGGCGCGTCTTCTTCGAACTCGTCCAGCGGACCGGCGGCTACCGGGGCTACGGGGCGCAGAACGCCCTCGTACGGCTGGCCGCCCAGCACACCGCGGAGCGCGGCAGACCGTCTCGTTAGACTGACGCCCACCGTGCACACCGCCGCGAGGAGCCCCATGGGAGCCGCCGTCCCCCCGTCCACCCGGCCCGTCACCCGGACCCGGGACGCGGCGCGGACCCGGGAGGAGATCCTCGCCGTCGCCACGTCCGAGTTCGCCCGGCTCGGCTACGCGGGAGCGCGAGTGGACGAGATCGCCGCGCGGACCCGCACCACCAAGCGGATGATCTACTACTACTTCGGCAGCAAGGAGCAGCTCTTCACCACGGTCCTCGAACGGTCGTACGGGGTGATCCGCGCCGCCGAGCAGGAGATCGAGGTCGAGCATCTGGACCCGGTCTCCGCGATCCGGCGGCTGGCCGAGGTCACCTTCGATCACCACGAGGCGCACCCGGACTTCATCCGGCTGGTCTCCATCGAGAACATCCACGAGGCCGAGCACATCGCGGACTCGACCCGGCTCGGGTCGCTCAACTCCCCCGCCATCGCGATGATCGGGCGGATCCTGGACGCGGGCCGGGACCAGGGTGTGTTCACCGCCGAGGTGGACGCCATCGACCTGCATCTGATGATCAGCTCGTTCTGCTTCTTCCGGGTCTCCAACCGGCATACGTTCCACAGCCTGTTCGGCCGCGATCTCACCGCCCCGGACCGCAGGGAGCACTACCGCGCGCTGCTGGGCGACATGGTCATCGCGTACCTCACGGCGGCGGAGAGCCAGGAGAGTCCGGAGAGCCAGGAGAAAAGCTGACGGCCGGTGGCTGACGGCGCGAGCGCGCCGTCAGCCGCTTCGGCAACCGCCGCCTCCTCAGCCGTCGGTGAACGTCCCGCCCTCCGCCGCCTTCGCGACCAGCAGCGCGGGCGGCTCGAACCGCTCGCCGTACAGCTCGGCCAACTCCCTGGCACGGGCGGTGAATCCGGGCAGGCCGCCCGCGTACCCGTTGATGTACTGGAGCACACCGCCCGTCCAGGCCGGGAAGCCGATGCCCAGCAGGGAGCCGATGTTGGCGTCGGCGACCGAGGTCAGGACGTTCTCCTCCAGACAGCGCACGGAGTCCAGCGCCTCGGCGAAGAGCATCCGCTCCCGCATGTCGGCGAAGGGGACATCGGTGGTGTCGGTGCCGAAGTGCTCGCGCAGCCCCGGCCACAGCCGGGTGCGGGCGCCGTTCCCGTCGTACTCGTAGAAACCGGCGCCGCCGGCCCGTCCCGTACGGCCGAACTCGTCGACCATCCGGTCGATGACCCAGTCCGCGGGGTGTCCGGTCCAGACGCCGCCCGCCTCCTCCACCGAGCGCTTCGTCTCCTCGCGGATCCGGCGCGGGAGGGTGAGCGTCAGCTCGTCCATCAAGGAGAGCACCTTGGCGGGGTAGCCGGCCTGGGCGGCGGCCTGTTCGACCGAGGCGGGCTCGATGCCCTCGCCGATCATCGCGACGCCCTCGTTGAGGAAGCGCCCGATGACCCGTGAGGTGAAGAAGCCGCGCGAGTCGTTGACGACGATCGGGGTCTTGCCGATCCGGCGCACCAGGTCGAAGGCGCGGGCGAGCGCCCCGTCGCCGGTCCGGCCGCCCCTGACGATCTCGACGAGCGGCATCCGGTCGACCGGGGAGAAGAAGTGCAGACCGACGAAGTCCGCGGGCCGGGAGACCCCTTCGGCGAGGACGGTGATGGGCAGGGTGGAGGTGTTGGAGCAGAGCAGCGCGTCGGGTTCGACGAGGTCCTGGATCTCCTGGAACACCTTGTGCTTGAGCGCGGTGTCCTCGAAGACCGCCTCGATGACGATGTCGCACCCGGCGAGCTGGGCCGGGTCTGCGGTGGGGGTGATCCGGGCGAGCAGCGCGTCCCGCTCCGCCCCGGTCGTACGGCCCCGGGCGAGCGCCTTGTCGAGCAGCTCGGCGGAGTACGCCTTGCCCTTCTCCGCCGCTTCCCTGGACACGTCCTTGAGGACGACGTCGAGTCCGGCGCGGGCGCAGGAGTACGCGATGCCCGCGCCCATCATCCCGGCGCCGAGGACGGCGACCCTGCGGGCCTCGCGCCGGGGGATGTCCCGGGGCCGGGAGGCGCCGGAGTTGACGGCCTGGAGGTCGAAGAAGAACGCCTGCGTCATGTTCTTGGCGGTCTGTCCGGTGACCAGTCCGGTGAAGTAGCGGGACTCGATGGTCTGCGCGGTGGCGAAGTCGACCTGGGAGCCCTCGACAGCCGCCGCGAGGATGGCGCGCGGCGCGGGGAAGGGCGCGCCCGCCGTCTGCTTCACCAAGGTGGCGGGGAAGGCGGGCAGTCGGGCGGCGAGGCGGGGACTCGCGGGGGTGCCGCCGGGGATCCGGTAGCCCTCGGTGTCCCACGGCTGCCGCGACTCGGGGTGGGCGTCGATGAAGGCGCGGGCGCTGGCGAGCATCGCGTCGGGGGTGGCGGCGACCTCATGGACCAGGCCGTTCTCCAGGGCGCGCGCCGGGGTGTACCGGGTGCCCTGGAGGAGCACCTTGAGCAGCGCGTCGGCGATGCCCAGCAGCCGTACGGTACGGGTGACCCCGCCGCTCGCGGGCAGCAGTCCGAGCGTGACCTCGGGCAGCCCGATCCGGGATCCCGGCGCGTCGAGGGCGACGCGGTGGTGGCAGGCGAGGGCGATCTCGTAACCGCCGCCGAGGGCCGCTCCGTTGATCGCGGCGACGACGGGTCTACCGAGGGTCTCGATCCGGCGCAGGGCGTGTTTGACGGCCATGCCACCGTCGAAGATCCGCTGGGCGTCGGCCGGGGTGAAGCCGATCATGTCCTTGAGGTCGCCGCCCGCGAAGAAGGTCTTCTTGGCGGAGGTGACGATGATGCCCCGGATACCGTCCTTCTCGGCCTCGGCGCGCGCCGCGACCGCCTCGATGGAGTCCCTGAAGGCCCGGTTCATCGTATTGGCGGACTGGTTCGGGTCGTCCAGGATCAGGGTGACGACACCGGTCCCGTCCTGTTCCCAGCGGATGGCCGGGGACTCCGGGGAGTCCGGAGTGGCGGAAGCCGGGGTGGTGGACTCACTCATGCTGCTGCTCCGTATCGGGGAGGTCCGTGGCGGGGGTCAGACGCGTTCGACGACGGTGGCGACGCCCATGCCGCCGCCGACGCAGAGGGTGACCAGGCCGTACCGCTTGTCCTGTCGTTCCAGCTCGTCGATGACCGTGCCCAGCAGCATCGCGCCGGTGGCGCCGAGGGGGTGGCCGAGCGCGATGGCGCCGCCGTTGACATTGACCTTGTCCAGGGAGAGGTCCATGTCGTCGGCGAAGCGCAGCACGACCGCCGCGAACGCCTCGTTCATCTCGACCAGGTCGATGTCGTCGATGGTCAGTCCGGCCTTGGCGAGCGCCTTGCGGCTGGCGGGGGCCGGGCCGGTCAGCATGATCGTCGGCTCGGAGCCGGAGACGGCGGCGGAGACGATCCGGGCGCGCGGGGTCAGTCCGTAGCGCTCGCCGATCTCCCGGGAGCCGATGGCCACGAGGGCGGCGCCGTCCACGATGCCCGAGGAGTTGCCCGCGTGGTGGACATGGTCGATGGCCTCGACCCAGTGGTACTTCCGGAGCGCTACGGCATCGAAGCCGCCCAGTTCCCCGAGGGTGGCGAAGGACGGCTTCAGCGCGGCGAGCGAGTCGGCGGTGGTGCCGGGGCGCGGGTGCTCGTCGTGGTCGAGGACGGTCAGACCGTTGCGGTCGCGTACGGGAACGACGGAGCGGCCGAAGCGGCCGTCCTTCCACGCGGCGGCGGCCCGTTCCTGGGAGAGCGCGGCGAACTCGTCGACATCGCGCCGACTGTAGCCGCCGAGGGTCGCGATCAGGTCCGCGCCGATGCCCTGGGGCGCGAAGCCGGTGGCGAAGGCGGTCATCGGGTCCATGGCCCAGGCCCCGCCGTCCGAGCCCATCGGCACCCGGGACATCGACTCCACGCCGCCCGCCAGGACCAGCTCCTCCCAGCCAGAACGGACCTTGGCCGCGGCCAGGTTGACGGCTTCGAGCCCGGAGGCACAGAAGCGGTTCTCCTGTACGCCGGCCACCGAGTCGGGCAGTCCTGCGGCGATGGCCGCGATCCGGGCGATGTCCGCGCCCTGGTCGCCGATCGGGCTGACGACCCCGAGCACGATGTCGTCGATGGCCGCCGGGTCCAGCCCGGGGAACCGGGCGAGCGTCTCGTGGATCAGGCCGACGACCAGGTCGATCGGCTTGGTGCCGTGCAGGGCCCCGGTGGCCTTGCCACGGCCGCGCGGGGTGCGGATCGCGTCGTACACGAACGCTTCGGTGGTCACGAGGATGCCTTTCGGGATGCGGTACGGAAAAGCGGGTCAGCCGGTGGGCTCGGAGGCCCCGTCCCGTACGGGCAGCCCCCAGTCGCGGGCGACTTCCGCGGCGTCCGCGCCCGGCCGCGCGGGCGGCCTGCGTACGGAAGCGGGGGTGGCGGAGAAGCGGGGCGCGGGGGCGGGCTGGGTCAGGCCCGCGTGGTCGGTGAAGGTGGACCGGGCGGCGAGATGCGGGTGCGCTGGCGCCTCGCGCAGCGACAGCACGGGCGCCACACAGGCGTCGGAGCCCTCGAAGACCGCCGTCCACTCGGCGCGGGTCCGCTCCTTGAACCGGGCCGCGACGGCGTCCCGCAGCTCGTCCCAGCGCGCGAAGTCCTTGCGGGCGGGCAGCTCCCCGGCGATCCCCAGCAGCTCCACGAACTCGTTGTAGAACCGCTGTTCCAGCGCGCCGACCGCCATGTACTGGCCGTCGGAGGTCTCGTACGAGCCGTAGAAGGGGCTGCCGCCGTCGAGCAGATTGCTCCCGCGCCGGTCCTGCCAGCCGCCGGCCGCCATCATGGCGTGGATCATGGTGGTGAGATGGGCGGTGCCGTCGACGATCGCCGCGTCCACGACCTGCCCGGCGCCGTCCGGGGTACGGGCGTGCTGGAGCGCCGCGAGGACCCCGATGACCAGATAGAGGGCGCCGCCCGCGTAGTCGCCGAGGAGGTTGGCCGGGAGCGCGGGCGCCTCCTCCGCGGCGCCGATCATGGAGAGCGCGCCGGTGACGGCGATGTAGCCGATGTCGTGCCCGGCCCGCTCGGCGAGCGGCCCGTCCTGGCCCCAGCCGGTCATCCGCCCGTACACCAGCCGGGGGTTGCGCTCCAGGCACTCCTTCGGGCCGAGCCCGAGGCGCTCGGTGACGCCGGGGCGGTATCCCTCGACGAGGATGTCGGCGCGCTCGACGAGATCGAGGACGCGGGCGACGCCCTCCTCGGTCTTGAGGTCGATCAGCACGGAGCGCTTGTTGCGGTTGGTGAGGTCGTACGCCGGGTCGATCCCGAGCCCGGCGCCGCCCGGCCGGTCGACCCGTACGACATCGGCGCCCAGGTCGGCGAGGGTCATCGCGGCGAACGGGCCGGGGCCGATACCGGCCAGCTCGACCACACGCACACCGCTCAGCGGACCGTTCCCTGTCACTGTCATCTGACCCCCGGCACGATGTCGGCACCACTGAGGTGACAGCGGTGATGCGGAGAACGCGTTCCGCCCGGCACAACCCTTCCCACCGCCGCGCCGAGCAAGCGCTCAGTCCTGTCGAGCCTACGCCGTACGGCGGGGTGCGCGGCGCCCCGGGGCTCGCGCGCGTTAGCCTCGGCGCGCGAGACCGGGTGACAACGGCGGAGGGGTCCATGACCAGGAACAGCGATACTGAACGCCCGTACGACATCGTGCTCTTCGGGGCGACAGGCTTCGCCGGAGCGCTCGTCGCGGAGTATCTGGCGGCCCATGCCCCGGAGGACTGCCGCTGGGCCGTCGCGGGCCGCGATCACGAGCGGCTGGAGCTGCTGCGGGAGCGGCTCACCGCGATCGACCCGCGCTGCGCCGTGCTGCCCGTGCTCCACGCGGACGCGGGGGACCCCGACTCGCTGCGGGCGCTCGCGCGCTCGGCGCGGGTGATCGCGTCCACCGTCGGACCGTACCTCTGGTACGGCGAAGGGCTGGTCGCGGCCTGCGCGGAGGCGGGGACGGACTACGCCGATCTGTGTGGTGAGGCCGAGTTCATGGACCGGATGTATCTCCGGCACGATGTCCGCGCCCGGGAGACGGGCGCCCGGCTGGTGCACGCCTGCGGCTTCGACTCCGTCCCCGCCGATCTCGGCGTCCATCTCACCGTCCGGCAGCTCCCCGAGGACGTACCGCTGCGGGTGGACGGCTTCGTCCGCACCAGCGCCCTCGCCTCCGCCGGGACGGTCGCCTCCGCCCTGACCGCCGCGAGCCGGGGACGGCAGCTGACCCGGGCCGCGCGCGAGCGCCGGCTGTACGAGCCGAGGGCGATCGGCCGCCGGACACGGGCGCCCTTCGGCGCGCCGCACTTCAGCCGGGAGACCGGCACCTGGGCGCTGCCCCTGCCCGCGCCGGACCCGCGGATCGTGGCGCGCTCGGCGGCGGCGCTGCCGCGCTACGGCCCCGACTTCCGCTACCGGCACTTCGCCTCCGTCAGGACCCTGCCGGTCGCCCTGGCCGCCCCCGCCGCCGCGGGAGCCGGGCTGGCGCTGGCGCAGCTCCCGGCGGCCAGGCGCTGGCTGTTCGGACGGTACGAGTCGGGCTCGGGGCCCAGCGCCGAGCGCCGGCGGGCGAGCTGGTTCTCGGTGCGCCTGGTCGGCACGGGCGGCGGGCGCCGGGTGTTCACGGAGGTCTCGGGCGGCGATCCCGGCTACGACGAGTCGGCACGGATGCTGGCCGAGTCGGCGCTCTGTCTCGCCTTCGACCCGGGGTTGCCGGAGGTCGCGGGCCAGGTCACCACCGCGGTCGCGATGGGTGACGCCCTGCTGGTGCGGTTGCGGGCGGCGGGGACATCCTTCCGGATCGCCGATACCCGCGAGGTCCCGGCGTCCGTGTAGAACGCGTCCGCGCGGAACGCGGGGAAGGGTCCGTGGGGGCTACGGACCGGTCGGCCGGTCGGCGATGGTGATGACCATCGAGCCGAGCCGGATCACCCCGACGACGGTGGCCGACAGCAGGACGACGGACATCCGGCGGAGCCGGGAGCGGAGCGGGAGGGGGCCGGTGCCGGACAGGGCGCGATTGCTTGTCATGAGCACAGCTTGCCGGTCGGGCACCGGCCCGGATATCCGTACACCCGTTCATCACGGCGTACGCTGAAGGAAGAACTCGGGGTACGCGTACGCTCCCGCCCGGAGGCGGTTGATCATGACTCGGCTCATGCACAAACTCGTGTGCGAGAACTTCGACTCCCCGGATGAGACCCGCCCGTTCGAGGCCGGCAAAGGCCGGGTCGACATCATCGAAACCGACGACGGCCCGGTGGGCCGGGCGGTCTTCGAACCGGGCTGGCGCTGGTCCCAGCATGTCAAACCCCTTGCCGGGACCGACAGTTGCCAGGCCGCCCACGCCGGCTATGTGATCAGCGGCCGGATGAAGATCGTCATGGACGACGGCGAGTCCAGCGAGGCGGGGCCCGGCGACTTCATCGGCGTCGCGCCCGGACATGACGCCTGGGTGATCGGCGACGCACCCTGTGTCGTCGTCGACTGGGCCGGTTTCGGGAACTACGCCACCCGCTCCTGAACACTCCCGGTCACCGGGTCGCCTCGCGCAGCGCCCGGCGGCAGAGCGAATCCGCCCGCCGGGTGGACTCGGGGAGCCGGTAGTCGGGGGCCAGCCGCAGTGTGTGGCCGCAGGCCGTCTCCAGATCGACGCGGTGGCCGACCGAGACGAACACCGGCTTGACCCCGGGCCGGGTGCGCAGCGCGCGGCCGACCTCCTCGCCATCGTCGGCGAGCAGCGGCGAGAAGTCACCCCGCAGCGGGCCCGGTTGCTCGTACGAGAAGGTGAACGGGTTCTTCGCGACGCCGATCACCGGTAGCCCGGTCAGCACCCCCAGATGCGCGGCGAGCCCGAAGCGGCGCGGATGCGCCAGCCCGTAGCCGTCGCAGACGACCAGCCCCGGGTCCGAGGTGAGGGACGCGAGGGCGGCCAGGACCGTCGGGATCTCCCGGAAGGCCAGCAGCCCGGGGATGTACGGGAAGGTGACCCGGCCGACGGCGGTGGCCTCCTCGACCACCGCGAGGGTGGCCGCGTCGAGCACGACGGCGGCGGCGGCCACGACATCCCGCTCGTCGTCGTACGCCACGTCCACCCCGGTGACCCGTCCCGTACCGGGGAGCGGTCCGGGTTCGTCGCGTACGACCCGGCCGCGCAGCTCGTCCTGGACGGCGCGGGCCGCCGCCTCGTCCACGGGCGTTTCGATCTCTTTCATGATGACCGCGATGTCTTTCATAGTGACCGCGATGTTAGGGCTCCAGGGCTACGCTGGCGATCATGTTCGTACTGGAATTGACCTACACCGAGCCCCTTGAGCGCGTCGACGCCCTGCTGGACGCGCATCTCACCTGGATGCGTGCGGGCTACGACTCCGGCGTCTTCCTCGCCTCCGGCCGCAAGAACCCGCGCGACGGCGGGGTGATCCTGGCGGTCGGGGAGGACCGGGAGGCGGTCGAGCGGCTGGTGGCGGCCGATCCGTTCGTGACCGGCGGGGTCTGCGCGTACCGGATCACCGAGTTCGTCGCGACGACGACCGCGCCCGAGCTGGCACCGTACCGCCAGATGCTGCCCGGCCCGGCGTAGGAACCCGTCGGCTCCGAGGGTCCCGGAGTGCGGGATTCCGCCGTACGGTGACGCAGCTCACTCCCGGTTTGGCGCACGTATTGGGTCCGTCCACCGTCTTTCCCTGTAGGAGAGCGGACAGCGGACCGGTCCGTCCCCGGTCCGGGCGACGCCTCGACCACGCGCGACAGAAGGGGAGCAGGACATGTCACCCGTCATCGAACAGGCCGTCCAGGCCCGACTGGTCTCGTCCACACCCCGGATGGAGACCGTTCCCGCGACGCTCTTCTACGACCGGGCGGATCCGTTCGCCGTACGGATGGCCTTCCCGCCCCCGGCGACGCTGGAGGGCACCGAGGTGACCTGGGAGTTCTCCCGCGAGCTGCTGGCCACCGGGATGACGGAGCCGGTCGGGGTCGGCGATGTGCGGGTCCGCCCCTTCGGTTACGGGCGTACGGTCCTGGAGTTCCACGCCCCCGAGGGCACCGCGATGGTGCATCTGCGCACCTCGGAGCTGCGGCAGTTCCTGGAGCGCGCCCAGGGGCTCGTCCCGGACGGCCGGGAGCATCTCTATCTGGACCTGGACCACGATCTGGCGGAGCTGCTGCGCGACGCCTGCTGAACCGCCGGGCCCGCGCGCCCGCCGTAAAACACGTGACGCCCACTGTCGACACACGTGGCGCCCTCGTGAAAACACATGGCGCCCGCCGCGCCGCCTCCGTACGATGGACTCCGTCCTGTTGTCGTTGATCGGAGAAGGACGTTGCGCTTCTGAGGTCCTGAGACACCGCGTCGTACAGCCCTGGTTTCCTCCCGGCTGTCCGTCCGTGTGTGACCTCGGCCGTTCAGCGCCGTCCTCCCGCCGACCGGGACCCTCCCCTTCGGGATCCCTTCCGTACCGCGGTGTCTCCATCCGTTGCCCTGCCCCCGTGTTCCTCGCAGCGACCGGAGATCCGTATGTCCGCCTCCCCCGCCCACATCACCTGTACCGCGCTGTCCTTCGCCTGGCCCGACGGGACAGCCGTGTTCGACGACTTCCAACTTGCCTTCGGGCCGGGCCGAACAGGCCTGATCGGTCTCAACGGATCCGGCAAATCAACCCTGTTGAAGCTGATCGCCGGTGAACTCGCCCCATCCGGCGGGAAGATCGGAACCATCGGCGAGATCGGATATCTCCCCCAGAGCGTGGTACTGGACACCGCGCCACGGGTGGACGAGGCCCTCGGCATCGACCGGACCAGGGCCGCCCTGCACGCCATCGAGGCGGGCGATCCGGACGAGCGGCACTTCACCGCCGTCGGCGACGACTGGGACGTCGAGGAACGGGCCCGCGCCGCCCTCGATCAGCTCGGGCTCGGCCGGCTCGACCTCGACCGGAGCGTCGGGGAGATGTCGGGCGGCGAGTGCGTACTGCTGCGGCTGGCGGCGCTGCTGCTGGCCCGGCCCGACGTACTCCTGCTGGACGAACCCACGAACAACCTCGATCTGCGCGCGCGGCGGCGGCTCTGCGCGGCGGTCGACTCCTGGTCCGGGGTGCTGGTCGTGGCCAGCCACGACCGCGAGCTGCTGGAGCGGGTCGACCGGATCGCGGAGCTGCGGGAGGGCGAGGTGCGGTGGTACGGCGGCACCTACTCGGCGTACGAGGAGGCGCTCGCCCAGGAGCAGGAGGCGGCCGAGCGGCTGGTGCGGGCCGCGGAGGCCGACGTGCAGCGGCAGAAGCGCGAACTGTCCGATGCCCAGGTCGTGTTGGCCCGGCGCAAGCGGTACGGGCAGAAGATGTGGGACAGCAAGCGCGAGCCCAAGATCGTCATGAACGCCCGCAAGCGGGCCGCCCAGGAGTCCGCGGGCAAACACCGCATCCTGCACACCGAGAAGCTCGCCGAGGCGAAGGAGCGGCTGGACGAGGCGGTGGAGGCCGTACGGGATGACGACGAGGTGCGGATCGACCTGCCGCACACCAGGGTCCACCCGGGCCGCTCCGTGCTCACCCTGCGCGAGGTGCGGCTGCGGTACGGCGCCGAGGTCCGGGGCGAGTACGCGATCCACGGCCCCGAGCGGATCGCGCTCGTGGGGCCCAACGGCGGGGGCAAGACCACCCTGCTGCGCACGCTCGCCGGGGAGCTGGCGCCGGTCTCGGGCGAGGCGGTGACCCACGTACCCACGCGTTTCCTGCCGCAGCGGCTCGATGTGCTGGACGACGAGCTGAGCGTGGCGCGCAATGTGGCGCGCTTCGCGCCCGCCGCCACCGACAACGTGATCAGGGCGCGGCTGGCGCGTTTCCTCTTCCGGGGCGCGCGGGCCGACCAGCCCGCCGGGACACTGTCGGGCGGGGAGCGGCTGCGGGCCTCGCTGGCCGCGCTGCTGCTCGCCGAGCCGGCGCCGCGGCTGCTGATGCTGGACGAGCCGACGAACAGCCTGGACCTGGCGAGCGTGCGCCGGCTCGCGGCCGCGCTGGAGTCGTACGAGGGCGCGCTGATCGTGGTCGGCCACGACCTGCCGTTCCTGGCGTCGCTCGGCATCACCCGCTGGCTGCTGCTCGACGGGGAACTGCGCGACACCACCGAGGAGGAGGTACGTCATGATGGGCGCGGCCGGACCCGCCCGGCCCCCTGAGCCGATCCGGAGAGTCCCGCCATGCCCAGCCAGAAGGCCCTGGTCCGCCGTCCGAGCCCGCGTCTCGCCGAGGGGCTGGTCACCCATATCGCGCGTACCCCGGTGGATCCCGCGCTCGCGCTCCGGCAGTGGGAGCGGTACGTGTCGACGCTGCGCGCGCACGGCTGGGAGACCGTCGAGACGGCACCCGCCGACGACTGCCCGGACGGGGTGTTCATCGAGGACACCGTCGTGATGTTCCGGAACGTGGCCCTGATATCCCGGCCCGGCGCCCTCTCGCGCCGGCCGGAGACGGCCGCCGTGGAGGAGGAGCTGGTCCGGCTCGGCTGCTCGGTGAACCGGGTACGCGAGCCGGGCACCCTCGACGGCGGCGATGTCCTCAAGACCGGCGACACCCTCTATGTCGGCCAGGGCGGCCGGACCAACGCGGCGGGGGTGCGCCAGTTGCGGGCCGCCTTCGAGCCGCTGGGGGCGCGGGTCGTCGCCGTACCGGTGCGCACGGTGCTGCATCTGAAGTCCGCGGTGACGGCCCTGCCGGACGGCACGGTCATCGGGTACGAGCCGCTGGTGGACACCCCGTCGCTCTTCCCTCGCTTCCTGCCCGTCCCCGAGGAGTCCGGCGGCCATGTGGTGCTGCTCGGCGGCGGGAAACTGCTGATCGCGGCAAGCGCCCCGAGGACGGCGGAGCTGCTCGCCGGGCTCGGCTACGAGCCGGTTCCGGTCGACATCGGCGAGTTCGAGAAGCTCGAAGGGTGCGTGACCTGTCTCTCCGTACGCGTGCGTGAGCTGCACACATAACAGAGCGTAAGAGGCTTTCGCGGAACCCGGCTTGGCCTTCGGCTTATCGCACCCTTAACCTACGGTGTCGTAACCTACGAACCCGTAGGTTTACCTCCCGTCCCCAGGAGCACCCGTGTCGATCACCTCTCCCCACCTCGGCAGTTCGGACGCGTGGACGGACGCGCGTCTGCTGTTCGCCCTGGAAGAGGTGGTGGAAAAGGAACTCAACCGCCATCTCAAGGTCGCCAAGGACTGGATGCCGCACGAGTACGTGCCCTGGTCGGACGGCCGCAACTTCCCCGGCTTCTTCGAGGACGGCGAGGCATGGGACCCCGAGCAGTCCAAGGTCACCGAGATCGGCAAGATCGCGCTGGTGGTCAACCTGCTGACCGAGGACAACCTCCCCAGCTACCACCACGAGATCGCCTCCCTCTTCGGCCGCAACGGCGCCTGGGGCACCTGGGTGCACCGCTGGACCGCCGAGGAGGGCAGGCACGGCATCGTGATGCGCGACTACCTGCTCGCCTCGCGCGCCGTCGACCCGGACAAGCTGGAGCAGTTCCGGATGGCGCACATGGCGGAGGGCTACGAGTCCGACAACCGGCACTCCATGCTGCACTCCGTCGCGTACGTCGCCTTCCAGGAGCTGGCGACCCGGGTCTCCCACCGCAACACCGGACACCAGTCGGGCGACCCGGTCTGCGACCGGATGCTCGCGCGGATCTCCACCGACGAGAACCTGCACATGGTCTTCTACCGGAACCTGCTCGGCGCCGCCTTCGAGATCGCCCCCGACCTGACCATGCAGTCGGTCCGCGATGTCGTCGTGGACTTCCGGATGCCCGGCCACGGCATGCCCGGCTTCGAGCGGGCCGCCGCGCAGATGGCCATCGGCGAGGTCTACAACATGCGGATCCACCACGACGACGTGCTCCAGCCGGTGCTGCGCTACCTCAAGGTCATGGAGATCAGCGGCCTCGGCCCCGATGGGCTCAAGGCGCAGGAGGAACTGGGCCTGTACATGGGCGGGTTGAACGCCGAGGCCAGCAAGTTCGACGAGAAGCTCGCCGCCCGCAAGGCCCGGATGGCGGCCCGCGCCGCCGGCTGAGCCCCCTCCGGGGAAGAGGACCGGGTGGGCGTACGCCTCGCGTCGTACGCTGTGGCGGGTGAAACCTGCCACCCGCCTCTTCCTCATCGGCTCTCCCGTGGTCGTCGCCGCCGCTGTCCTCTTCGGCAGTGGCGGCTCGGGGGTGCTCGCCGACCATCCGCCCGAGCTCCCGGCGGGGAGCGCCACTCCCCCGCCGTTCGCCGCCCTTCCGCCGGACGAGCGGAAGGAGACGGAGAAGCGGATCGAGGCGATGGGACCGGGGCTGGCCGACCCCCGGAAGAAGGAGATCGCCGCCAGGATCCTCGCCAGCGCGGAGAACTCCACACTCGACTGGCGCGGCCAGTACGGGACGATCGAGGACGTCGGCGACGGAAACGGCTACACGGCCGGGATCATCGGCTTCTGCTCCGGTACGAACGACATGCTCCAGCTCGTCGAGGCGTACACCAAGAGCCATCCGGACAATCCGCTCGCGCCCTACCTCCCGGCGCTGCGCGAGGTCGACGGCACCGACTCGCACGAGGGCCTGGACCCCGGTTTCCCGGCGGCCTGGGCGCGGGCGGCCAAGTCCGCGGACTTCCGCGAGGCGCAGGACCGCACCCGGGACCGGCTCTACTTCGATCCGGCCGTCCGGCTGGCCAAGCTGGACGGCCTCGGCACACTCGGCCAGTTCATCTACTACGACGCGATGGTGCTGCACGGACCGGGGCTCGACGCGCGGGGTTTCTACGGCATCCGGCAGGCCGCGATGAAAAAGGCGCGGACCAGGGCGGCGGGCGGCGACGAGAAGGTGTATCTCGACGCCCTGCTGGACGGGGGCCGGGCAGTGCTCAAGGCGAAGACCATCCCCGCGCAGCGCGATACGTCACGGATCGACACCGCGCAGCGGATGTTCCTGCGCGACGGCAACATGGACCTCGATCCGCCGCTGACCTGGCGGATGTACGGGGAGACCTTCCGGATCCCGCGCGGGTAAGTCCCCTGTCCGTAAGCTCAGTTGGCCGAGCGCCGCAGCTTCTGGCGTTCCCGCTCGGAGAGTCCGCCCCAGACGCCGAACCGCTCGTCGTGGGCGAGCGCGTACTGGAGGCAGGCGACTCGGCCCTCGCAGGCGCCGCAGAGCCGCTTGGCCTCCCGGGTGGAGGAGCCGGGGGCCGGGAAGAAGAACTCGGGTCCGGTCTGGGCGCACAACGCGCTTTCCTGCCAGGAGAGTTCGCTCTCCTGGCCGTCGTTCCCCGCGCGGCCGGCGGCTGTCCGGGCGGGCCGTGTGCGGTCGGACGCCATGGTGCTGGTGGTGATGTTGATCGGCATGCCGGACAGCGTGCCCCACCCCGATAAACAGTCGCTTGACGATCCGTCAACGGCCCTGCCCCGCCCGGCGGTCAGCCCGCCCCGGCCACTGCCCGCATCAGCGCGAACCCCGCTCCGTACAGGTCGCGGACCTTGGGCGAACCGGCCGATCCCCTCGATGCCCGTCGGCTCCGTCCGGACCTCGCCGCCCAGCTCACGCACCCGGGTTCACTGTAGCGTCGCATTCCGTGACGGTGAAGCAGAGCGGCCGGTGCGGCATGTCACCGGCCTCGGCCCAGTCGCTGGAGAGCGGGACGAATCCGGCGAACATCTCCTCCGGCCCCTGTCCGGCCGGGTTGACCATCCGGTACGTACCGCTGCCGTCCGCCATCGGCGTGTGAGCGCCTCCCCGCCGAAGACCGAGCCGTGGAAGTGGTAGGACAGGCCCTCGTCCGGTGTGTACAGCTCGCCCCGGCAGAAGCCGCCCGGCTCGTTGACGACGTCGAGGCCGTCTTCTCCCCGGGCCGCCAGCCCGAGAACGCGGCACCCGCCGGGTCGGTGAAGACCGCCGTCCCGGCCGGCTCCCCCCACCGCGCCCGACCGCCTTCCTTCCGGGTCTCCTCCGCCGACCGGATCACCGCGTGCCCCGGTGGTCCGGGTGGTGCGGCTCGTAGCCCGGGACCGTGCCGTCCGGCCGGGCGACCAGCAGCAGACCGGCCATGCCCATGTCGGAGTGGCTCTGGACATGGCAGTGGTACATCCAGGCGCCCGCGCCGACGCGCTCGCCCGCGATGATCTGGAAGCCGAAGGAGTCGGCGGGGCCGGTGATCTTGTTGTCGATCACCCGGCTGGGGTCGTCGGCGCCGGTGAGCAGGCCCGTTCTGTTGTCCGCCCAGCGGTGACCGTGGATGTGGAACGTGTGGTAGAACTCGCCGTGCGTGATCATGACGATCTCGACGCGGTCGCCCACGGTCGCCTCGAAGTCGGGGGGATCGGCGGCGGGTCTGTTGTTGATCGTCATGTCGTTGAAGACGATGGTGAACTGCTTGTCCGGCAGGATGTCGCCCTTCCTGCGGACCACCACGGGCCCGTAGAGGCCCTTGCGGATGCCGCCCGTGCCGTGATCCGTACCGACGACATGGTCGTGGTAATGCCAGTACCCGGCGCTGCCCGCCTGCCAGGTGCCGTCCGCGCGCGGTCCCGGGACATGGGTGCGCCAGGTGTACGTGCGGGTGGCGCCCGGCTCGACATGGCTGCCGCTCATCCGGGTGCCGTCGTTGGCGATGTCGTAGTCGACCCCGTGGACATGGAGGCTGACCGGCACGTCCGTCGTGTTCTCGAAGTCGATGTGGAGGGTGTCGCCCTCGTTCAGCTCGATCATCGGGCCGGGTACGGTCGCCGCGCCGCGCTCGAATCCGTACCCCATCCGCCCGTTCGGCAGTGTCTCGGCGTAGAGGCTGATCCGGCGTACCCGGCCGCCCGCCGGTGCGGTTCTGGGCGGGGTGTTGGCGGCGACGGCCACCGGGGCGGAGGCGGTGACGGCGGACAACGAGGCCGCCCCGGTCGCGGCGGCGGCACCGCCCGCCAGTAGTCGTCGGCTGAAGCTCCTTCTGTTCATGGGCACGATGAACTCCCCGCTGCCGTAAGGAGGTTGATGGGGCACAGAAGTCCCCGCAGACGCCACACGGTAGACGAGGACCCTTCGTTTATCCACACTCAGGACAAAGTTGGTGGAATTGCGGTCGTAGCCCTTGGCGAACCGGCAGAAGAGGTCTAGCTTCAGGCGCTGTCGCTTTGACCGAGTGTTACCCGCTTCGCTGTGACCCACGAGGGGTGAGTGAACACGTGCAGCGCGCACCACACCACAGGTCCAGAAAATCCAGCCCCGGACGATTCGGCACCGAACGATTCAGCACTCGACGACCGACGGCCGCGGTCCTGCTGGCCGGCGCTCTGACCGCGTCCCTGCTCGGCGGCGCCGCCGAGGCCCGGCCGGCCCCGGAACGGGCGCCCACCACACTGTCGCTCCCTTCCCCACCGGGCGGCGAGAACGTCAAGGTCCTGGTCTTCCACGCGTCCGCCACCGAGGAGTCCCCGGTCGTCAACGCCGGGATCGAGGCCATCGAGTCCATCGGCCTGACCGGGCCCGCCGCCGGGCGGTTCAAGACCGAGGCCACCGACGACGGCGCCGTCTTCACCGACACCGACCGGCTCGGCTCGTACCACACGGTCGTCTTCCTCACGGGCGGCGGCGATGTCCTCGACCCCGAGCAGGAAGCGGGGCTGGAAGCCTATGTGAAGGCCGGTGGCGGCTTCCTCGGCATCCATGAGGCGGCCCGTACGGAGCCGTACTCCACCTGGTTCACCGGGCTGATCGGGGCCCGGCCCACCGGCGCGGCGTCCGGTGTGCAGCGCGCGACCGTGGAGGTCGGCGACCGTATCCATCCGGCCACGAAGAACCTCCCGCTGGAGTGGAAGCGGCCCGACCGGTGGTTCAACTGGGCCAACAACCCCAGCGGTACGGTGCACACCGTGGCCCGGGTCAGGGAGAACACCTACCGCCCCGGCACCGGTGCCCATGGCGCGGACCACCCGGTCTCCTGGTGCCGTGACTACGACGGCGGCCGGTCCTTCTACACCGCGATGGGCGGTACGGCGGACGCGTACTCCGAGACCGACTTCCGCGACCATCTGCGCGGCGCCCTCCAGTGGACCAGCCGGATCTCCGCCGCCGACTGCAAGGCGACGATCGACGCCAACTACCGTGCGGAGCGCGTCACCCAGCCCAACCAGCCGGGTCGGCAGGACCAGATCGGCGAGCCGCACGGCCTGGCGACCGCGCCCGGCGGACGGGTGCTGTACATCGGCCGGGGCGGGGGCGCCGGCGGTGCCCCCGTGGTGACCGACTGGAACGACCCGGAGATCGGCAAGGGGCTCGGGCAGATCCATGTCTACGACCCGGCGACCCGGCAGGTGACCCTCGCGGGCGCGCTGACGGTGTTCGGCAACAAGGGCGGCGGCGGCGAGCTGGTCAAGGTCGAGGAGGGGCTCCTCGGGATCGAGCTGGACCCCGCCTTCGAGACCAACGGCTGGCTGTACCTGCACTACACACCGCACGCGGGACTCGACCGCGACCGACGGATCGCCGAGCGGCGCGTCTCCCGCTTCACCCTCACCCCGGCGACCGGCAAGCTGGACCTCGCCTCCGAGAAGGTCCTGCTGAAGTGGCCGGTACAGGTGCACAGTTGTTGCCACGCCGGCGGCGGGATGGCCTTCGACTCGAAGGGCAACCTCTATATCGCGACCGGCGACACCAACTCGTCCGGTTTCAGCGACGGTTACTCGGGCAACAACCCGGTCCCCACGTACAAGGGCGTGTCCTTCGCGGACGCGCGCCGTACCGCCGGGAACACCAACAACCTCAACGGGAAGATCCTGCGGATCCACCCGGAGCCCGACGGTACGGCCACCCTGCCCGAGGGAAATCTGTTCACCGGCCGGGAGCAGGCCGAGGGCGGCGGGAAGACCCGTGGCGAGATCTATGTGATGGGGGTGCGCAACCCGTCGCGGATCTCCATCGACCGGAAGACCGACGTCCTCCACGCGGCCTGGGTCGGCCCCGACGCGAGCGCGCCGTCCACGACCTGGGGCCCGGCGAAGTACGAGTCGTTCTCCGTGATCACAAAGCCCGGCAACTACGGCTGGCCGTACTGCATGGGCAACAACCAGCCCTACCGGGACCGCAATCTGCCCGATCCGGCCAAGCCGCTGGGCTGGTACGACTGCGCCGCGCCGAAGAACGAGTCACCTCACAACGACGGTCTGGTGAATCTGCCGCCCGTCACCGGCAGCAACATCTGGTACTCCCCGCAGGGCGGCGCCCCGGACTACCCGCGCGACGCGAACGGGGTGCCCAGCTACCGGGCGAGCGAGGCGACCTATCTGCTGCCGTGGCTCAAGGGCGGCGGCCAGGCCGCCATGGACGGTCCCGTCTACCGGTACGACCCGCGCGGCGGCGGCACGGAACGCTGGCCGCGGTACTGGGACGGCAAGTGGTTCGTGGGTGACTTCTACGACGCCGACAACCCGCGCCACGCGGTGCTGACCGACCCCAGGACCATGGCGAGCGGCGGTCTGCCGACCCACGCCGAGTCGCTGAAGAAGATCATCCCGATCGGCGCGGGCGGTATCCGCAATCTGATGGACTGGAAGTTCGCCCCGGACGGCTCGCTCTACGTCCTCGACTACGGGCGCGGCTTCTTCAACTCCGACGCGCAGTCCGCGCTGTGGCGTGTGACCTACCAGGGCGGCGCACCGACCCCGGCCGCCAAGGACCTGGTAAGGAGGGCGAGTTGATGATCCGGCCAAGGAGAACGCGTCCGGCCCCGCGGCTGTGGACGGCCCTGCTGGGCGCGCTGGTGCTGCTGCTGGGGCCGACCTCGACGGCGGCGTACGGGCAGGCGGGCGGCGCACATGCCGACGACGCCCGTTCCGTCCGTACCGTGGACAGCCGGGCCGCCGCGCAGGTGCTGACCTGGACGGCGGGCAACGCCATCGACCGCTATCTCGCCTTCCCGGCCACGGCGGTGGCCGGTCCGGCCACGATCGTCTTCGAGAACAGCGCGGCCACCGGCAACACCCTCGGGATGCCGCACACCCTGACCTTCGAGGTGTCCGACCCCGCGCACAACAGCGATGTCCAGCTGAACATCCTCGCCAACCCCGGTGACGACAACGGCGGGAAGTACACCGTCGAGGTCGATCTGACCCCCGGCACCTACCGCTATCACTGCGCCATCCCCGGCCACGGGCAGATGAGCGGGGTGCTCACGGTGACCGAACCGGACGGCGGCGACGACACCACCGCCCCCGGGACCGGCGCCGAGGTGACGGGCCAGCGCGACGCGGACGGCGCGTACATCGGATCCGCGACGGTCACCGTGACGGCGTCCGACAGCGGTTCCGGCGTGGCGACGACCGAGTACGCGCTCGGCGCGGACGGGCCGTGGCAGCCGTACACCGCCCCGGTGGTGATCGACCGGGTCGGCGGCCATACGGTCCGCTACCGGGCCACCGACCGGGCGGGCAACACCGCGCCCGAGAAGTCGGTGTCCTTCACGGTGGTGGCCCCGCCGACCGATGACACCACGCCGCCGGAGACCTCGGCGACGGTGAGCGGCGAGCGGGACAGCGGGGGCGGCTATCTGTCGACGGCGACGGTCACCGTCACCGCCTCGGACACCGGCTCGGGCGTCAACACCATCGAGTACGCGCTCGGCGCGGCCGGGGCCTGGCAGCCGTACACCGGCCCGGTGATGGTCCACACGCTCGGCGCGCACACCGTGCGCTACCGCGCGGCCGACCGGGCGGGCAACGTGTCGGCCGTGAAGTCGGTGTCGTTCACCGTGGTGGCGCCGCCGGTCGTGGACACCACCCCGCCGGTGACCGGGGCGACGGTGACCGGGGACAAGAACTCCAACGGCGCGTTCCTCACCAGCGCCAGGGTGACCCTCACGGCGACCGACCCCCAGTCCGGTGTGGACCGGATCGAGTACTCCCTCGACGGCGGCCCGTATCTCGCGTACACCGCCCCCGTCGTCGTCGACCGCGTCGGCCATCACACGCTCTCCTACCGGGCGACCGACCGGGCGGGCAACACCGCGCAGGCCAAGGAGGTGTCGTTCACGATCGCCCGGAGCGGCGGGGTCCCGGCACCCAACTGCCCTGAGTTCGACGAGCGGTTGACGGTCATCGTGGGCACGGTCGACACCGGGGTGCCCAACCGGGTCACCCGTAACCGGTGCACGATCAACGAGCTGATCGAGGACGAGAAGGAGTGGACCTCGCAGGCCCTCTTCCTCAAACACGTCGACAGCGTCCTCGACACACTGCGGTACGACAACGTCATCGACGACCGCGAGTTCGGCCTGATCCTGCGGGCCGCCGAGCGGTCGAGGATCGGCGCCCCGGGCCAGACCGAGGGCTATCGCGACCTCTTCGACGGCACCGTCGAGTCGCTCGACCGGTGGGAGCATGTCGGCGGGGGCCGGTTCGAACTCTCCGGGGACGGCGCCCTCACCAGCAGCGCCACGGTCGACGGCATGGGCATGCTGTGGTTCCCGCAGCGCGCGTACGGCGACTTCTCGCTCCGGCTCCAGTTCCGCGACGACGCCCCGGGCGCCGGCAACGCCAACGGCGGTGTCTTCGTCCGCTTCCCGAACGTCCACGGAAACCCACTGGAGCCCCGGCCCGAGTGGGTCGCCATCAACTACGGCCACGAGATCCAGATCCTCGACCGGCCGGACGGCGATCTCTACAAGACCGGCTCGGTCTACGGCTTCGACCGGGTGGGCCTGGGCGGCGCCGGGGTCACCCCCAAGGGCAGCTGGAACGACTACGAGATCCGGGTGGAGGGCCAGCACTACTCGGTCCTGCGCAACGGTGTCCTGATCAATGAGTTCGACAACGTCGGCGGCCAGACCTTCCACCCGGCGCGCGCGGGCGACCCGGGCACGGACGGCAGGCGGTACGCCAGGGGCTATGTCGGGCTCCAGGTCCACGGGGCGACGGACGTCATCTCCTACCGCGACATCCGCGTCAAGGAGCTGTAGCCGTACGGCGGCCAACTGGCCGTGCCCGTAAGGAGATCCGGCAAAAAACCGTGAAAGTACGGCAGTTGGGCCCGGCCCGGGGAGGCGCGCGCTACTCCTCGGGCCGGGCCCTGCTCGGCTGTACGCGCTTCGGCTCCCCCGGCATCTTCGGATAGTCCGGCGGATACGGCATGTCCCCCAGCCCGTGGTCGCGCTCGAACCGGTCGGCCAGCTCCAGCAGCCCCTCCAGGCCGAACACCTCGTCCTCCATGTCCGCGTGCACATCGCCCAGTTCGGCGTAGCGCACCGGCATCGTCACCAGGTCGAAGTCGCGCGGCTCGACCTCGTCCAGCTCCGTCCAGCGCAGCGGCGCGGAGACGGGGGCGTGCGGGTGCGGGCGTACCGAGTAGGCGCAGGCGATGGTGCGGTCGCGGGCGGTCTGGTTGTAGTCGACGAAGATCCGCTCGCCGCGCTCCTCCTTCCACCACTTGGTGGTCACCCGGCCGGGCAGCCGCCGCTCCAGCTCGTGCCCGACGGCGATGGCGCAGCGGCGTACCTCGGTGAAGGTCCAGCGCGGTTCGATCGGTACGAACACATGGAGCCCCCGGCCGCCGGAGGTCTTGGGCCAGCCGCGCAGCCCTTGTTCCGCCAGGAACGCGTGGAGTTCGTGGGCGGCCCTGACCGCGTCGTGGAAGTCCGTGCCGGGCTGCGGGTCCAGATCGATCCGGAGTTCGTCGGGGTGGTCGGTGCGCCCTCGCCGTACCGGCCAGGGGTGGAAGGTGAGACAGCCGAGGTTGACCGCCCAGAGCACGGCGGCGGGCTCGGTGGGGCAGAGCTCGTCGGCGGACCGGCCGCTGGGAAAGTCGATCCGGGCGGTGGGGATCCAGTCGGGCAGGTTCTTCGGCGCGCGTTTCTGGAAGAAGGACTCGCCCTCGACGCCCTCGGGGAAGCGCTGGAGGGTGGTCGGCCGGTCGCGCAGCGCGCGGGTGATGCCCGGCGCGACGGCGAGGAAGTAGCGCGCGACGTCCAGCTTGGTAAAGCCGCGCTCGGGAAAGTAGACCTTGTCCGGACTGGACAGCCGTACGGCCCTGCCGCCCGCGTTCAGCTCCACCGCCGCTCCTGCGCCCATGGCGCCACGGTAGGCCGGACGGACGGCGGGCGCATATCGAGCGAAGCGTATCGAGCGGGCATGTATCGAGCGGGCGCATCGACCGATCGCGCATATCGGGCGATCCCGCCCGGTGGCCAGCACAATCGGATGTATGGACCTGCCGGTGATGCCCCCCGTGAAACCCATGCTCGCCAAGTCCGTGGCCCGTATCCCGCCGGGGATGCAGTACGAGGCCAAGTGGGACGGTTTCCGGGCGATCGTCCACCGGGACGGCGACGAGGTGGTGATCGGCAGCAGGACCGGCAAGCCGCTCACCCGCTACTTCCCCGAGCTGGTCACGGCCTTCCGCGCCGAGTTGCCTGAGCGCTGTGTGCTGGACGGCGAGATCGTGATCGTCCACACGGACCGGCTGGACTTCGAGCTGCTCAGCGAGCGCATCCATCCGGCGAAGTCCCGGGTGGACACGCTCGCGGACCGGACCCCGGCGAGCTTCGTCGCCTTCGATCTGCTGGCGCTCGGCGACGACTCGCTGCTCGGCGTCGCGCAGTCGGAGCGCCGCGGCGCCCTGGAGCGGGCGCTCGGCTCCGTCGGTCCCTCGGTGTACCTCGCGCCCGCCACCACCGATATCGGGGTGGCGCGCGAGTGGTTCGAGCACTACGAGGGCGCCGGGCTCGACGGGGTGGTGGCCAAGCCGCTCGATCTGCCGTACCGGCCGGACACCCGGGCGATGTACAAGATCAAGCACGAGCGGACGGCGGACGTGGTCGTCGCCGGGTACCGCTTCCACAAGAGCGGACCCGTGGTGGGCTCGCTGCTCCTCGGCCTGTACGACACCGGGGGCGTCCTCCAGCATGTCGGGGTCTGCGCCGCGTTCTCCATGCGGCGCCGCGCGGAGCTGGTGGAGGAGCTGGCACCACTGCGCATGGAGTCGGCGCAGGGCCATCCGTGGGCGGCGTGGGCCGAGGAGTCCGCGCACGGGAGCGCCCGGCTGCCGGGGGCGCCGAGCCGCTGGTCGGGGACGAAGGACCTGTCGTGGCTGGCGTTGCGGCCGGAGCGGGTGTGCGAGGTGGGGTACGACCATATGGAGGGCACCCGGTTCCGGCACACCACCCAGTTCCGCCGCTGGCGGCCCGACCGGACGCCCGCGAGCTGTACGTACGGCCAATTGGAGGAGCCGGTGCGGTACGACCTGGCGGAGGTGCTCACGGCACGGCCGGCGGACGGTGGTTAAACCCGGCGGGGCGCGGGTTCACCGGTCCGGACGACCCCGCATGCGCCGGACGGCGCGTGGTGTGACCGTACAGGGGTGACAACTGCCAGCGGGACCAGGCCCGCCGCCGCGGCCTCCGCGCCTCCCGTGCTCGACCGGCGGCAGCGGAACATCGTCTTCGCCACGATCATGCTCGGCATGCTGCTGGCGGCTCTCGACCAGACGATCGTCGGCACCGCGCTGCCGACGATCGTCTCGGATCTGGGCGGCGCCGCCCATATGTCCTGGGTGGTCACGGCGTATCTGCTCGCCGAGACCGTCGCGACCGTACTGGTCGGCAAGTTCGGCGATCTCTTCGGCCGGAAGCTGATCTTCCAGGTCTCGGCGGTCATCTTCATCACCGGCTCGTTCCTGTGCGGTCTGGCGACCGATATGACGCTGCTGATCGCCTGGCGCGCGCTCCAGGGCATCGGCGCGGGCGGGCTGATGGTCACCGCCATGGCGCTGATCGCGGATGTCATCCCGCTGCGCGAGCGGGGCAAGTACCAGGGCGCGATCGGCGCGGTGTTCGGGGTCGCCACGGTGATCGGTCCGCTGCTCGGCGGGGTCTTCACCGACAATCTGAGCTGGCGCTGGTGCTTCTACGTCAATGTGCCCATCGCCATCGCCGTGGTCGTCGCGGCGGCCCGTACCATCCCGTCCGTCACATCGGGGACGCGTCCCGTCATCGACTATCCGGGGATCGCGCTGGTCGCGCTGGGGGCGAGCGCGCTGATCCTGGCGACGAGTTGGGGCGGCAACCAGTACGCGTGGGGCTCGCCCGTCATCCTGGGGCTGTTCGCGGGCGGGGTCGTCGCGCTCGCGCTGTTCTGCCTGGTGGAGACGCGCGCCGCCGAACCGATGCTGCCGATGCGGCTGTTCCGCAATCCGGTGTTCGGGGTCTGCTCGGTGCTGAGCTTCATCGTGGGGTTCGCGATGCTCGGCGCGATGACGTTCCTGCCGACGTACCTCCAGTACGTGGACGGCGACTCCGCGGTCGTCTCGGGCGTCCGTACGCTGCCGATGGTGTTCGGGCTGCTGGCCGCCTCGGTCTTCAGCGGCAATGTGGTCAGCAGGACGGGCGCCTACCGGATGTTCCCGATCATCGGCTCGCTGGTCATGGCGGGCGGGCTCTATCTGCTCTCCCGGATGGGCCCGGACTCGGGGGTCTGGCGGGAGTCCGGGGCGATGCTGGTGCTGGGGGTGGGCATCGGGCTCTGTATGCAGGTGCTGACGATCGCCGTGCAGAACACCGTGGAGTACGCCGATCTCGGTACGGCCACGTCCGGGGTCACCTTCTTCCGTACGCTGGGCAGCGCGTTCGGGACGGCGGTCTTCGGGACGATCTACGCCAACTCCCTCAAGCCGAACCTGAACACCGGTATCGCCGAGGCGGTACGGGCGGGCGGCCCCGGCACCGATCCGGCGCTGGTGTCGAAGGCGGCACAGAACCCGGAGGGGCTGCACAGGCTGCCCGGCGCGCAGGCCGGGCCGGTGATCCAGGCGTACGCGGACTCGCTCCACACGGTCTTCCTGTGGACCGTGCCGGTGGCGCTCCTCGGATTCGTGGTGGCGCTCTTCCTGAAGCAGGTGAAGCTGCGCGACTCGGCGCGGGCCGGCTCCACCGACATGGGCGAGGGGTTCGCCTCGCCCGGCTCCGGCGACTCGGCCCGGCTGCTGGAGTTGTCGATCGCGAAGATCCTGCGATCGGCCGGTCCCGGCACCGCGCGCGGGATCATGCTCTCCGCCGACACCCGGCTGGACCTCGCCGGGGCCTGGGCCGTGATGCAGGTCGAGCTGTTCACCCGGATGGTCGGCCACGCGAGCCTGGGGCTGATCGCCGGGCGCCACCGGGTGCCGCCCGAGGTACTGCTGCCGGTCTTCGACCGGATGGTCGACGAGGGCTATCTCAGCAGGACCGGGAATCTGCTCTCGCACACGGAGGCGGGCAGGCGCGAGGCCGCCCTGATCACCCGGGCCTGGGGGCACTGGCTCAACGAGCGGCTGGACGCCGACCGGGGGCGGCCCAGCGGCGCCGAGCTGCGGCGCGCGGTCGACGCCATCGCGAAGCGGCTGCTGGCCGAGGACCTGGCCCACGATCTGTCGGCCGGCGCCACGGTCGCGTCGGGGTCCTAGAAGGTGCCGTCCACATAGACCCAGGCGCCCTCGTGGCGCGCGAAGCGGCTGCGCTCGCACAGGGCGCCGTCCTCGCCGTCCTGCCGGAAGCGGGCGCGGAAGGTGACCGTACCGGAGGTGTGGAAGGCGCTGCCGTCGGTGGTGTCCAGGATCTCCAGCCCCGTCCAGCGCGTTGCCGGGTCGAGATCCAGCTCCGCCGGGCGGGTCGCCGGGTCCCAGGTGCGCAGCAGGTACGGCGCGTCGAGGACGGCGAAGGCGCTGTAGCGGGAGCGCATCAGCAGCTCGGCGCTGGGGGCGGTGGCCGCGCCCGTGTGGAAGCGCCCGCAGCAGACGCCGTACGCGGCGGGCAGCCCGCACGGGCAGGGCGCGGCGGCGGGGGTGCGGGTCCGGCCGGTGCGGACGGTGCGTCGTGCCATGTGCTGCGGTGCTCCCGGGATCGGTCCGTACGGGCGGGCGGGGCCTGGCCGTACCGGGGGCGCCACCCGTACGTACCAGCCTAGGGGCTGTTCGGAGCCGGTCGGACGGGCGGGGCTGCTCAGCGCCTGCCCCGGTGGCCGAGGCGCGCGGAGAGCGCGGCGGCGCCCTTCAGGGCCAGCCGGGCCAGCTCCTCCTCGCGCTCGTCGCTCCACCGGATCATCGGTACGGAGATGGACAGCGCCGCGACGACCCGGCCCACCCGGTCCCGTACCGGCGCGGCCACACAGCTCACGTCGGGGTTGGACTCGCGGTGCTCGGCGGCGAAGCCGCGCTCCCTGATGCCCGCCAGCTCCCTGCGCAGCTGCACGGGGTCGGTGATGCTGTCGGGGGTCATCGCGATGAACGCGTGCGTGGCGATGCGGGCTTCGAGGTCGGGTTCGGGCAGCGAGGCGAGCAGCATCTTGCCGACCGAGGTGCAGTGGGCGGGCAGTCTGCGCCCGGCCGCGGAGACCATCCGGACCGCGTGGGTGGAGTCCATCTTCGCGATGTAGATGACGTCGGTGTCCTCCAGGATCGCGACATGGACGGTCTCGTCGCAGGTCTCGGCGATCTCGCGGGCGACCTGACGGCCCTCGGCGGCCAGGTCGAGCTGTTCCGCGTACCGGCTGCCGAGCTGGTAGGAGCGCACGCCGAGCCGGTAACGGCCGGGCTGGCCGGGCACGGGCGCCAGATACGAGCGGGCCGAGAGCGTGGTGAGCAGTTCGTGCACGGTGGTGCGCGGCAGCTGGAGTCTGCGAATGACATCGGGCGCGGAGAGCGTGCCGTCGCCCTCCAGGAACAGTTCGAGTATGTCCAGGGCCCGCGTCACCGCGGGGACCAGCCGTCCCACGACCGACCACCCACCCCTCACGTTCGGTACTTCGACCATCGGCCGATATGACGAACACAGACTAACTGGCGCGCTACCCATTGACACCCCTCGGAGTGCCTGAATAACGTCACGCCACGATTTCGAACGTGTGCCGAAATACCGAACACACCCCTGAGGAAGCTGCCTTGCGCATTACGGGAATCACCACACACGTCGTCGGTACGCCCTGGCGTAACCTCACCTACGTCCTGGTCCACACCGATGAGGGCCTCACCGGAGTGGGCGAGACACGGATGCTCGGGAGGACCGACGCGCTGATCGGCTATCTGCGCGAAGCGGAGGCCAACCACATCCAGGGCTCGGACCCGTTCGCCATCGAGGACCTGGTCCGGCGGATGAAGTACGGCGACTACGGCCGCGCCGGCGAGATCGTCATGTCGGGCATCGCGGTCATCGAGATGGCCTGCTGGGACATCAAGGGCAAGGCCCTGGGCGTGCCGGTGTGGCAGCTGCTCGGCGGTAAGGTGACCGACCGGGTCAAGGCGTACGCCAACGGCTGGTACACCACCGAGCGCACCCCCGAGGCGTACCACAAGGCGGCCGAGGCCGTGATGGCGCGCGGCTACCGGGCCCTGAAGATCGACCCGTTCGGGACCGGCCACTTCGAGCTGGACCGGCAGGCGAGCAACGACGCGGTGGCGCTGATCGAGGCGGTGCGCGACGCGATCGGCCCCGACTCCGAGCTGATGCTGGAGATGCACGGCCGGTTCAGCCCGTCGACGGCGATCCGGCTGGCCCGCGAGATGGCCCCGTACGCCCCGGCCTGGCTGGAGGAGCCGGTGCCGCCGGAGAACCTCAAGGCGCTCGCCAAGGTCGCCGAGAAGGTCGACCTGCCGGTGGCGACCGGGGAACGGATCCATGACCGGATCGAGTTCCGCGAGCTGTTCGAGTCGCAGGCCGCCGACATCATCCAGCCGGATGTCGGCCACATCGGCGGCATCCTGGAGACCCGGAAGCTGGCCGCGACCGCCGAGACCCACTACACCCTGGTCGCCCCGCACAACGTGGGCGGTTCGGTACTGACCGCCGCCAGTCTCCAAGTGGCCTTCTGTACGCCGAACTTCAAGATCCTTGAGCACTTCAACGACTTCGCGGACGCGGAGATCAAGAAGGTCGTCACCGGCGCCCCCCAGGTCGACCCGGAGACGGGCTGCTTCGAGATCTCGTACGCGCCGGGTCTGGGCGTCGAGTTCAATGCCGAGGCCGCGGCCGAGTTCCCGCAGCAGAAGGCCCGGTTCGACCTGTGGGCCGAGGGCTGGGAGAAGCGCGCCCCGAAGGCAGGCCGGTGAGCGGCAGCCGCTCCGTCGTCGTCGACTCCCCCGGTACGCACCGGCTGGTGACCGGCGAGGTGCCCGTACCCGGGCCCGGCGAGGTACGGGTACGGGTCGCCGCCGCCGGGATCTGCATGAGCGACCGCGAGGTGTACGACGGCCACCGCGACCCGGCCTATGTGCGCTACCCGGTGACACCGGGGCACGAGTGGGCGGGGACCGTGGAGGCGGTGGGCGCGGGCGTCGGCGAGGAGCTGATCGGCCGCCGGACCGTCGCCGAGGGGTTCCGCGCCTGCGGCACCTGCGCCCGCTGCCGGGCCGGTGACACCTCGCTGTGCGGCGGTGGGTACGAGGAGACGGGTTTCACCGTCCCCGGCGCCTTCGCCGACCATGTCGTGGCCCCCGTAAGGCTGTTGCACCTTCTGGCGGACGACGCCGATCTGCGGGCGGCGGCCCTGCTGGAGCCCGCCGCCGTGGTGGCCGGCGCCGTGCGGGCCTGCCGTCCCGAGCCGGGCGACCGGGTCGCGGTGGTGGGCGGCGGTACGCTCGGGCTGCTCGCCGTGCAGCTGCTCGCCGCCACCTCCCCCGCCGAGCTGGCGGTGATCGACCCGAGGGCCGAACGGACCGTGCTCGCGCGGGAGTTCGGGGCCACCGGGGCGGCCACCCCCGAGGAGGCCAAGGAGCTGCACGGGCGGTTCGACCTCGTCGTGGAGACGGCCGGGGCGCCGTCCACCGCCGCCGCCGCGTGCCGACTGGCGCGGCGCGGCGGCCAGGTGATGCTGACCGGAATGTTCGCGCCGGGCGCCACCGGTCTCGACCCGGCGCTGCTGACCCTGAACCAGCTGACGGTGCGCAGCGTGTTCGGGGCGCCGTCCGCCGCCTGGGCCTTCGCCGTGCGGGCCTTCACCTCGGGGGTGCTCGCCCCGGGCCGCCTGATCACCCACGAATTCCCGCTGGAGCGGTTCGGGGAGGCCGTGGCCCTGGTGGGCGGGGGCGACCCCAGGACCGGGAAGGTGCTGCTGCGCCCCTGACCGCGCCCCCGCCGCCGTATCCCCGTACCACCGTCCATCCCGTACCGAACCGAAGGACACGTTCGTGACCGACGCATCAGCCCCCGCCCCCCGCCGCCCCGGCGAGCAGGCGCTCGCCACGCTCGGCCTCGCCGCACCCGCGCTCGACCCGGCCGACGCCTCCCCGCACACGTTCCCCGACGGTGGCACGTGGCGTACCGAAGTCCCCTCCGTGGAGGGCCCCGAGTGCCTCGCCGAGGTCCTCAAGGAATCCGCCAGGCTCGATGTGCCGGTCCACCGCATCAGCCAGGGCAGTGGCGTCTGGATGCTCTCCGACGCCGACATCACCGAGATGGTCGACGGCTGCGCCTCCCGCGACATCGAGCTGTGCCTGTTCACCGGGCCGCGCGGCACCTGGGACCACGGCGCCTCCGTGCGGACCGACTCCGGCGGCGCGGGGCTGCGCGCCCGTGGCCACGACGCGCTGGCCGGCTGTGTCGAGGACGCGGTGCGCGCCACCGAGCTCGGGGTGAAGTGCCTGCTCGTCGCCGACGAGGGCGTACTGTGGACGCTGCACCAACTGCGTGAGCAGGGTGTGCTTCCGGCCGACACGACCTTCAAGCTCTCGGCGCTGATCGGCCCGGTCAACCCGGCGTCGTACGCGGTGTACGAGCGCCTCGGGGCCGACTCGATCAACATCCCCTCGGACCTCACCCTCACCCACTTCACCGAGATCCGCCGGGCCAGCAGCGCCCCCATGGACCTCTACATCGAGGCCCCCGACGACCTCGGCGGCTATGTCCGCATGTACGAGGCGGCCGAGCTGATCCGGCGTGGCGCGCCGCTCTACCTCAAGTTCGGCCTGTCGAAGTCCCCCGGCATCTACCCGTACGGTGCCCAGCTCCGCGAGACCGCCCTCAGCAGCGCCCGCGAACGGGTCCGCCGCGGGCGGCTGGTCCTCGATCTGCTCCAGCGCCACGGCGCCGACGGCGGGATGTCGCCGCTCGGTTCCCGGCTGCCGGGCACGCTCAGCCGCTTCCCCGTGACCCACTGACAAGGATTGATGACCCCATGCGTACACGCCGAGCCGCACTCGCCGTCACCGCCGTATCACTGGTTCTCTCCCTCGCCGCCTGCGGGCAGAACAGCGAGGGCGGCAGCAAGAGCAACGCCAAGGAGAGCGGGACCTCCACCGTCGGCATCGCGATGCCGACCAAGTCGTCCGAGCGCTGGATCGCCGACGGGAGCAACATCGAGGCCCAGTTCAAGAAGCTCGGTTACAAGACGAACTTGCAGTACGGCGAGGACAACGTCGCCCAGCAGGTCTCCCAGATCGAGAACATGATCACCACGGGTGTGAACGTGCTGGTGGTCGCGGCCATCGACGGCCGGGCCCTCAGCGATGTGCTCCAGCAGGCCGCCGACAAGAACATCAAGGTCATCTCCTACGACCGGCTGATCCTGGGCACCAAGAACGTCGACTACTACGCGTCGTTCGACAACGAGAAGGTCGGCGTCCTCCAGGCCACGTACATCATCGACAAGCTCGGGCTGAAGGAGGGCAAGAAGGGCCCCTTCAACGTCGAGCTGTTCGCCGGCTCCCCGGACGACAACAACACCCGCTACTTCTTCGACGGCGCCTGGAAGACCCTCAAGCCGTACATCGACAAGGGCCAGATCAAGGTCAGGAGCGGTCAGACCAAGCTGGACCAGGTCACCACCCTGCGCTGGGACGGCGGCACCGCGCAGAAGCGCATGGACGACCTGCTGACCCGGGCG
Organism: Streptomyces sp. NPDC088554; assembly: GCF_044752945.1. Lineage (NCBI taxonomy): Bacteria > Bacillati > Actinomycetota > Actinomycetes > Kitasatosporales > Streptomycetaceae > Streptomyces > Streptomyces sp. NPDC088554. The sequence goes on along the minus strand of NZ_JBIVMF010000003.1, from coordinate 294,038 downwards.
TACGGCAAGGAGAAGGTCGACGCGGTCCTCTCGCCGTACGACGGGATCTCCATCGGCATCCTGTCCTCCCTCAAGTCCGACGGGTACGGGACGGCCGCGCAGCCGTACCCGATCGTCACCGGGCAGGACGCCGAGGTCGCCTCGGTGAAGTCGATCATCGCGGGCCAGCAGACGATGACCGTCTACAAGGACACCCGGGCGCTCGCCGAGCAGGCCGTGCAGATGGCGGACGCGCTGCTGAACGACCGCAAGCCCGAGATCAACGACGACAAGACCTACAACAACGAGGTCAAGGTCGTTCCGGCGTACCTGCTCAACCCCGTCAGCGTCGACAAGTCCAACTACCAGGCGGAGCTGGTCGACTCGGGTTACATCAAGGCGAGTGACCTGAAGTGACCGACCCGTCCGTTCCCGCCGCGCCGGAGCCGGCCATCCCGGCCGCTCCGGTCGCGCCGGTCCTCGAGATGCGCTCCATCGTCAAGACCTTCCCCGGGGTCAAGGCTCTCTCCGACGTCACCCTCACGGTCGCCCCCGGCGAGGTGCACGCCGTGTGCGGGGAGAACGGTGCGGGCAAGTCCACCCTGATGAAGGTGCTCAGCGGCGTTTATCCGCACGGGAGTTACGAGGGGGAGATCCTCTTCGAGGGCACCTCGTGCGCCTTCAAGGACATCAGGGCCAGCGAGGCCCAGGGCATTGTGATCATCCATCAGGAACTCGCCCTGGTACCGTACTTGTCGATCGCCGAGAACATCTTCCTGGGCAACGAGCACTCCAGCCGGGGCTTCATCAGCTGGAACGAGACACTCCGGCACGCCGCCTCGCTGCTCAAGCGGGTCGGCCTGGACGAGCATCCGCAGACCCGGGTCGCCGATATCGGCGTCGGCAAGCAGCAGTTGGTGGAGATCGCCAAGGCGCTCTCCAAGAAGGTGAAGCTGCTCATCCTGGACGAGCCGACCGCCGCCCTCAACGACGGGGACAGTGCGCAACTACTGCGCTTGATACTGGAGTTGAAGGAACAAGGCATCACCTCGATCATCATCTCGCACAAGCTGAACGAGATATCCGAGGTGGCCGACTCGGTCACCATCCTGCGGGACGGCCGGACCATCGAGACCCTCGACGTGAAGGCCGAGAGCACCACCGAGGACCGGATCATCCGGGGCATGGTCGGCCGCGACCTCGACCACCGCTTCCCCGAACGCAGCGTGTACGAGGGCGATCCCGGGGAGCGGCCCGCGCTGGAGATCCGCGACTGGACCGTGCACCACCCCATCGACCAGCAGCGCAAGGTCGTGGACGGGGTGTCGGTCGAGGTCCGCAGGGGCGAGATCGTCGGGATCGCGGGTCTGATGGGCGCCGGCCGCACCGAGCTGGCGATGAGCGTCTTCGGGCGCAGCTACGGCCGCAACATCAGCGGGACGGTCCTCAAGGACGGCGAGGAGATCCGGACGAGGTCGGTTCCGGAGGCGGTCGGGCACGGCATCGCGTATGTCACCGAGGACCGCAAGCACCTGGGGCTCAACCTCATCGACACCATCAGCCGGAACATCTCCCTGGGCGCCCTGTCCAAGGTGGCGAAGCGCGGGATCGTCGACGAGCACGAGGAGAGCCGGGTCGCCGAGTCGTACCGCACGAGCATGAACATCAAGACGCCGACCGTCTTCGAGCAGGTCGGCCGGTTGTCGGGCGGCAATCAGCAGAAGGTCGTCCTCAGCAAATGGATCTTCGCGGGTCCTGATGTGCTGATCCTCGACGAGCCCACCCGGGGCATCGACGTCGGCGCGAAGTACGAGATCTACACCGTCATCGACCAGCTCGCCGCGGAGGGCAAGGCCGTCATCTTCATCTCCTCCGAACTCCCCGAGCTGCTCGGCATGTGCGACCGCATCTACACGATGGCGGCCGGCCGGCTCACCGGTGAGATCCCGCGCGCGGAAGCGACCCAGGAAGTCCTGATGCGCCACATGACCAAGAACACGAGGTAGTCGAATCATGGGTCCGGTCACCACCGCCACGTCCGAGGGCGGCACACCGAAGGACGCTCCGCCGAAGCCGCCGTCGCAGCGCTCGGCCACCGGAGCACTGCTGCTGGAGGCGGCGCGCCGCAATATGCGGCAGTACGGCATGCTCGTCGCGCTCGGCCTGATCGTCGTCCTGTTCCAGATATGGACCGACGGCGTGCTCCTCATGCCGAACAACGTCACCAACCTGGTGCTCCAGAACAGCTACATCCTGGTCCTCGCCATCGGCATGATGATCGTCATCATCGCGGGCCATATCGATCTCTCGGTCGGCTCGCTGGCCGCGTTCGTCTCCGCCGCCTCCGCGGTGATGATGGTCGAGCACGACATGCCCTGGGTGCTGGCGCTGGTCATCGGGCTGGCCATCGGGGCGATCGCCGGGGCCTGGCAGGGCTTCTGGATCGCGTACGTCGGTATCCCGTCGTTCATCGTCACCCTCGCCGGGATGCTGATCTTCCGCGGCGGTACCCAGATCTTCCTGGGGTCGCGTTCGCTCGGCCCGTTCCCCGAGGGATTCCAGAAGATCGCCACCGGCTATCTCCCCGAGGTCGGCCCCGACACCAACTACCACAACCTGACCGTGGTGATGGGGCTCGCGCTGCTCGCGTTCGCGATACTCCAGGAGTTCCGGGACCGGCGCCGGCAGCAGGCGTACGACCTGGACGTGCTGCCCCGCAACCTCTTCGTCCTCAAGTGTGTGGCACTGGCCGCCGCCGTGCTCGCCTTCACGATGACCCTGGCGAGCTACCGCGGTGTGCCGGTCGTGCTGCTGCTCCTGGCGGCGCTGCTGATCGGCTTCGGCTATGTCATGCGCAACGCCGTCATCGGGCGTCATGTGTACGCGCTGGGCGGCAACCAGGCCGCGGCGAAGCTGTCCGGGGTCAAGGACAAGCGCGTGACGTTCCTGGTCTTCGTCAACATGGGCGTGCTCGCCGCGCTGGCCGGTGTGGTCTACGCGGCCCGGCTCAACGCCGGTGTGCCGCAGGCCGGTATCAACTTCGAACTGGAGGCCATCGCGGCCGCGTTCATCGGCGGTGCGTCGATGAGCGGCGGTGTCGGCACGGTGTTCGGCGCGATCATCGGCGGGCTGGTGCTGGGCGTGCTCAACAACGGTATGTCGCTGGTCGGTATCGGCACCGACTACCAGCAGGTCATCAAGGGCCTGGTGCTGCTGGCGGCGGTGGGCTTCGACGTCTGGAACAAGCGCAGGGTGGGTGCCTGACGCGGCATCACCGCCGACGTGCCGACGTAGGTCACCGCGTACGGAAAAAACGGAAAAAAATGCGCGGCGCCGCAGTACACCTGAAAGTGCTGCGACGCCGCGCCCCCCGTTTTCAGTTACAGCTTGCGTGCCACCCCCGCGTACGCGGGGGTGGACCCGGCGCCGTGCACCGGTGCCTCACCCGGGTCGGGGCGCCAGTCGGCCGCCAGAGCGACCCCTGGCTCGGCGAGTTCGAGCCCCCGGAAGAACCCGGTGAACCCCTCCCGCGAGCGCGGTGCGAAGGTGAGCCCCCACCGCCCGTACACCTCCCGGGCGCGCTCCGCGCCGTTCCGGTCGAAGTCTGCGGTGGCATGGGTGAGGACCAGCCAACTACCGGACGGCAGCGGGGCGAGCAGCCGGCGCACCAGTTCGTACGGTCCGTCCTCGTCCGGTACGAAGTGGAGCAGCGCGACCAGGGAGACGACGACGGGCCGGTCGAGGTCCAGGACCTTGCCCGCGGCCTCCACGACGGCCTCGGGCTCGCGTATGTCCGCCTGGAGGTACTCCGTGACGCCCTGCGGGGTGGAGCGCAGCAGCGTCCGGGCGTGGCTCAGGGCGGCCGGGTCGTTGTCCGTGTAGACGACTCTGGCGTCGGGGGCGTGCTCCTGGACGGTGTGGTGCAGACCGGGCTCGGTGGGTATGCCCGTACCGACGTCCAGGAACTGGCGCATCCCGCCGGTGGTGGCGAGGCGGCGGACGGCGCGGTGGGTGAAGGCCCGGTTGACCCGGGCCGCGGCGGCGGCCCGGGGGTCGAGCGTGAGGAGATGTCTGGCCAGCTCCTCGTCCACCGGGAAGTTCTCCGTTCCGCCGAGCAACCAGTCGTACACCCGGGCAGGATGCGGCGAGGTCATGTCGATCGGGGCGTCGTGCCCGGTCATGCGCGCTCCATGAGTCTCAGATCGGTGGACGGGGGGAAAGGCCCGGGGGATCAGGTGAGGAGGAAGTCCGCCTGCCCCGACTTGGCGCCCTGGATGAACGCCGCGATCTCATTGGTCGTGTAGATCAGCGCCGGGCCGCCGGGATCGGCGGACTGGCGCACGGCGACCCTGCCGTCGGCCAGCTTCATGGCCTCGACGCAGTTGCCCCCGTTGCCACCACTCCACGGCTTGCGCCAGCCCTCGGTACCGAGGTCGGCGGCGGGCATGCCGTTGTATATGGGATCCATTCACAGCTCCTTGCGGACATCCTTGAGGATCTCCTTCGTGCGTTGTGCAGTCGCGGCCTGAGTCGCCATCCGGTCCATGACCGCCAGATGGGTGGCCACTTCGCGACGGGCGTCAAGATAGACCGCACCCGTGAGGTACTCGCTGTAGACCATGTCCGGCAGCTCCGGTACGGCGAACCGGAAGATCACGAACGGCCCGTAGGTGCCGGGATGGTGTCCGCTCGCGAACTCCGCGATCTGCAGGGTCACATGGGGCAGATCGGTGGCGTCGAGCAGCCGGTCGATCTGTTCCCGCATGACCTCGGGGCCGTCGCCCACCGGACGGCGGAGCACGGTCTCATCCATGATCACCCAGAATCTGGGCGCGCTGTCACGGGTCAGGAGCGACTGCCGTTCCATCCGGAGCGCCACATGACGTTCGATGTCCCCCGGCCGGGACTGTCCCACGGCCCCGGCCTTCATGACGGCCCTGGCGTACGCCTCGGTCTGGAGCAGTCCCGGGACGAAGTGCGGCTCGTACGCGCGGAGCAGGGAGGCGGAGCCCTCCAGGCTGACGTACATGGAGAACCAGTCCGGCAGGATGCCGTGGAACCGCTGCCACCAACCGGGCTTGTTCGCCTCCTCGGCCAGCGCGACGAAGGCGTCGGTCTCCCGCTCGGAAATGCCGTAGGCCTGCAGGAGCAGCTGTACGTAGGGGATCTTGAGTGCGACCTCGGCGGTCTCCATCCGGCGGATCGTCGCCGGTGCCACCCGTAGAAGCCTGGCGGCCTCCTCGCGCCTCAGACCGGCCCGCTCGCGGAGGTCCTGTAGACGTCTGCCGAGCACGACCTGCCCCACGGTCGGGGCGGACCGCGGTTCACTCACTTCGACCTCCCGCGCATGATTATCAGCAGTCTGCCATGTCTTTGGCTCGAAAGGACATGACACTCTGAATTTTTCAGAGTGCCACTTGCCAAGTGTCCTCGGCGGGTAGAAAGTAGAGCAGTGAACCAGTTCACGTGGCTGTCGCGCCCTGCCAGGGGAGAGGCCGTGCGCTCATCCGCTGCTCCCCCACCGTTAGGAATCGGTCGTGGCACCTGGTAACGCGCTCACCCCCCAGCTCACCGCCCTGTGCCCCGGGCCCGGCAATGTTGTTCGACGGTACGGCTTCCAGCTGCCCGCCCACGCGGAGTCGGTCGCCCGCGCCAGACGGCTCACCCGCGACCGTCTCGCCCGCTGGGAGCTGGACGAGGAGACCCGTGACATCACGGTCCTGATCGTGTCGGAGCTGGTCACGAACGCGATCGTGCACACGGCGGGCAACCGTGTCATCTGCGAGATACGGGCGGACCGGGGCCGGCTGCGCATAGCGGTCGAGGACCAGGGATACGGGCCGACCGGGCCGCAGTTGCACCGTACGGCCGAGAGCGCGACGGAGGGCGAGGGCGGTCGCGGACTGTTCCTCATCGATTCCCTGTGCAGCGGCTGGGGAGCCCACAGCACATCGGGGTACGGCCCCGGGCGGGTCGTCTGGGCGGAACTGCCGCACGCCGTACCCGCCCCCGCGGGCCCGCCCGTCGGCGCTCCCCGTGGCGTGGAGCCCCCGTGCTGAGGGCCACTCTGGAGTGGCTGCGGCGCAGGCCCCGCGGCGTGTCGCCCCACCGGATCCAGCTGCCCCTTCCAGGCGTCCTGCCCGCCGCGCTGGGCTGCGACGCCGTGGGGGTCCCCGCGGAGCACGGCTTCCGGCTGATGGCCCGGCTGCCGAGGGCCGGCTGTGTCTTCGCGGACAGCGAGTGGTGGTGGTGGATCGTCCCCGCGGGCTCGAACCTCGATCTGACCTGGCCGGAACCCGCCCGCTACGTCTCGGGCACCGTCGTCCCCGCGACCCATCCCCGGCTGATCCACTGGCCCGAGGCGCCCACGCCGTACACCCCGCCGATCCCCTTCTACCTGATGGTCTGCCAGCTGGCGGGAACGGCACCCGCCTGGGCGCCGGAGCTGACACCCGCGGCCGACTGACCCGGCCGCCGCCCGCCCCCGGCCCCGCCGGTGACCGGACGGGGCCGTCGGCGCGCCGGCCGGCGTCAGACCGTGGACGTCATGGGAGCCGCGGAGGCCGCGGAGGCCCGTACGCTCCAGCCGCCGTCCACGAGCAGACTGGCCCCGGTGATGTACGAGGCCTCCTCCGCCGCCAGGAAGGCGATGGCCGCCGCGACCTCCTCCGGCCGCCCCAGCCTGCCCGCCGCGGTCCCGGCGGCGGCGCGCCCGTGGTCGGCGCCCGGCTCCCGCTCCGGGGCCGGGTCGAGGACCGGTCCCGGAAGGACGGCGTTGACCCGTATCTCCGGACCGTACTCGACGGCGAGCTGCGCGCAGAGCGAGAGCAGCGCGCCCTTGGCCGCGGCGTAGGCGGGATGGCCCGGGATGCCCGTGTGCGCGTGCACGGAGGAGGTCAGTACGACCGCCCCGTGCCGCTCGCGCAGATCGGGCAGGACGGCCCGGAAGCCGAGGAACCCGCCGGTGAGGTTGACGGCGAGCTGCCGCTCCCAGGACACGAGAGTCATCTCGTGCGCGGGAACGACGTCCACGGTGCGGGCGTTGCTGACGAGGATCCCGACAGGGCCGAAGGTGTGCGCGGCCGCCACGATCCGGTCCCAGCCGTCCGGGTCGGAGACATCCGCGGCGACGAACGCGGCACGGCCGCCGTTCTCGCGGATGTGCGAGGCGGCGGTCACCCCGCGCTCCCCGTCGATGTCGGCGAGCACGACGGAGGCGCCTTCGGCGGCCAGCCGCACGGCCGTCGCGTATCCGATGCCCGAGGCGGCTCCGGTCACCACGGCGACACGGTCGGTGAAACGGGCGGTTCTTCCGTTCATGGGGCGGCTCGACTCCTTGCGATGCGCGGGGACTTCATGTCTCACGGCACCCTAGGCCCTGTTCGCGCGATCTTCGCGGGCCCCGGCGCCCGGCACCGTGCCTCGCCGCGCTGTCGGAGTCGTCCCCGTACGTCCGGACGGGGTCCGAGGGCGACCGGCCCGTGCGAAGGGCGGCGTAGGCTCGTGCGCGAGATGAACAGCAACCACACGCCCCTCGGCCCCAAGGCCGACAAGGAGACCGTCCGACGGCACAACCTCAGCCTCGTGCTGAGGGCGGTACGGGACGAGGGCGAGGCCACCAGGGCCGGAGTGGCGGCGCGGGTGGGGCTGACCAGGGCGGCGGTGTCCTCGCTGGTCGAACAGCTGCTGGAGAGCGGCTTCCTGTCCGAGTCGGGCAAGACGTTCAGCGGGCAGGCCGGGCGCCCCGGCACCGTACTGAAGGTGACGCGTTCGGGGCCCGCCGGGATCGGTGTGGAGATCAACATCGACTATGTGTCGGTGTGTGTGGTCGATCTGTCCGGCACCGACCGGGTCCGGCGGCTGGAGCACCTCGACAACCGGGGCGCCCGTCCCGAGGAGGTGCTCGCCCGGGGCGCCCGGATCGCCGCGCGCACCCTGGAGTCCGCCGCCGAGCAGGAGCTGTACCCGGTCGGGGTGCGGCTCGCCCTGCCGGGGCTGGTGTCGGGCGGTACGGTCCGTCAGGCGCCCAACCTCGGCTGGAACCGGGTGCCCGCCGAGGAGCTGTTCGCCCGCGCGCTGGACGAACTGCGGTCCGAAGGGGCCCCGTTGCCGGTGGGTTCGGAGAACGAGGCCAATCTCGCGGCGCTGGCCGAGCTGTGGTTCGGCGGGCTGGGTCCTGTCGTCACGTTCCTCTGTCTGACCGGCGAGATCGGGGTCGGCGGCGCGCTGGTCCTGAACGGTGAACTCCTGCGCGGGGCCCATGGGTTCGCCGGGGAGATCGGCCATGTCCTGGCCGACGCGAGCGGCCCGCTCTGCCGCTGCGGCTCGCGGGGCTGTCTGGAGCAGTACGCGGGCCAGTCCGCGCTGCTGCGGGCCGCCGGGATCGACGAGAACGCCGGGGTCCTGGGCGTGTCCGAGCTGGCGCGCCGGGCGCGCGGCGGCGACGCGCGGGCGGTGGCCGCCGTCGAGCTGGCCGGGACGATGCTGGGCCGGGTGCTGTCGGGAGCGGTGAACCTCTTCGACCCGGACGCGGTCGTGCTGGGCGGGATCTACCGGGAGCTGATGCCCTGGCTCTCCCCCGCCGCCGACCGGGAGCTGACGGCCCGTGTCGTGTCGGGGCTGTGGCCGCCCGGCAGCGGCCGGCTCCGGGCGTCCTCCTCGGCGGGCGACGCGGCACGCGGCGCGGCGGCCCTGGTGGTACGCGAGGTGCTGGCCGACCCGGTGGCGTACGTACGACAGGAGCCGGGCGCCGGCTGACATACGGCACGGGCCGGCCCCGGCCCACGTACGGGCGCGGGACGGGCCGTCAGTTCCCGGTCGGCGCGGGACGGGCAGGCGCTACGGACGTACGGCGCGGGACGGGCTCGTGGTCCGTCCCGCGCCGGGTGCCCACTCCGTGGTGGCCGCGGCTCAGCCCACGCCGAGCAGGTGGTCCATCGCGAGCTGGTCCAGGTGCTCGAACGCCATGCCGCGGGCGCCCGCCGCGTCCGCGTCGAACTCCTCGTACGCGCTGCGGTCGGCCAGCAGGCCGGCCACCCCGTCGGCCGCGGTGGGCTCGGCGAGCTGGTCCAGGCGCGAGGCGCGCAGCGCCTCCTGGACCTGCGGGTCCGCGCGGAAGGCGGCGGCGCGCTCCTTGAGGATCAGGTAGTTGCGCATGCAGCCGGCGGCCGAGGCCCACACCCCGTCGTAGTCCTCGGTGCGCGGCGGCTTGAAGTCGAAGTGGCGGGAGCCCTCCCAGCCCGCGGTCTCCAGCAGGTCGACGAGCCAGAAGGCGGACCGCAGATCACCGGCGCCGAAGCGCAGGTCCTGGTCGTACTTGATGCCGTTCTGACCGTTGAGGTCGATGTGGTAGAGCTTGTCCGCCCACAGGGCCTGGGCGACGGAGTGCGGGAAGTTCAGCCCGGCCATCTGCTCGTGGCCGGTCTCCGGATTGACGCCGAACAGCTCGGGGCGCTCCAGCCGTTCGATGAACGCCAGGGCGTGGCCGACGGTGGGCAGCAGGATGTCGCCGCGCGGCTCGTTCGGCTTGGGCTCGATGGCGAACCTGAGGTCGTACCCCTGCTCCGTGACGTACGCGCCGAACAGGTCGAAGGCCTCCTTCATCCGGTCGAGGGCGAGCCGCACGTCCTTGGCGCCACCGGACTCCGCTCCCTCACGGCCGCCCCAGGCGACAAAGGTCTTCGCACCCAGCTCGGCCGCGAGGTCGATGTTGCGCAGGGCCTTGCGCAGCGCGAAGCGGCGGACGTCGCGGTCGTTGGCGGTGAAGGCGCCGTCCTTGAAGACCGGGTGGGTGAAGAGGTTGGTGGTCACCATGGAGGTGACCATTCCGGTGGCGTCCAGGGCCTGCCGGAAGCGCTTGATGTGCGACTCGCGCTCCGTGTCGGACGCGCCGAACGGGAAGAGGTCGTCGTCGTGGAAGGTCACGCCGTACGCGCCGAGATCGGCCAGGCGCTGTACGGACTCGACGGGGTCCAGGGCCGGGCGCGTGGCGTCCCCGAACGGGTCCCTGCCCTGCCAGCCCACCGTCCAGAGGCCGAAGCTGAACTTGTCCGCCGGGGTGGGGGTGAAGCGTTCCGTCATCCTCTGGCCGCCTTCGGTGCCTCAGGTCCGGCAGACGCCGACCCTATTTGTTTCCTGACATGACTAATAATGCATGTCCGTACGTTCCCGCAAAAGCCCCACACGCCGATCCGGAACAGTGACCACCGGAAGATCAATGGAAGATCGGCTCGGCGGTTCCCGCGCGCGCCACCATCGCGTAATTTGTTTCCCCACGTCCAAAACTGGAGGTACGACCGTGTCCCAGAGCCCGGTCCCACAGCACCCGGTCGTCATCGGCGTGGACAGCTCCACCCAGTCCACCAAAGCGGCCTTCACCGACGCGGTCACCGGCAGGCTGCTCGCCGTGGGCCGCTCCCCGCACCGGGTGACCGGGGAGGGCGGCGCGCGCGAGAGCGACCCCGAGGTGTGGTGGGACGCCCTGCGCGAGGCCGTCGCCGCCGGGCTCGAGGAGTCCGGGGTGGCCCCCTCGTCCGTCATCGGTATCGCGGTCGCCGGACAGCAGCACGGGCTGGTGGTCCTCGACGCCACGGGCAGGCCGCTGCGCCCGGCGCTGCTGTGGAACGACACACGCTCCGCCCCGCAGGCCGTCGCGCTCACCGAGGCGCTCGGCGGCCCGGCCGCCTGGACCGCGCGGACCGGCTCGGTGCCGGTGGCCTCGATGACGGCCACCAAATGGCAGTGGCTGCGGGAGAACGACCCGGCCGTCGCCGAGGCCGCGGCGGCCGTCAGGCTCCCCCACGACTTCCTCACCGAGCGGCTCTCGGGCACGGCGGCCACCGACCCCGGCGACGCCTCGGGCACCTGCTGGTACTCCACCGCCACCGGCGCGTACGACCCCGAGCTGCTCGCGCTCCTGGGCCTCGACCCGGCCCTGCTGCCCGCCGTCGCCGCCACCGGGGCCACCCGGGTCGGCTCGCTCACCGCCGGATCCGCGGCGGAACTCGGCCTGCCCGCGGGCATCGCCGTCGCCGCGGGCACCGGTGACAACATGAGCGCCGCCGTCGGCCTCGGCCTCGGCGGGGCCGGGCTGCTGGACCACCCGGTGCTCAGCCTCGGCACCTCCGGTACGGTCTTCACCGCCACCCGCACCCGGCCCGACTCCCCCGCGCTCGCCGGGTTCGCCGCCGCCGACGGTACGTATCTGCCGCTGGCCTGCACCCTGAACTGCACGCTCGCCGTCGACAAGGTGGCCGCGCTGCTGCGGCTGGACCGCGAGGACGCGGTGCCGGGCGGCGAGGCCGTACTCCTGCCGTATCTGGACGGCGAACGCACCCCCGATCTGCCCACCGCGTCCGGGCTGCTGACCGGGCTGCGCCACGACACCTCCCCGCAGCAGCTGCTGGGCGCCGCCTACGAGGGCGCGGCCGTCACCGTACTGCGCGCCCTGGACGAGGTCCTGCGCGCCGGCGGTCTCGACCCGGCGAACCCCGAGGTCGCGGACCGGCCGCTGCGGCTGATCGGCGGCGGCGCCCGGGGCCGGATGTGGACCGATACGGTACGCAGGCTCTCCGGCCGCCGGGTGATCGTCCCCGCCGCCGGCGAGCTGGTCGCCCTCGGCGCCGCCGCGCTGGCCGCGGGCGCGGCGACGGGCGAGGACCCGGTGGCCGTCGCTGCCTCCTGGGGGACGGGGGCGGGGCCCGAACTCCCGCCGGTCGAACGGGATCTGGAGACCTGGGAGCGGGTGGGCTCGGTCCTGGACCGGGCCGCGCCGAGCCTGCTGGGCTGAGCCGAGACGAGCCGGGGAGTCCCCCTCAGCCCCCTCAGCCCGTCGTCACGCTCGCCGCCGCCAGCGCCAGCGCGTCCAGGACCGGACGGATCAGCGGATGCGCCTCGGCACCCCGGCGCACCGCGGCGAAGACCCGGCGGGTGGCGGCCGGGCCCGCCACCGGGCGTACGACCGTACCCTTCGGCTCCATGCCGCGCAGGGCCGAGCGCGGCACCAGCGCGACCCCCGCTCCCGCGCCCGCGAGGGCGACGACCGCGCGGAAGTCGTCGGAGGAGTGGGCCAGCCGGGGCTGGAAACCGGCCAGTTCGCAGGCGAGCTGGAGGACGTCGTGGCAGGGGTTGCCGGGGTAGGGGCCGATCCAGTCGCAGCCCGCCAGCTCGGCGAGGGCGACCTCGGACGCGAGGGCGAGCGGATGCGCGGCGGGCAGGACCGCGTCGAACGGCTCCGCGTACAGCGGCACCCGGGACAGCCGCAGATCGTCCTCGCGCGGGGCGCCCCGGTACTCGACGGCGACCGCGAGGTCCGCCTGTCCGTCGAGCAGCATGGGCAGGCTGGCGTCGCCCTCGGCGTCCCGCACCCGCACCCGGATACCGGGGTGCGGTCCCGCGAGCTGCCGCAGCGCCGGGGCCAGCACCTCCGCGATGCCCGTCGCGAACGCGGCGACCGTGATCTCTCCCGCCACGCCGCCCGCGTACGCCGCGAGCTCGGCCTCCGCGCGCTCCAGCTGGGCGAGTACGGCGTGGGTGTGGACCAGCAGGATCTCCCCGGCGGCGGTCAGCCGGACGCCCCGGCCGCTGCGGGTCAGCAGGGTGTGGCGGGTCTCCTGCTCCAGCGCCGCGAGCTGCTGGGAGACGGCCGACGGGGTGAGGTACAGCGCGGCCGCCGCGGCGGTCACCGTACGGTGGTCCGCCACGGCCCGCAGGACACGCAGCCGCCGTGGGTCGATCATTCCGGCCATACTGCCAGGCGGGGGTGGCCGAACAGTTGTCGGACCGGACCGGCCCCCGCCCGCCCCGCGGTCAGCCGCGCCGCATCGCCTCCCGCGCGTCGACGAACGCCGCGACCGCCCGCTTCACATCCTCCGCCGAGTGCGCGGCGGACAGCTGCACACGGATCCGCGCCCGGTCCATCGGTACGACGGGGTACGAGAAGCCGATCACGTACACCCCGCGCTCCAGCAGCAGTTCCGCCATCCGGCCCGCCTCGGCGGCGTCGCCGATCATCACCGGGGCGATGGGGTGGTCGCCGGGCAGGATCTCGAACCCGGCCGCCGTCATCTCCGTACGGAACAGGGCGGTGTTGACGTTCAGCCGGTCGCGCAGGCCGCCCGCCCGCTCCAGCAGGTCGAGGACCTTGACGGAGGCGGCGGCGATGACCGGGGCCAGGGAGTTGGAGAAGAGATACGGCCGGGACCGCTGGCGCAGCAGTGCGGCGATCTCGGCGCGGGCCGCGACATAGCCGCCCGACGCGCCGCCGAGCGCCTTGCCCAGGGTGCCCGTGACGATGTCGACCCGGTCCATGACGCCGTGCAGCTCGGGGGTGCCGCGCCCGCCGGGGCCGACGAAGCCCACCGCGTGCGAGTCGTCGACCATGACCAGCGCGTCGTACCGGTCGGCGAGGTCGCAGATCACGTCGAGCGGCGCGACGTAGCCGTCCATGGAGAACACGCCGTCCGTGACGATCAGCCGACGCCCGGCGTCCCCCGACTCCTGGAGCCTGGCCTCCAGTTCGGCGAGGTCACGGTTGGCGTACCGCAGCCGGCGGGCCTTGGAGAGCCGGATGCCGTCGATGATGCTGGCGTGGTTGAGGGCGTCGGAGATGACGACGTCCTCCGGGCCGAGCAGGGTCTCGAACACCCCGCCGTTGGCGTCGAAGCACGAGGAGTAGAGGACGGTGTCCTCCTGGCCGAGGAACGCGGACAGCCGCCGCTCCAGTTCCTTGTGGATCTCCTGGGTGCCGCAGATGAACCGTACGGAGGCCATGCCGTAGCCCCAGCGGTCCAGCGCGTCCTTGGCTGCGGCGACGACCTCGGGGTGGTCGGCGAGGCCGAGGTAGTTGTTGGCGCAGAAGTTGAGTACGTCGCCACCGGGGCCACTGCCGGTGGCGACGGCGACGGAGGCGCTCTGCGGGGTGGAGATCACGCGCTCGGGCTTGTGCAGACCGGCGTCGCGGATCTCGTCGAGGGTGGCGGCCAGTTCGTCCCGGACGGACGCGTACATGACGGGGCTCCTTGGGGTGGTGGGTCAGACGGTCCAGTCGAGGATGATCTTGCCGCTACGGGCGGTGGCCGCCTCGTCGAAGGCCGCCTCGAAATCCTCGTACCCGTAACTTCCGGTGATGACCGGCGAGAGATCGAGGCCGCCCTCCAGCAGCACGGTCATCGCGTACCAGGTCTCGTACATCTCGCGGCCGTAGATGCCCTTGACGGTGATCATGGAGGTGACGATCTTCGACCAGTCGACGGCGAACTCCTCGGCGGGCAGGCCGAGCATGGCGATCCGGCCGCCGTGCGTCATATTGGCGACCATGTCGCGCATGGCCTCGGGGCGGCCCGACATCTCCAGTCCGATGTCGAAGCCCTCCTTGAGCCCGAGCAGCCGCTGCGCCTCGGAGATCCCGCGGGCGGAGACGTCGAGGGCGAGGGTGGCTCCGGCCCGGCGGGCGAGTTCGAGGCGGTGCGGGCTGATGTCGGTGATCACGACATTGCGCGCGCCCGCGTGCCGGGCGACGGCCGCGGCCATGATGCCGATGGGGCCCGCTCCGGTGATCAGCACGTCCTCGCCGACCAGGGGGAAGGAGAGGGCGGTGTGCACGGCGTTGCCGAAGGGGTCGAAGATCGCGGCGATATCGAGATCGACCTCGGCCCGGTGCACCCAGACGTTCGAGGCGGGCAGCGCCACATACTCCGCGAACGCGCCGTCCCTGCCGACACCGAGGCCGACGGTGCTGTGACAGAGATGGCGGCGGCCCGCCAGACAGTTGCGGCACCGGCCGCAGACGAGATGCCCCTCGCCGCTGACCAGATCGCCCACCGCGATGTCCTGTACGCCGTCGCCGACCGCGGCGACCTCGCCGACGAACTCGTGGCCGAGCACCCGGGGTGTGGTGACGGCCTGCCGGGCCCAGCCGTCCCAGTCGCGGATATGCAGGTCGGTACCGCAGATGCCGGTACGGAGCACCTCGATCAGCACCTCACCGGCCCCGATCTCCGGCTCCGGCACATCCATGAGCCACAGCCCCGGTTCGGCCTTCTGTTTGACAAGTGCCTTCATCGGCGCGGCTCCCGGGGACGTACTGGTGCCGGCGGCGGCCGGACCGATGCCGGTGACCACCGCCCGTGGTCGGACACCAATCTGCCGAGTTCCGCCCCTTCCGGTCCATCGAGGATTTCTTAAGCGGGCCGACAGCACAGCTTCACACCCACGTACGACACCTGCCACCACGGACCCGGAAGGCGACCCGCACCACCCGGGCGCCCCCTCTCCCCCGGCCCCCAACAGCCGTAACAGCCGGGCCACTTCCTCCCCCATCGCCTCACGCTCCGGACACAGATAGCCACGCGGGTCGACGGCCCCTCGCCGCGCGTCGATGACCTCGGCGTGTGCGCGGGCGGCCTTGAGCCGGGCCTGGCCCGGTTCGAGGAGCCCTTCCGCTCGCGGGACAGGGCCCGCTGCGCTTGAGCTTCTTCCCGGCCCGGCGCAGGAACCGGGGCGAGCTGATCTTCCAGCCGTCGGACCCGACCGCGAAGCGCGTCAGCCCGAGATCGAGCCGCGCGGTCCGCCGAGTCATCCGATGCGCGGCGCAACCGGTCGCGCGGACGCGGCGCGCCACACGGAGAGAACCGGCGGGTAGGGCACACGGACAGCGTGCCGATCACCACGAAGCGCCAGTCCCAGCAAACCCGGGACTCACTCGCCGACAAGCCAACCTGCCCCGATCACCCTCACCGGGGGGGCCACCTCGTCGGACAGCTCCGCTCGAACCGCTATCCGCCCGTGGCACTGGTTCCGGCCCTCCGCGGCTCCCGTTCGACGGAGGGATTCTTCCGCGAATCGGGCACGCCGGTCTTTCCGCTCTGAAAAGCTCCGACCATGAACAATCGCCACATTGCAGCAGGTCTCGCAGTCGCCGCCCTACTCGCCGCCTCGGCCTGCGAAGCACCGAGGGAAGACGACACGAAGTCCGCCTCCCGTCCGAGCCCGAGCGCCGACAAGGACACGCCCCGGGACGGGGCAGGGATCCCGAAGGACCTGACAGGACAGGACCGAGCCGCCTACCTCGACGGACTGAGGAGCATCAACCCGTGGTTCGTCACCGCGAAGGGCGAGGACGACGCGATCGACAACGGCGTCAACCAGTGCTCAGGGCTGGACAGCGAGAAGCCGATCCGGACCGCGCAGCAGCGGTTCGGGACTCCGGACCATCCGGTGAACGAAGCCGACGCGGCGAAGATCAACGAACTGGTCCGTAGACACATCTGCCCCTGACGTCGGCCGACGACGCATCACGGTCGGCGGATTCCCCGGTACGGCCTCTGACGTACGTCAGAGGACCAAGGCCAGACCTTTGGGGCGCTCACCGACCCGAGCCCGGGGCTTGGATGATCTCGCTGGGGACGCGGCCGCGGTCGGGGAGGGGGCCTCAGTCGTGCGGGCCGAGGAGCACCGAGCGCGTCAGATGTGCGGGCCGGTCGGGGTCTCGGCCGTCGGCTTCGGCCAGTTCGACCGCGAGGCGCTGTACGACGACGAGTTCGGCCAGCGGGTCGAGGCGGGCGGTGCGCAGCCGGGCCCCGGTGGCGCCGATCCGCGCGGCGAGCGGGGCGGGCAGCGGCACGAGGCTCCAGACGGCCCGGTCGGGGGCGGCCACGGCGATCGGGCCGTGGCGGTACTCCATGACGGAGTACGACTCGGTCCACCGGGCCGCCGCTTCCCGTACCTTCAGCGCGGCCTCGGCGGCGAGGCCGGTGGACCAACCCGCGCCGAGGAACGAGATCTGTCCGGCCGCCAGCAGCTCCGGATCCAGCTCCTCGGTGACGGCGGTGGCGACATCGGCGACCGCGCGGCCGGTGTCGAGGCCCAGATGGGCGCGGAGCAGCAGGAGCTGGGTGGTGGGGAAGCGGGTCTGGACGACGGACCCCTCGTCGGCGTAGTCGAGACAGACCACTTCGTGGGCGGCGGCCGCCGCGGGCGAGCCGCCGACCGCGGTGACGGTGGTGATCCGGCTGGCGCCCGGGGCGGCGGCGAGCGCGTCGAGGACCTCGGTGGTCGTGCCGGAACGGGTCAGGGCCAGGATCCGGTCGTACGCCCGGTGCAGCTTCGCCTCGGAGGCGGGGTAGGCGTCGGTGAGCCCGAGCCCGGCTGCCTCCCTGAGGTGCGCGTACGACTGCGCCATGAACAGAGACGTACCGCAGCCGATGACCGCGACCCGCTCGCCCGGCGCGGGCAGGGCCGGCGCGTGGACGGGGAGCTCCCCGAGGACCCGCTCCCAGCAGTCCGGCTGGGAGGCGATCTCGCGACGGGTGTGCGACATGGGTCTCCGATGCGCGTGGGTACGGACGGCACGGACGGCACCGGCAGGTACGGATGCTCGGGGCCGGTGCTCGCTCCTGGCGCTTTCCCGGAGTAAAGCGAGCGGAATTCATCATGTCAACAGCGCGAAATTGCGCATATGGTCCCTGATTTGCGGCTATTCACCTATCGCCATGCTCGCAGGTCGCTGAAACCGGGCGTCAGGCGCGGATACGTGAGCGCGTCTCCGCGCTTCTTGGTACGCGCACTTCCCGCGCCCGCGCGCGATGCGCAGCCGCACCGATGCGGGAGCGCCGCCGGGCGATCCCGCCGAGCACCGGCCCGGCCGGGCACCCGGCGGGGGCCAGGACCGGTACGGGAAGCGGCTCATCGGCGGGGGCGGACGCGGACGCGGACGGGGCCACCTGGGCCGTGCCGGGCGCCGCGGCCGGTGCCCGGGTCAGCAGCACCACACCGCGCGCCGCCACCACCGCGCCCAGCAGCGCCGCGGCGATACCCACCGCGCCGCCCTGGAGGCGTTCACCCAGGAGCGTCAGACCGATGACCGAGGCGGCGACCGGATTGGCGAGGGTCAGCACCGCGAGCGGGGCGCCCAGACCGCCGCCCCGGTAGGCCGTCTGGGACAGCAGCAGCCCGCCGGAGGCGAAGGCCGCGACGACCAGCGCCACCGTGGCGACCTGCCACAGCGGCCGGGCGTCCGTCTCGCGGGCGGTGGCGGCGACCGTCACCGTCTGGGTGAGCGCCGAGGCGACGCCCGAGGTGATCCCGGAGGCCGCCGCGTGCCGCAGCCCGGGGGCGGCGCCCGGCCTGGTCAGCAGCGCGACCAGCGCGAGCGCCACCCCGGCCGCGCCCAGCGCCTGCGGCAGGGTGAGCGTCTCGCCGGGGGCGGCGCCCGCGGCGGTCAGCAGGATGATCGCGAGCCCCGCCAGCGTGTACGCCGTACCGCGCCACTCGCCCCGGGCGACCCGCCGCCCCACGCGGCGCGCGCCCAGCGGCACGGCCACGACCAGTGTGAGCGCGCCCAGTGGCTGCACCACCGTGAGCGGCCCGTAGGTCAGCGCCACGACGTGCAGCAGCGCTCCGGTCGCGTTCAGCCCGACAGCCCACCACCAGGCGCCCCGGCCCAGCATGCCGAGCAGTGGAGTACCCGGGGCGGTACGGGCCGCCAGCCGTTCCTGGGCCACGGCCGCCGAGGCGTACGCGACCGCCGAGACCAGCGACAGCGCTATCGCCACCACCATCGCGCCGTTCATCGCACGGCTCCCGGGACGGCTCCGGCCGCAGCAAGCGGATCAGCCGGCTCCGGTTCACTCGGCGGTACGGAGGACCGTACGACCAGCGAACCGCGGCAGACCGGCGCGGTCGCCGTGGCCGGCGCCCGGAAGAAGGCGAGTGTCACACCCAGCAGGACGACGGCCACGATCGCGTCGAGCCAGTAGTGATTGGCCGTGCCGACGACCACGAACAGCGTCAGCAGCGGATGCAGCAGCCAGAGCCACCGCAGGCGGGAGCGGGTGGCGGCGATCAGGCCGATGGCGACCATCAGGGCCCAGCCGACGTGCAGCGACGGCATCGCCGCGAACTGGTTCGCCAGCGAGTCGCCGGCCGGCTCCGCGCTGTACACCGTCGGCCCGTACACCTGTCCGGTGTCCACCAGACCGGTCGCCGCGAGCAGTCTCGGCGGCGCGAGCGGCATCAGCAGATGCAGGGCGAGCGCCGCGCCGGTCAGCGCGGCGAGGACCCGGCGCGACCACAGGTAGTGCGCGGGCCTGCGCCAGTAGAGCCAGCCGAGGAAGAGGACCGTCGCCGGGAAGTGGACCGTCGCGTAGTAGGTGTTCGCGAGATGGATCAGCGTGTCGTGGTGGAGCAGTACGCGCTGGACGACGCCCTCGTCGGGCAGCCGGAGAGCACGCTCCCAGCCCCAGACCCGGTCGGCGTTGCGGAACGCCTCTCCGGTGCGGCCGGTCGCGGCCTGCCGGCCGAGCTTGTAGACGAGGAAGAGTCCGGCGACGAGCAGCAGCTCACGTACGAGGGGCGGTCGGGCGGAAGTTTCCGGCTTCCGTTCGGCGGGCCCCGTACGGGTGTTGGCGTGCACCACCCGACCCCCTTGCAAGAACGACACGCCGCGCTACAACGGCGTGCTGGTGCGGCGACGTGGTCCGGACCACGCCCTATCGATACGCCAGTGTACCGATACGCGGTCGTATCGGTACACTGGCGTATCGATACACTGTCGTATCAGCAGCTCTACAGCCGAGAGCACAGGGACCGGGAGAGACGATGACGCCGCAGCGCCGCTCCAAGATCACACCCGAGCGCGAGCAGGAGTTCTACGAAGCCGCCCTGGAACTGCTCAGGGAGGACGGCTACGAGGCGCTCACCATGGAGGGCATCGCCGCCCGCTCCCGCTGCGGCAAGTCCACGCTCTACCGCCAGTGGGGCACGAAGCAGCAGCTCATCGCCGCCGCGCTGCGCGGCACCAACTGCGTCAGGCTCGCGGACGTCAACACCGGCACGCTCGAAGGAGATCTGCGCGCCGTGGCCCACGCGGCGGAGGCGTTCTCGGGCCGCGACACCACCCTGCTGCACGCGCTGACACACGCGGCCTTCCAGCACGAGGAGCTGCTCCGGGCGCTGCGCGAGGCCATCCTCGACCCCGAGATCGAGGCGATCCACGCCATGGTCGAGCGCGCCGTGGAACGCGGCGAGATCGACGCCGACAACCCCGCCGCCGAGTTCCTGGCGGCCCAGGTGATCGGGGTCATGCGCGCCCGGCCGATGCTGGAAGGGCTCCAGGCCGACGAGGCGTATCTCACACGTTTCATCGAGTCGTCCCTCCTCCCCGCACTCGCCCCCCGATCCGTGACACCCTCCTGACCGGCGGCCCGTCGTCCGAGCGGATGACGACGGACCGCCCGCGCCGCACCGTGGGGACGGGCGCGGCGCCCCCGGGCCGGTGGGCCTCTTCCCCGGAAGAGGCCCACCGGCCCGTCGCACGTTCGGGGGATACGTAGACCGACTCATACATTTGTCCAATCAGACCCCCGCCCATGGGCGTACCCGGTGGCGAATCGGCTGATTTCAGCTTCCGTCACTCGCCGTATACGAACCGTGGTGGGCGCGCGTCGCGCGCTTCAGCCCTTCCGGTGCGGAGGCGGGGTGAGTCCGACGGGGGTGATCGACTTAGCTCACAATCAGTCAATTCAAGCCAAGGCAGACCCAGTTGCTTGATTATTGACGATCCGACATAGGCATATACGCTCACCGCATTCCCCCCGCCGCCGCATCAGGAGGCCGATCATGTCCTGTGTCTCGGAACAGCGCTCGGTCCGACAGCTCCCGGCAGTCCCGTTCTACTGTCCCGTACCGCCCGCGCGACACCGGTCCGTCGGGGTGCTCAATGACCGGACCGTCCAGTGGATGCTGGAACAACGGCTGGATAGCGATGAACGCCAGCTCAAACGGCTCGCCGTCTGCGACTTCGGCGGGCTCACCGCCTCGACCATGCCGTACGGACGGCTCGAACCGCTCGCCCTGATGGCCAAACTGCACGCCGTGCTCTTCTCCCTCGACGACGGGGTGTGCGACGAGACCGGGGTCGGCGCCGACCGGCTGTCCCAGGAGACCTCGCGCATCATGCGCGCCGTCGAGTCGCCGGACTCGGGCTCGCCCGGCGACTCGCCGCACACCGCCGCACTGCGCTCGCTCCGGCTGGAACTGGACCGGTTCGCCTCGCCCCGCCAGGTGCGCCGGGTGACGGACGCGATGCGCGTCTACACCTCGGGGCTGGTGTGGGAGGCCGCCTGGCGTACCAACGCGGCGCTGCCCTCGCTCGACGACTACATCACGCTGTGGATGCGGGCCATCGGGATGGCGCCCTCCACCGCGATGATCGAGGTGGTCGGCGGCTTCTCCGTGTCGGACGAGGACATGCAGGACCCCCGGGTCCGGGCGCTCACCGAGATCACCTGGACGCTGGTCAGCTGGGACAACGACCTCTACTCCCGCAACAAGGAACTGGTGCGGGCCGACGACAACCTCAACCTCATCGATGTCCTGTGCCAGGAGCAGGGATGCGACCCGCGGCTCGCGCTGGTGCGGGTGGTGACGATGCGGGACCGGGTGATGGTGCTCTTCGACCGCCTCGCCCAGCAGGTGCTGAAGGAGGCGGACGACGATCTGCGCCGGTACGTGAAGGGGCTGGGCCAGTTCGTCCGGGGGCATCTGGACTGGGCGTCGGCCTGCCCCCGCTACTCCGTACCGTCGGGGCCGAAGGCGACACCCGGCGGGTGGTGGAAACCGCAGCCGGCCGACGACAGCCTGGAGCCGCTCCCCTTCCCCACGATCTCCTGGTGGTGGGACCAGTTGGAGGGCGCGCGCTGACGGCCCCGCCTCCTCAGTCCCCGCGCCACCAGCGGGCCACGGCCCGCCACGCGCGCTGCGGAGCGGTGCCGGTGCGCTGCGCCGGGATCGACCCGGCGGGCGCGGCGGCGGTCTCCGGCGAAGGCTCCGCCGGCGCGGTCGCCGGCTGCGGAGTACGCGTCCGCAGTACGGGCGCGGGCCGGGGCGACTCGACCTGCCACTGCGGCCGGGGCGGGGCGGCCGGGGCGCTCGGCGGGCCGGTGATGTCCTGCGGCGGCCGGGGCGCGAAGGTCACCGGCAGCTCGGTCAGCTGGTGGGACATCAGCGCGCCGGAGTAGCGCAGCTCGTGCTCCTCCACGGCGAGCTGGAGGTCCGGCAGCCGCATCAGGAGCGCGTCGATCCCGGTGTCCGCGATGGCCCGCCCGATGTCCTGGCCCGGGCACTCGTGCGGGCCGCCGCTGAAGGCGAGGTGGGCGCGGTTGCCCTGCATGGAGGCGTTCAGGTCGGGTCGTACCACCGGGTCCACATTGGCCGCGGCGATACCGACGATGAGCGCGTCGCCCGCCTTGATGCGCTGGCCGCCGAGTTCGGTGTCGCCGACCGCCCAGCGGCCGAAGATCGTGGTGAACGGCGGCTCGTCCCACAGCGTCTGCTCGACCGCTTCCGGCAGCGTCATATGGCCGCCGCTGAGCTGCGCGCGGAACCGGGGGTCGGTGAGCACCATCCGCAGCACATTGGCGAGCAGGTTGGCGGTGGTCTCGTACGCCGCGATCAGCACCAGCCGCAGATGCTGGGCGACCTCGTCGTCGGTGAGCCCCGACTCGTGCTCCACCAGCCAGGTCGCGAAGTCCTCCTCCGGCGCGCCGCGGCGCCGCTTCACCAGCCGGAACAGGGCTGCCATGACGTACGCGTTGGACTCGTTGGCGGTCTCGGTGCCCTTGATCATGTCGCGGGCGGCCTGGACCAGCCGTTCGTTGTACTCCTCGGGCATGCCGAGGATCTGTGCCATCACCATCATCGGCAGATGTTCGGCGAAGCGGCTGACGAGATCCGCCCTGCCGTCCAGGCAGAAGTCGTTGACCAGTCGGTTGCTGTAGCGGTTGATATAGCGCCGGACGCCCCGGTGGTCGATGCGCGCGATCGAGTCGGTGACCGCGCCGCGCAGCCGTTCGTGGTCGGCGCCGTCGGCGAAGGCGCAGATGGGCTGCCAGGTGAAGACGGGCGCGAGGGGATGGTCCGGGGGCGCGGAGCCGTCGTGCAGCGCGCGCCAGCGGCGGGAGTCCCGGGAGAACTGCGAGGGCGTCCGGGTCATGTGCAGGTTCTCGCTGTGGCCGAGCACCAGCCAGGCCGGTACATCGCCCTGGAGCAGTACGGGCGCCACGGAGCCGTGTTCGGAGCGCAGCTTCTCGTACAGGCCCATGGGGTCGTTCTCGGCCTCGGTGCCGTAGAGCCGACGCAGCCCGTTCGGGCCCCGGCCGTCGGGGGCCGGGCCCGTACCGTTCACCGCGTGCGGGCCGGTGCGCGCGCCGGTCAAGCCGCTCATGTCGTCGGGACTCAGCCCGTGGGCCGGGCAGCCGGGGGGCGGCGCCGGATGGCCGTCCGGGCCGGGCCGGTGGGAAAAGGGGGTGGTCACGGTCGCTCCAGGGATCAGTCCGGAAAGAATGCGGGGATACGGGCCGGTCAGGCGGGCGGGTCGGCCAGCGAGTGCAGGTAGTGCATGAGCGTCAGCAGGACATCGCGGCTCGACGCCCGCAGCCGCGCGTCGCAGTCGACCATTGGGACCTCGTCGGGCAGGTCCAGTGCCGATCGCAGCGCCTCCACGGGGTGGTGCGGCGCGTCCGGGAAGGTGTTGACGGCGACCACGAACGGGACGCCGCGCTCCTCCAGCCGTCCGATCACGTCGAAGCTGACTTCGAGGCGGCGGGTGTCGACCAGCACCACGGCTCCCAGCGCGCCTTCGAAGAGGCCGTTCCACAGGAACCAGAACCGTTCCTGTCCGGGGGTGCCGAAGAGATAGAGGATCAGCTGTTCGGTGATGCTGATCCGGCCGAAGTCCATGGCCACGGTGGTGGCGGTCTTGCTCTCGACCCCGGAGTTGTCGTCCACCCCCACCCCGGCCTGGGTCATGGTCTCCTCGGTGGTGAGCGGACGGATCTCGCTGACCGAGCCCACCATCGTCGTCTTCCCGACGCCGAACCCGCCCACGATGACGATCTTCACCGCCGAGGTGGCCGTGGTGGGCAGGACGTCCTCGCTCCGAGGGCCCGTGATCGTGTCAGAGTTTCTGAAGTCCATGCATCACCGCTTCGAGGAGGGACCGGTCGGGGAGCGCTGCGCGGGCGATGGGCGCACGCGATTCGACCAGCTCGGTCGCGAGAAGTTCGGTCAGCAGCGCGGTCACCACGCTGAACGGGAGGCGGAGATAGGCGGAGATCTCGGCCACGGACAGGGGGGCCCGGCAGATCCGCAGGATGGCGGCCTGCTCCGGCTGGACCGTCGGGGACGGTTCGTCGCGCGCCACGACCATGGTGACCAGGTCGAGCGGCGCGCGTTCCGCGCCGTCCGGGCCGCCGGTGATCACGTACAGCCGTTCCGGATCCCCGACGTCCGCTTCGGGCATGCGGCGTTCCCGCTGGGGAGGCGTGGTCATCCGGCCTGCCCGTCATGGCGCGGCGGACTGGTCAGATGCGCGCCGATCCGCACGACCATGTCCCGCATCCGGGCACCGACCAGGCCCGCGTCCACGGTCTCGTCGGTGAGGACCGCGAGATAGGAGCCCGCGCCCGCCTCCATCAGGTAGAAGAAGCCGCCGCTGATCTCGATCACGACGAGCCGCATCCGGCCGTCGCTGGTGGGGATTTCGGCGGCGACGGCCGCCGCGAGGCTCTGGAGTCCGGCGCAGGCCGCGGCGAGCCGGTCGGCGACGTCCGGGTCACCGCCGTGCCGGGCGATCCGGAGTCCGTCGGCGGAGAGCACCACGATCTGCTGGATCTGCGGCACCCCGTCCGCCAGCTCTTTGAGCATCCAGTCCATGTTGGCCCGCTGCTGGATCACTTGAGATCTCCCTTGCCCCGTACGTCATCGGATTCGCCTTGGTCACCGGACGGGAACGGCGACTCCCCCGCCCCGGCCGACGGCTCCTCCGGAGTGCCGTTGACCGCCTTGGTGAACGCTTCGAGCCAGATCCCGGGCCCCGGTTTCTTCCCGGCCGTACCGGCGCTGTCGCCGTGCCCGTCGGCCCCGCTCGTGCCGTGGCCGTTGGTACGGCCGTTGGCCTGCCCGTTGGCCGTTCCATTGGCCGGTCCGGCCGGCCGTCCGCCGAACTGCCCGTCCGGCTGCCCCCGGCCCACCAGGCCGAGGTTGTGGGAGCCGAGCGGGGCGCGGCCACGGCTGCGCCGCTGCGGCAGCCCGTTCTCTGTCCACTCCGTCACCACGGGAATGTCGTCCTCCACGGCCGCCGCCACGACCGGGACGGGCCGCTGTGGCCCGGTGACCGGCCTCGGAACGCGGTTGGCGGGCCGAAGTACGTCCTTCATGGGCAGGTCATTGGCCATACCGCGCGGTCCCGCCGAGGCTCCGATGCCATGGGCGATACCCGGCGCGGGTCCGGTGGTCACCACATCGCGCGGCACGATCAGTACGGCACGGACACCGCCGTACGCCGACTGCCGCAGGGAGACCTGGAGGTTGTACATCTGGCAGAGCCGGCCGACCACGGCCATCCCGAGCCGGGGCGTCTCGCCGAGGTCGTTGAGGTCCATCCCGGCCTGTGCCTGCGCGAGCATGCGCTCGGCCCTGGCCCGCGCCTCCTCGCTGAGGCTGACGCCGCCGTCCTCGATCTCGATCGCGATCCCGGTCTGCACCTCGACCGCGGTGACATGGACCCGGGTCTGCGGCGGCGAGTAGCGGGTGGCGTTGTCGAGGAGTTCGGCACAGGCGTGGATGAGCGGCTCGACGGCGGTGCCGATGATGGCGACCTTGGCGATCGAGTGCAGATCGACGCGCTGGTACTCCAGGATCCGGGACATCGCGCCGCGCAACACGCTGAACAGCGGTACGGGCCGGGGCCATTGGCGGCCGGGCCGGGCCTTGCCGAGTACGGCGATGCTGTCGGCCAGCCGGCCGATCAGCGCGGTGCCGTGGTCGATGCGCAGCAGGTCGTCGAAGACCTCGGGATTGCGGCCGTGGGCCTCCTCCATCTCCCGCAGCTCGCTGGCCTGCTGGTGGACGATGGACTGGACCCGGCGGGCGATGTTCACGAAGGAGCGCTGGGCGGATTCCCGCATGGCCTCCTCGTCGTCCACGATCTGGAGTACGGAGCGGAGCAAGGAACGCTGCGCGGAGGGGAGTTCGCGGTAGCGCTCGTCGCCGTCCACCACGGCGCGCATCACCTCCATGGGTGATTCGCCCTGCCGCAGACGGTGGATCGCCGCGGGCATCAGCTCCTTGCCGAGCCGTACGGTCTCCTCGTCGTGCTCGGCGAGCCGCCGCTCCAGCGCCGCGACGCGGTACGCGTGCTGTTCGCGGAGAGCGCCGATGGCCCTGCGGCGCCGGGCCAGTTCCACCGAGCACCACACGATGACGACGGTCATGACCCCGCCGTACAGCGCGACCGGTATCCGTGCGGAGTCCGCGACGAGGGCCGCCGCGGCGGCGGTCGCCACGGCCATCAGGGCGAGGGGGAGGACAAGCGCGCGCACAGCGGGGAACGCTTGATCATTCGGGGGTGCTTCGAGACGAACCATGTAAGCCCTCTGGCGGTCGATTCAGATCGGCGGATCATGCAGGTCGGGGGATTCGAACGATCGAGACACATGGGAACAAGTGCCTGATTACGTATCAACTCGGCGCGCTCCGCGAGAGCTTAGCCGTAGGAAATCTGCGCTCCGGCGTATTCACGGAACCTCACCCGCGAGCCACCCCATCGGGCATACACTCGCCCATTTGCACGCTACGACGCCGAAACAGCACGTAGAGTGATGACACTCGTGCGACCTGCGAACGCCCGGCCGAGAAACAACACCCCTCGCCAGGAAGCGACTTCGGAACCGCTCACCTCATATCCGTCCCGCCGGAAGCTCGTTGGCGCCGGGCGCGGGGAGCGCCGGTGCCGTGGAACGACAGTGCGCCGTGCCCCCCGGAGGGACACGGCGCACCGATTCGTACGTACGGGTAGTGGGGTCAGGCGGAGACGTCCGCTTCGAGCAGGACGAGGAGTTCCTCGACGATCGCGGGCGACTCCCGCTGGAGCGCGGCCACATCGATCCCCTCGTCCCCCAGAATGGACAGCAGGGCCCTGTCGCCGACCGCCAGGACGACGACCTGACCACCGCCGCAGCGGATGACCACATCGCGCAGCGCGCCCGCGTCCGCCTGCTGCGCCATGCGCGCGCCGAGCCCCAGGGTGGCCGCCGCGAGCGCCGCGATGGCCTCCGGCTGCGCCGTGTCCGTATCGGCGGCCACCAGCAGGCCGTCGGCTGTCGAGAGGACGCTTTCCGATACTCCCATCACTCTCTCCCGCAGCGAGGCGAGAACATCGACGAGAGAGGTGACGGATGAATCTGCGGGCATGGTGCGCTCCTTGATGATGATCCCTGCTCGGGCCCTGCCGTGGGACGTCGTACGGGGCTCCGGGCCCCGCGAACGTGCTGTCTAACCGTCCTGCTGTCCCACCGACTCCGGTGCGCCGGGCAGCTGCGGGCCGCCGTGCGGCCGCCGCTCGCCGCGGGCACCGGGAACACGCCGGGGCAGGGAGGCCGCGGGAAGGGGCGCGGGCACCGGCTGCCCGACCCCGGTGAGGCGCGGCGCCGTACTCGGCCTGCCCGCCGGGCCGCGGCCCTCCCACTGGATGAGCTGGAGGTCGTTCATGCGTATCAGATCAGCCATCACGCCGAACAGCCCCCGGCCCAGGGTGAAGGCCAGGTCCCGCGGTGTGCGCCGGGCGTTGGCGACCGCGAGGATCGCCTGATAGCGGTGGGTCAGCTGACCGGCCACCCGGTCCGCGCGCCCCGAGGGCCGCATCTTCGCCCTGGCCAGTTCGCCGGGCGAGCCCCACTGCCGGGTCACCAGCGCCAGCCTGCGCGAGGTCTCGTCCGCGACGGTCTGCGGTTCGATGCCGTTCCGGGTGAGGACGGTGGAGGCAGGACCGGTCACGTCCCAGCCGTCGGGACGGCTGAGGGCCATCGCGAACGCGCCCTCGAATATCGTCGCGGTACACAGGACTTCCAGCTCGACCTCGCCGATCAGCTCCTGGCCGACGAGGGCACCGCCGAGGCCGTCCACATGCCGTACGGCACCGAGCGCGCAGGCCCAGCCCTCGTCGTCGACGCGACCCGACTTGAGCAGGGCCGACTCGACCGACGGGGTGCCGGGAGTCTCGATCGCGCAGATGAGGCCGTCGCGCAGATGAATCGTTCCGCCCGGGGCACCCGAGACCAGTACGGTCCCGCTGTACTTCTCCTGGTTCAACCGGACCAGCAGCGCGGTGACATTGCGCGGCAGGGAGCCGGCCGACGACGGGTCCTGCCCGTCCGGCACACCGGTCGTCATGCCAGCACACCTTCCGCGTGACTGTCCAGATGCCGCATCACCAGCGCGAGATTGGTCCGGCTGCGGTCCAGCACGGCGATCAGGAGCAGTGGATCGCCGGTTCGCCGCACGGTCCTGACCACGTGGTAACGACGCGCACTCGTGACGATCACGTTCTCCAGTTCGCTCTCCACCCCTGCCTGGCCCACGCGGTCGGTGATCACCGCAGCCAGCTCGGCCGTACCCACGCCGTCCCCGACCTCAAGCGCGTCACCCACGACGCAGTACGTGAGCCCGGTGACCGCGTCCACAAGAGCAGCCCCTGTGACTCCGGGAGCTTCCAGGAGCCGGGAGAGGGCCGCTTCGATCGCTGACACGTGCACCCCTTCAATTTAAACCAGATTACACAGTACTCTAGTCTTCAACTATCAATTTGGTGACCGAACTTGGCGTCTTTTGCCCATTCAACTCTTCGTTCCGATTGGGCGAACGACTGCCGGGACAGCTCCAGGAACAGGACCACGGCATGAACATCGAAACCTCCCTCAAAGAGGCCATGGCCATCGAGGGCGCCATCGGCGTAGCGCTGGTCGACTACGAGAGCGGCATGTCGCTCGGCACCCTGGGGGGCGGCCAGAGCCTCGACCTGGAAGTCGCCGCCGCGGGCAACACCGAGGTCGTACGCGCCAAGGTCCGCACCCTGCACACGCTCGACATCGACGACGCCGTCGAGGACATCCTGATCACCCTCGGCAAGCAGTACCACCTCATCCGCCCGCTGGGCTCCACCCGCGGCACACTCTTCCTCTACCTCGCGCTCGACCGCGGGCGGGCGAACCTGGCGCTGGCCCGCCACAGCCTCAAGCGCATCGAGCACGCCCTGGAGGTCTGAGCCACCTCGTGGCGGAACCGGCTGCGAGCGAGGGACGGGCCGACTGGATACGGGTGCCCGTGGGCGCCGACTCGGCCCGGTGGGCGACGCGCGGACGGTGCCGTCCGATGCTCCTCGTCGTCCACAACGTGACCTCGGCGACCCGGCTGCTGGACATCCCGCCCCTGTTCCGTGACGACCTGCGGGTCCAGTTGCTCGCCGCCTGCGCCGGGGCCTCACCCTTCCAGGCGGGGGTGGCCGAGCCGCCGACGGGGACCGGGGCGCCCGTACTGCCGCGGGAACAGGCGGCGGCGCTCCCGGCGCCGCCGGGGCGGCCGCCTCGCGCCCCGCGATGCGCCGCACCAGGCCGCCGACCGACTCCCAGGCCCACTTGCCCGCCTCGCGGCCCATTCCCGCGCCCCCGGTGGCCGGCACCGCGGTGATCGCCCCCAGCGACATGGGATCCAGCATGGACCCGCTCCCCCCCGGTCTGTGGCGTCGCGCCGGCCAAGGCCGCGCGCCACGTTCTGGGACAACCGTAATCGGGATCCCGGTGTGGTGGGAGTGGTTGGCGAGTAGTCGCAACCTGGTTCAACAGTGGTGGGGGAGGCCGGTGCTCGGGAAGCGACCATCGATGCGATCATCCGCCTTACCTCCCCGCCCGCTTCCCCTCCGCTTCCCCACGCCCGGACCGCCCGCACACCGCCCCCGCAGGCCGCCCGCCCGCGCCGTACTGGGCGGTATCAGGCGCGGCCCGCCGTACACGCTGATACTGACTCCATGACCCGACACGGAGAGCTGGGCACGGCCCTGCACCGCTGGCGTGACCGGATCGCACCGTCCGAGAGCGGGCAGCCCGAACCTCCGGAGGGCACCGGCCGGGCGGCCGGGCTGGGGCTCGACGAGCTGGCCCGGCTGACCGGGCTGTCCGTGGACTATCTCGTCCGGCTGGAGGAGGGGCGGGCCACCTCCCCGTCCGCCCAGGTCCTCACCTCCCTGGCGCGCGCCCTGCGGCTCTCCGACGACGAGCGCGGTCATCTCTTCCTGCTCGCCGGGCAGTCCCCGCCCGCGCTCGGGCGGGTCTCCGACCACATTCCCCCCAGCGTGCGGCGGCTGCTCGGCCGGCTGGCCGGGACCCCGCTCGGGGTCCATGACGCCGCCTGGAACCTGATCACCTGGAATCCGCTGTGGGCCGCGCTCGTCGGCGATCCCGCCGGGGTCTCCCCCCGGGGCCGCAACGCCGCCTGGCACCACTTCACGGGCCAGGCCGGGCGGATCACCTTCACCGTGGAGCAGGAGGCTCACTTCGAGGCGGCTCTCGTCGCCGATCTGCGGTCCGCGACGGTCCACTACCCCACCGATGTACGGCTGCGCTTCCTCATCGGGGAGCTGCGGCGGGTCAGCCACCGGTTCGCGGGGCTGTGGAACTCCCGTATCACTGGTTCCCACGACACCGGCACCCGGACCGTCCAGCACCCGGACGTCGGAGCGGTGACGGTGGACTGCGACATCCTCTCCGTACCGGGCTGCGATCTGCGGATCGCGGCCTACTCCGCCGCGCCCGGCACCGACGCCGCCGAGAAGCTCAGGCTGCTCGATGTGATCGGCACCGAGATCATGTACGAACCGGTCCCCATCAAGCCGGTCCTGGTCGAGTCCGTTCAGGTCGAGCCCGCCTCCGTCGAGTCGGTCCCCGTCGCGGAGAACGCCGCCGGGAACACCGCGTGAACACCGGCGCGGACACCGGCGTCGGTCTCACCCGTCCGGCGTAGCGCGGCGCCCTCGGAAGCGGCCCCGGAGCCGTCCTCGCGCGCGCTCTCCCCCACCGACCTCCCGCATGACCCGTCCGCCGGACAGGGATACCTCCGGTCGGCTCACGCGGCGGGCGCGGAGAGCGGTCCGTTTCTACCGTGACTGAATGATCATCAGATCCGCGATGCGTTCCGCGCTCTCCGGCACGGTGGCGCTCGCCGCCTGCCTGCTGGTTGTTCTCCCCCCGCCCGCACCGGCCGCCGCGCACCCCGGAACCGATCCCGTCGTACGGGCGCCGGGGCCGTCCGCCGTCCCCTCCCCCGCGCCCGCCGCGCCCGCCGACGGCTCGCTGCTGTACCGGGCGGGGACCCAGTCGCGGCCCGCGCGCGGCGCCGCCGCCCCGCCCGGCGATGTGTCCGCCCTGTCCTGGCTCGTCGCCGACGCCGGTACGGGGGATGTGCTCGCCGCCCACGACGCGCACCGCAAGCTGCCCCCGGCCTCCACGCTCAAGACGCTCTTCGCCATCACCACCCTGCCCCATCTGCCCGAACACGCCCGGCACACGGTGACCGAGTCGGAGCTTGCGGACATCGGCCCCGGCAGCAGCCTGGTCGGTGTCGTCCCCGGTCTGTCGTACGAGGTGGCGGATCTGTGGCGGGGCGTCTTCCTCAGCTCCGGCAACGACGCGGTGCGGGCCCTCGCCGAGATGAACGGCGGCTGGGACGCGACCATCGCCCAGATGCGGGAGAAGGCCAGGCTGCTGGGGGCGCTCGACACCCATGTGGTCTCCCCGGACGGCTATGACGCCCCGGGCCAGGTGACCTCCGCGTACGACCTGGCGGTCTTCGGCCGTACGGGCCTGGCGTCCCCCGAGTTCGTACGGTACAGCTCGACCGTCGACGCCCAGTTCCCCGGCGACGGCGGCACCTTCGGCATCCTCAACACCAACCGGCTGCTCAGCGGCGCGGACGGGGTCACGCCCTATCCGGGGCTGATCGGCGTCAAGAACGGCTACACCTCGGAGGCGGGCAACACCCTGATCGCCGCCGCCCGGCGCGGTGGGCGCACACTGCTGGTGACGGTGATGAATCCGCAGTGGGGCGGCGGGCACGCGGTGTACGAGGAGGCCAGGTCGCTGCTGGACTGGGCCTTCGACACCGGGAACCGGTTCACCCCGGTGGGATCGCTCCGGCCGCCCGCCCCGCCGAGTGTGAAAGCGGGTCCGACGACCGCCCCGATCGTGGAGGCGGTACGGGCGGAGCCGGCGCGCGACCCCGAGGAGGAGGGACCCGGGACACTGCTTCCCGCGGCCCTCACCGGCAGCGCCGCGCTCGCCGCGCTCACGCTCTTCCTGGTACGGCGCGGCTCCCGCCGCCGGGACAAGAGGGGACAAAGCGGATGATCCCCGCCGGTCCCCCGCCGCCGGGGCGCGGCTACCAGTGGCCGGGGCGGGTCAGCGACGGCGGCAGCCTGGTGGCCGCGTCGCCCTTCGCCGCGTTGACCTGCGTCTGGACGAGGAAGATGCTGCCGGTCAGGTCGGCGCCCCGCAGATCGGCGTCCCTGAGGTCGGCGCCGATCAGATCGGCCAGCCGCAGATCCGCGCCGCGCAGATCGGCGGCGATCAGATACGCCCCGCGCAGATCGGCGCCGCGCAGATCCGCGCCCTTGAGCCGGGCCCCGAGGAGGTCGGCGCCCCGCCGGTTCTTCTTCCTGCCGCGCACCCGCTCCCGTACCAGCTCGCTCGTACGCAGCAGCAGTGGGTTGACGGCCGTCCGGCGCGCTGTCATGTCGAGAGCGAGCAGCGCCTCGGGGCCGGTCCTGGTGAGCTGTTCGGTCTCGTCCAGCGCGGTCCGCAGCTCGCGGCGGAGCGGGCGGGCGGCTTCCAGGGCCAGGGCCTCGTCGAGATAGCCCAGCAGCTCGTGGAGCTGGCGCATCACCGGGAGCACGGCGAACATCTCCCCGGCGGTCTCCGGGGCCTGCCGCCAGTCCCGGCCGCCGAAGGTGACCCGGGAGACCTTCTGGCCCGCGCCGAAGCAGTCGTACACCGTGCATCCCCGGTAGCCGGTCTGCCGCAGGGTGCGGTGGATACCGCAGCGGAAGTCCGTCCGCAGATTGCCGCAGGGCTCTCCCGCCTTCTTGTCGACCGGGAAGTCCGCCGAGGGCGAGAAGGTCAGCGCGACACAGCACAGCCCGAAGCAGCTGTCGCAGTCGGCCCGCAGTTCGGTGGGGACGGTCGGGTCGGACAAGGGCGGCGGTCTCCTGTCGCTGTGGGGCACGTGTGGGTGCGCCGGGCCGTTCGGAGGATCGAGCCTACCGTCCGGCGGCGCGGCCCCGCTCAGCGCTGGGCGGGGTGGGATTCCATCGCCCGGCGGGCCCTCGCCGCCAGCCCGTCGGCCCCGCAGCGCTCGGCCAGTTCGAGACCGCAGGCGAGTTCGGCGGGGAAGCCGGTGGCGATGCCGTACTCGACGCGGGCCACGGCCAGTTCGTACCCGCACGGGGAGGCTTCCAGATGGGCGACGGCCTGGGCCAGCAGCCCGATCTTCGCCTGGCCCTCCTTGAGGAAGGCCGCGCAGCACAGCGCGACGCCGATGGCGGTGTGCGTACCGAACCGTTCGGCCCGGTCCCTGGCGTACGCGGCGAGCTGGGCGGCCCGCCGCGGATCGTCCTCGGCGACGGCGTGCGCGAGGTCGCAGGCCCAGGGGGCCATGACCACGCTGTGCCGGCCCCGGGCCGTCAACGCCTGCCCGGCCGCTTCCAGTTCGGCGATGGCCTCCTGCTTGCGGCCGAGGGCGAGGAGGAGCCGTCCGCGTACCGCCTGCGCGTCGGGGATGACGATCGAGGAGGAGTACGGAGGGGCGAACGCGTACCGCTCGGCCTCCTCCCCGGCCCGCTCGACATGGCCGCGCGCGAGCAGGGTGTCGATGAGCATGCAGGCCGCGTCCCAGTGCATCGGCAGGCCGTCGCCGACGCGGGCGGCCAGCCGCAGGCTCTCGCGCAGATACATCTCCGCGTCGACGAGCCGGCCGCGCCTGCGCTGGACGTAACCGACGAGCGCGTGGGCGAAGGCGAGATGGCCGCCGCTCCAGCCGGAGATCTCGAAAGCCCGCAACGCCTCGGTGAACAGGCTCTCCGCGCGGTCGAGCCGGTCGGCGAAGGCGTACGACAGACCGAGCAGCGCCGGGGGTTCGAAGCCCCATTCGGTGTCGGCCCAGCCGACGCCGGGCGGCAGTCCCCCGTCCACCAGCGCCCGTTCACCGATCTGGACGATCTCCTCGGCGCTCTCGCCCCGGGCCGTGCCGTCGAAGGCGCGCAGCATCAGCAGCACCCGCTCGGTGCTGTCGCGTCCGGAGACCTCGCGCGCCGTACCGGCGAGGCGGCGCGAGCGCTCCGGGCCGTTCTCCTCGATGGCCTGGACGCCCTCCCACAGGAAGTGCGCGGTCCGCAGCCGCATCCTGGCCGGCCCCTCGGGCATACCGGCGACCTCGGTGGCCACCACATGGGCGGCGTCGCCGGTCTGGTTGTTGTGGGTCAGCGCCTGGGAGAGCCGGAAGACGACATCCACCCGCAACGGGTCGTCGGGGCGCAGGGTTTCGAGCGCGGACCGCAGATGGGCGACCGTGGTGGCGGGTGAGGTGAGCAGGGTGGCGCAGCCCAGTTCGTACAGCAGCGGAGCGCGCACGGAGGACAACGGGGGCTCCGCCAGGGCGCGTTCGAGGCAGCGACGGGCGGCGTCCGGCGCCCCCACGGCGAGGTGTTCGGCGGCGGCCTCGCGCAACTGCTCGACCAGCTCGGGGTCGCCGTCCGGGTGCACTTCGAGCAGATGGGGCGCAGCGGCCGCCGCGCCCCGGCCGCTGCGGGACACCGCCCAGGCCGCCAGACCGTGCATCGCGGTACGCACCCCCGCAGGGACCGCGCGGTAGACGGCGCCCGCGATCAGCGGATGGACGAACTCCAGCGGGTCCTGGCCGACCAGGATCCGCGCGGCACGCAGCCGCTGCGCGCACTCGGCGGCCTCTTCGTGTGCCATGCCCGCCAGCGAGATCGCCAGGTCGAGCGAGATATCGGTGCCCAGGATCGCGGCGGCCCAGGCGAACCGGGTGGTCGCCGGGCCCAGCTCCTCCAGCCGGGCGATCAGTCCGGTGCCGCGCGCGGAGGCGCCGAGGGCGCGCAGCTCCCCGGCGTGGTCCTCGACCGGGGCGAGTTCGCTGTCCCGTACCTTCGCGAGCAGTTCGACCGTCTCGTACGCGTTGCCGCCGGTCACCTTCCACACCTCGCGGCAGAACGGGTCGTCCGCCTCCTCGCCGAGCGCGGCCCTGGCCAGACCGGCCGTGGCCTCGGAGGTCAGCTCGCGCAGGGTGGCGAGCAGCCTGGCCTCCGCGCCGAGCCGTCCGAGGTACTGGGCCGTCTCGCCGACGGCTTCCTCCGTGCGGTACGCGACGACCACGAGCACCGCCAGCCCCCGCCCCGGGCGCCCGGCGAACGAGGCGAGCCAGGACAACGTCTCCAGATCGGCCCACTGCGCGTCGTCCACGACGAGCACCAGCGGCCCGTGCACCTGCGCGAGCCGCTCGACCAGACCGTCCAGCGAGTCCCTGACCCCCTGCGGGTCGGCGGCCTGCTCGCCGGGCGGCGCTATCCCGAGCGCGGGCCCGACGATCTCGTACCGGTCCCCGAGCAGTTCGCGCGCGTCCGCCGACCCCTCCGCCCCGCCGTCCACCGTCAGCACGGGCTGGAACAGCTGTCGTACGACATGGAACGGTACGGAGGTGACGGTCTCGCCGCCCCGCGCCGACCACACCGCGCAGCGTCCGGTGGCGAGCCGCCGCACCTCGGACAGCAGCGCCGTCTTGCCCAGCCCCGCCGCGCCCCGGTAGACGAGCAGCCCACCGGAGGCGGCCGCTCCGCACAGCGCGTCCACGGCGTGTCCCGCCGCCGCCAGTTCGGGTTCACGCTCCAGCAGGGGGAGGGTGACCGTGTGCTCCGGCCGGTGCACCGGCATCCCTTCCCTTCTCGGGCTTCGAACGGTCCGCGGGTCCCGTGCCGAGCCTAGCCCCAGCGGCCCCCGGACGAACCCGAATCCGTACTAATTCGGCCGTTCGACCGCACGGGCGGCGATGGGGCAGTACGGCGTGTCCCGTGGTGGTTCAAGGGCGCCGCAGGCCAGTTCGCACGCGTGCGCTCCCGCCACCACCAGCACATGCCGGCTCCCCCGTCCCACGGAGAGCAGTTGGATCGGCTCCCCGCGCCGCGAGGAACCGATCCGCCGCAGCACCGCCTCGCCCGGGTGCGTCAGCGTCAATGCCCGGGCGTGGAGGGTCAGTTCGTCAACATCGAGATAGCGGCCCGACACGGCGCCGCGCTCAGGGACCGGTCGGGACGCCGCCACTGCCGACTGTCGCGCCCATGGGCCGCTCCTTCACCCTCGCGTACCCGATCCGGCCGGATCGCCACCACGGTGATGCTCCGTCACCCTGAGCCATTACGTCAACACCGCGGCGGAACCGGTGTGCCGGGCGCGTACGCCTGTGCTGGAGCGGAGCCGCTACGCGGTGGTGATTCCGTTGTCCGCGAGGATCCCGTCGATCGCGGCGAGCTCCTCCGCGTCGAGGGCTCCCGCCTCCAGCACCACCAGGTTCTGGTCGAGCTGGTCGACGCTGCTGGCACCGATCAGTACGGAGGTGACGCGCTCGTCGCGCAGCACCCAGGTGAGCGCCAGCTGCGCCAGGGTCTGGCCGCGTCCGCCCGCGAACGCGTTGAGCGCGTGCAGCAGGGAGACCTTCCGCTCGTCGAGCGCGTCCCGTGTGAGGAAGTGGCCGACGGCCATCCGTGAGTCGGCGGGCACACCGTTGAGGTAGCGGTCGGTCAGCTGCCCCTGCGCGAGCGGCGAGAACGCGATGACCCCGGCGCCCGCCTCGGCGGAGGCGGCGATCAGCCCGTTGTGTTCGATGCCCCGGTTCAGGATGTTGTACGGGTGCTGGTTGATCAGCAGCGGAGTGCCGAGGCCCTTGAGCAGCTCGGCCGCGCGCGCCATCTGCTCCGGCGGGTAGTTGGACAGGCCCGCGTACAGCGCCTTGCCCCGCTGTACGGCCGAGGCCAGCGCCCCCACCGTCTCCTCCAACGGGGTCTTCGGGTCGAACCGGTGCGAGTAGAAGACGTCGACGTGGTCGACGCGCATCCGGCTCAGCGACTGGTCGAGGCTGGCCAGTACGTGCTTGCGCGAGCCGAACTCGCCGTACGGCCCCGGCCACATGTCGTACCCGGCCTTGGTGGAGAGGAACAGCTCGTCGCGGTAGGGCCGGAAGTCCTGGGTGTAGAGCGTCCCGAAGTTGGCCTCGGCACTGCCGTACGGCGGACCGTAGTTGTTGGCCAGGTCGAAGTGGGTGACACCCCGGTCGAAGGCGCGCCGCAGCACGGCGCGCTGGTTCTCCAGCGGCGCGGTGCCCCCGAAGTTGTGCCACAGCCCGAGGGAGACCTGGGGAAGCTCGACCCCACTGCGACCGCTGCGCCGGAACCGCATGTCGGCGTAGCGGTCCGCGGCGGCGAGGTGGGGCGGCTGTTTCAACGGACTCTCCTGGTGCGTGGCCGAGGCCGGGAAGCCCGGACCCCGTAGAAGCTACACACGCGGAGCACCCTTGGGAATACCGAACAAGTTTCGAAAATTTCCGACAGATATCAACAGACCGGCCCCTCGGCGCGGCCCCCATCACCCCCCATGGGCGCGAGTCCGAAGGTCACCGGGTCGCACTGGGCACGGCTGTCGCCGGACCGGTCACCGGCCGGGCCGCCGGTGACCGCGGCCGTGGTCGAGGCGCTCGCCGTGCTGGCCGTTTCCTCGGTCTCCTCGGGGCGGCCGGAAACACACGGCAGGGGTGTGTGTCTCCGGTGCGCGATCAGCCTATCGAGGCGGGCGGCTCGGCCCCCAGCGCGCGGGAGATGCCACGCGCCGCCACCTGTACCAGTGGGGCGACGGCGCGCGGTTTCACGGTGTCGGCGTGGGCGACGACGGAGACGGCCGCGACGACGGTGTTCCGCGGCCCGTACACCGGCGCCGCGACCGACACCGCGTCCATGGTGACCTGCTGTTCGCTGATGGCGACGCCCGTGCGTCTGACCTCGGCGAGCCTCCGGCGGATCTCGTCCGGGCCGGTGAGGGTCTTCTCCGTGTGCCGGACCAGCGGCTGGGCGAGGGCACGTTCCTGGATCTCCGGAGGCGCGTACGCGAGCAGGACGAGGCCGACACCGGTCGGGGTGAGCGCGAACCGGCCGCCGACCCGGGTGAGGACGCCGACCGCCTCCCGCCCGGCGAGCCGCTCCACGTACACGACGTCCAGCTCCTCGCGCACGGCGAGCTGGACGTTCTCCCGGGTGAGCCGGCCGAGGTCGGAGAGGTACGGCAGGGCCGTCTCCCGCAGGCCCAGGCCGCGCGGGGCGAGCGAGGCGATCTCCCAGAGGCGCAGCCCGATGCGGTAGGCGCCGCCCGGTTCGCGTTCCAGGGCGCCCCAGCATGTCAGCTCGCCCACCAGCCGGTGGGTGGTGGTCAGGGGCAGTCCGCAGTGGCGGGAGATCTCGGCGAGCCGCAACTCGCGGCGGGCGGGGGTGAAGACCTCCAACACCTGGAGGGCCCGCGCCGTGACCGAACCGGTCCCGGCCGGGTCCTTGCCGCCCCGCATACGGACCTCCTCGCCCGGCGGCGCGCCCGCTCCACACCGAGCGGGGCACCTCCAATGCAAGTTAGGCACTCGACGGACGGGCGTCAACTCTTCGCCCAAAGTCGTTGGCCCAGGGGGCGGCACAGGGGTGCCTCAGGGGTTGACTCAGAGGTCGAGCACCAGCCTCGGGGAGGCGGCACGCGAGACGCAGATCATCATGACGTCCTGACGGTCGCGTTCCTCCGGGGTGAGCAGCGAGTCCCGGTGGTCGACGGCGCCTTCCACGACCTCGGTCTCGCAGCTCCCGCAGATGCCCTCCCGGCAGGAGAAGAAGACCTCCACCCCGGCCTTCTCGGCCGCCTCCAGCACGGACAGTTCCGGCGGTACGGTCAACGTCACTCCGCTCTGGGCCAGTTCGACCTCGAAGGCGTCTCCGGGCGCGTACTCGCCGGTCTCCTTCGGCGCGAACCGTTCGAGGCGCAGAGCGCCCTCCGGCCAGGAGGCGCAGCGCTCCTCCACGGCCCGGAGCAGGGGTTCCGGACCGCAGCAGTAGACGAGGGTGCCGGGGCGGGAGACGCCCAGGAGCCCGTCCAGGTCGAGCAGGCCGTGGGTGTCCTCGGGGCACGGCCGCACCCGCGCTCCGTACCGCTCCTGGAGTTCCGCGCGGAAGGCCATGGAACCGAGCGTCCGCCCGCCGTACACCAACTGCCAATCGGCACCGGCCCGTTCCGCCTCCTCGACCATGGGCAGGAGCGGGGTGATCCCGATCCCGCCCGCGACGAAGAGGTACGAGTCCGCCGCGGCCAGCGGGAAACGGTTGCGCGGCCCGCGCACCCGGAGTATGTCGCCCTCCGCCAGCATGTCGTGGACATGGCGCGAGCCGCCCCGGCCGGCCTTCTCCCGCAGGACCCCGATCCGCCAGTGGGAGAGGTCGTCGGGCGAGGAGCAGAGGGAGTACTGCCGTACGAGGCCGCCGGGGCCGGGGTCCCCCAGGTGGACGTCGATATGCGCGCCGGGCCGCCAGGCCGGGAGGGGGGCGCCGTCCGGGCGGCGCAGTTCGAGAGCGACGACGCCGTCCGCCTCGTCGGTCCGGCGGGCGACCAGAAGGTCGAGGGTGGTCTCCGCCTCAGGGCTGCTGTTGGTCATGGGGGGTCCCTAGGGGTTCGGGGGCCCTGGTCAGGGGCCCGGGATCAGGCGCCGACAAGTTGGCGGGGCGCGGGTGCCGGGCCGCCGGGGAGGCTCACGCCGGGTTCCCCGCCGCGTCCCCCAGGACCTTCCTCGGGGTGCTCCTCGGGGTGCGCGAGCAGCCACTCCCACAACTCGACCGGATCCTCCGATTCCCGGTCCATACCGCACCAGCACCAGCCGCGCAGCCGATCGGTGCCGGGGATCCAGACGATGCGGTAGATGGTGTCGCCAGCGAGCATAGCGAGCGGCTCGGGCACTGGTACAGAGGGAGTTGAGGGAGACGGGGACGCGGACGGCGGGTCCTGGCTGCTCATGGCGCCACCGCCGCCACGACAGCGGGGGCAGCGGGGGCAGCGGGGGCAGCGGGGGCGGAGGCCGAAATGCCCTGCGCGATCAGGCGTTTGAGGATGCGCCGGGCGGCCAGACCGCCCGTGTCGATGTTGATGCTGAGCTCCTGGGTGCCCTCCGGCTCGGTGGCGACGATCTTCTCCAGTGTGTCGAGGGCGACGACGTCCTGGAGGACGACGGTGCGGTTGTTCTCCCGCAGGAAGTCGCTGACGCCCGTGTCGTCGAGCGCGAAGTCCCGTGCCACGGCCCAGAAGTCGTGCGTGGAGTGTTCCGTCTCCGGGGTGATGGCGTAGACGACCTCGACGTGGAAGGCGTCCGGGTCGGTGCCGTCGGGGCGCGGCGGGGGTGTGCCCACGGGCGCGATCCGCGAGTGCAGCAGATAGAGGCAGGGGGCGTGGTACTCGATGTCCTGCCAGCGGGTGATCCGCCCCTGGATACCGGTGGAGGTGGAGTAGAACGGCGGACACTCCGCGTCGTCCATGTGCCGGCTGACCCGGACGATGCCCGCCCGCTCGTCGACCTCGGTGGTGATCGGGGTCTCGGCGACCTCGGGGGTCCCGATGTAGCCACCGTGCAGATAGGTCTCGTGCGAGAGGTCGAGGAGGTTGTCGACGAGCAGTCCGTAGCGGGCCGCGAGCGGCTCCATCCCGTACACCGTGGTGTAGTGGGGCGAGTCCAGCCAGGGCGCGCGGGGGATCAGCGCGGTGTCGGCCTTCTCCCGCTCGCCGATCCACACCCAGACGAACGAGTCCCGCTCCTCGACCGGGTACGAGGTGAGCCGGGCGGTGCGCGGGACGCGCCGCTGGCCGGGGACGCCGACACACACTCCGTCGGCGCCGTAGGTGAATCCGTGGTAGCCGCACACC
Source organism: Streptomyces sp. NPDC088554 (assembly GCF_044752945.1). Classification (NCBI taxonomy): domain Bacteria; kingdom Bacillati; phylum Actinomycetota; class Actinomycetes; order Kitasatosporales; family Streptomycetaceae; genus Streptomyces; species Streptomyces sp. NPDC088554. Next base: position 253,179 of record NZ_JBIVMF010000003.1, on the reverse strand, counting down.
ACCCGGTCGCCGTCCAGCCTGCTCGGCTTCTCGGAGAGCGGGAACCGCCGGTGCACACAGCGGTCGGCCATGGCGGTGACCTCGCCCGCCCCGGTGCGCCAGAAGAGGATCGACTCGCCGCAGACGGTCCGGGTGAACAGCTCGCGCCCCACCTCGGTGCCGTAGGCGGCGACGTACCACTGGTCGCGTGCGAATGACGTCATGGTCAGCTCCCTTGGTCTCCCCCGCCACCTCGGCCGGTGCGGTACGGGTGGGCGGAACGCCTCCAGAGTGCTGTGCTCACGCGCCGGCCGACAGGGGGTCTTCCGCTCAGCGGAAGGCGCGACCGTACGGAAATCCCGCTCACCCCTACGGGTCCCCGCTCACTCCAGCGGTTCCGGCGCCTCCACCGTCTCCAGTACGTCCTCGGCCTGGGCCCGCGCCGCCGCCTCCACCCGGGCGTCGGCCCGGCGGAAGACGTCCTCGGCGTCGGCCGCGGGCCAGTCGGCGGGCAGATGACGTACGGGCAGATGCGGATCGGCCCGGACAATCTGGAGCCATTCGGTCAACAGTCGCAGTTTTACGGCGAGTTCATCGAGGCCGGGGCAGTCGGCGCCCTCGGCGAAGGCCGCCCAGCGGTCCCGGAAGGCGCGGTATCCGGCCGCCGGGGTCGCCAGGTCCCAGGTGGCGTGGATCATGGCTTCGACATCGGTGGCGGGCTCGGCCGTGGAGCGGAACACCGAGACGTACGGGCCGAATTCGGGGTCCTCGGTGACCATCGAGACATCGGCGCGGCCGGGGGCGATCCACAGACCGCCGATCAGCGGCCCGAAGCCGGCCCAGGCGAGCCGGGAGCGCAGATCGTGCCGGCTGCGCTGCGACGACTCGGGCAGCGAGAAGGCGATCAGGGTCCAGGTGCCGTCCCAGTCGTCGTTGACCGCGCCCTGTTCCCAGATGCGGTCCTCGCCGTCGCGCAGGATGCCGGCCGCGCGGGCGGTGAGCCCGAAGTACATCCGGCGGCCCTCGCGGCGGCGCAGCAGCAGCCCCCGGTTCACCATGCGGGTCAGGGTGGAGCGGGTGGCGTGTTCACCCACGCCCGTCCGGCCGAAGACCTCGATGATGCTGCCGGAGTAGACGCAGGTGCCGCTGCCCAGGACGTACTCGCCGAGGAAGGTGAGCATCAGGGTCTGCGGCCGGAGCGCGCTCCCGTCGCCGGCCTCTGCCGCCGGTCCGGCCGCTTCTTCCGCGTCGCCGGTCCCTCGCGTACCCGCCGTACTGCTTCCGCCCGCCATATCGCCCCTCCGTGGTCGGTACACCATAGCCACGCATTAATGTTGCGCACTCCATTGACGGTCGCAAGAATTCTGCATAGCGTCACTCCTACCCCACGACACTCCCCCACCCACGAGGAGCCACCATCATGGATCTTTCCGGCAAGGTCGCCGTCGTGACCGGCAGCGGACGCGGGCTGGGGCTCGCCTATGCCCGCGCGCTGGCCGCCGCGGGCGCCTCCGTCGTCGTCAACGACGTGAACCCGGACACCGCCGCGGCCGCCGTGAAGCTGATCACCGAGGAGGGCGGCCGCGCGGTCGCCGAGGTGGTCCCGGTCGGTACGAGCGAGAGCGCGGACGCCCTGGTCGACCGGGCGGTGAGCGAGTTCGGGCAGCTGGACATCATGGTCACCAACGCGGGCGTGCTGCGCGACCGGGTGCTGTGGAAGATGTCCGACGACGACTTCGACACCGTCCAGCAGGTGCATCTGCGCGGTACGTTCACCTGCGTCCGCGCCGCCGCCGTCCGCATGCGCGAGCAGGGCGGGGGCGGGCGCGTCATCGTGGCCGGCTCCCCCGCCGGGCAGCGCGGCAACTTCGGCCAGACCAACTACGCGGCGGCCAAGGCCGGTATCGCCGCGATGGTGCGCACCTGGGCGATGGAGCTGGCCAAGGCCGGAATCACCGCCAACGCCGTGGTCCCCAACGCCGCCACGGAGATGACCAGGACCATGCCGCTGTTCGCGCCGTACATCGACGCGTACGAGAACGACGGTGTCCCCTTCCCCGACGCGCTGCGCAAGGGGCTCGCCTTCGGCGTCGCCGAGGACTGCGCGGGGCTGGTCGTCTTCCTCGCCTCCGAGGCCGCGGCGGACATCACCGGGCAGTGTGTCGGCATCGGCGGTGACAAGCTCTCGCTGTGGTCGCATCCGCAGGAGGTGTCCGCCGCGTACCGCGACGGCGGCTGGTCCGCCGACGCGATCGCCGCCGCCTGGCCGGTGTCGGTGGGACAGCGCCCGGAGACCTACGGCATCCCCGCCCCGAAGCTGTAGGGAACCCTCATGAACACCACTGATCCGACCGGCCCTCGCGCACAGGGCATCGATCTCGACGCGATCACCGCCATCGACGTACACACACACGCCGAGGTCTCCTCGCGCGGCCGGGGCGCGCTCTCCAGCGAGCTGGAGGAGGCATCGAGCGCGTACTTCGGCGTGGAGGGCGCACACCGCAGGCCGACACTGCCCGAGATCGCCGCCTACTACCGCGAACGGCGCATGGCCTGCGTCGTGTTCACCGTCGACGCGGAGGCCGCCACCGGCACCCCGGCGGTCCCCAACGAGGAGATCGCCGAGGCCGCCGCCGAGAATCCGGACGTCATCATCCCGTTCGCCTCCATCGATCCGGCGAAGGGCCGGGCCGGAGCACGTGAAGTCACCCGGCTGGTAAGGGACTTCGGGGTCCGGGGGTTCAAGTTCCACCCGAGCGTGCAGGCGTTCTACCCGAACGACCGCTCCGCCTACGTCCTGTACGAGGCGATCGAGGAGGCCGGGGCCATCTCGGTGTTCCACACCGGCCAGACCGGTATCGGGGCGGGCGCGCCGGGCGGTGGCGGCATCCGGCTGAAGTACTCCAACCCGCTGTACATCGACGATGTCGCCGCCGACTTCCCCGGGATGCCGATCATCATGGCGCATCCGTCCTTCCCCTGGCAGGACGAGGCGCTGTCGGTGGCCACGCACAAACCGCAGGTGTACATCGACCTGTCGGGCTGGTCGCCGAAGTACTTCCCGCCGCAGCTCGTCCAGTACGCGAACTCGCTGCTCAAGGACAAGGTCCTGTTCGGTACGGACTATCCGCTGCTGACCCCCGAGCGGTGGCTCAAGGACTTCGCCGCGCTGCCGATAAAGGACGAGGTCCGGCCGAAGATCCTCAAGGAGAACGCCGCACGGCTGTTCGGCTTCCTCAAGGACTGATCCAGGAGCTGCCCGTGGGCCGACCCACGGACCGGCCCACGGGCTGTTTCCCGGGCCGACTCCTCGGAGCGATTCCTCGGACTGGTCCTTGGACCAACTCCTCGGGCTGATTCCCTTGGGCCGATCCTCGGACCGAGCCTTTCACGGACGAGCAAAGGAGCTCTCCCTATGCGCGATCACGGCATCGGCTCCTGGACCGCACGACGCGCCCGCAAGACCCCGCACCGTCTCGCCGTCGTCCACCAGGACACCCGTCACACCTACGCACAGCTGTACGACCGCACCACCGCGCTCGCCCACCATCTGCGCGCGCTCGGCGTCCGACGCGGCGACCGGGTCGCCTTCCTCGGCCCCAACCACCCCGCGTTCCTGGAGACGCTGTTCGCCGCCGGCCGGCTCGGCGCGATCTTCGTCCCGCTCAACACCCGCCTGGCCGAACCGGAACTGGCGCACTGCCTGACGGATTCGGGCTCCACGGTCCTGGTGCACACCGCCTCCTTCGCCCGGTTCGCCGAGCGCTCCGGCGTCCCCGGACTGCTGACGGTCGGCGAACCGTACGAGAACGCGCTCGCGGAGGCCGACCGGAGCCCCGTGGACGAGCGGGTCACCCTCGACGACCTCGCGACGATCATGTACACCTCGGGGACGACGGGCCGGGCCAAGGGTGCCGCCCTCACCCATGGGAACCTCGTCTGGAACAGTGTCAACACCCTGGTCGACGGCGACTTCACCGCCGACGAGGTGACCCTCCTGTCCGCTCCGCTGTTCCACACGGCGGCGCTCAACATGACGTGTCTGCCGACCCTCCTCAAGGGCGGCACCCTCGTCCTGGAGGAGTCCTTCTCCCCCTCGCGCACCCTCGATCTGATCGAGGAACACCGGGTGACCATGTTGTTCGGGGTGCCCGCGATGTTCGGGCGGATGGCCGAGGAGGAGCGCTTCGCGACGGCCGATCTGTCGTCGGTCCGCACCATGATGTGCGGCGGCGCGCCCGTCCCCAGGGCGCTGATCCAGACGTACGAGGCCCGTGGTCTGAGCTTCATCCAGGGGTACGGGATGACCGAGGCGTCGCCCGGGGTCTGTCTCCTCGACGCGGAGAACGCCCTCGCCAAGGCCGGCAGCGCCGGGGTGCCGCACTTCTTCAACGACATCCGGATCGTCGACCCGACCGGGGACGACACCGAGCGCGGCGAGCTGATCGCCGAAGGCCCGACCATCATGGCCGGCGGCTACTGGGGACTGCCCGGGGCGACGGCGGACGCGCTGCTGAACGGCTGGTTCCGTACGGGAGACGTGGCCGTCGCCGACGCGGACGGCTATGTCACGATCGTCGACCGGGTGAAGGACGTCATCATCTCGGGCGGCGAGAACATCTACCCCGCCGAGGTGGAGAAGGCCCTGTACGAACACCCCGATGTCGTCGACTGCGCCGTGATCGGCGTGCCCGACCAACGGTGGGGCGAGGTGGGCCGGGCGGTCGTGGTGCTCCGCGAGGGCGCGGACACCGACGAGGACTCCGTCCTGGCCGCGCTCGACGGCCGGCTCGCCCGCTACAAGATCCCCAAGTCCGTCGTATTCGTCGGGGAGCTGCCGCGCAGCGGCGCGGGCAAGCTGCTCAAGCTCCCCATCCGCCGGACCTACGGCGCCAAGGACCCGCACCCTCAGCACACCCATGGAGAAGGCTCATGACCACCACCATCCGTACCGTGACCGGAGTCGACGAGATCAAGGCCCTCGCGGGCACCGATCTGGGCAGGACCGACTGGCTGGAGATCACCCAGGACCGGGTGAACACCTTCGCCGACGCGACCGACGACCACCAGTGGATCCATGTCGATCCCGAGCGCGCCAAGGACGGCCCGTTCGGCGCCCCGATCGCCCACGGCTATCTCACCCTCTCGCTCATCATCCCCCTCTTCAACGACCTCCTCGCGGTCGAGGGGATCAGGATGAGCCTCAACTACGGTCTGGAGAAGGTACGTTTCCCGAGCCCCGTCCGGGTCGGCGCCCGGATCCGGCTCAGGGGCGAGGTGGGCTCCGTCACCGAGGTCAAGGGCGACGGTGTGGAGATGCGGCTGACCTTCACGATCGAGTTGGAGGGGTCCGAGAAGCCCGCGTGCGTGGCGGTGGCGGTCTACCGGCACTACGCCTGACGTCTTCCCCCGCGGCCGCCCTCGCCGCTGAGGGTTTTTGACGGCTTTCCGGTCCTTGACGTGCCGGTGCGCGGACCGCAGGCTCGGCAGACCCGAACAGCACAGCGCGCAAGGAGCGAACGTGGCACTACTGGACCGGAAAGTCGTCCTCGTCAGCGGCGGCACCCAGGGCGTGGGGGCCGGAGCGGCACGCGCCGCCGCCCGTGAGGGCGCGATCGTCGCGGTGACCGGGCGCCGCGCCGGGCCGGGCGAGGCGCTCGTGGCCGAGCTGCGCGAGGGCGGCGCCGAGGCGATGTTCGTCATGGCGGACGTGGCCGACCCGGCGAGCGCGATGGCATCGGTGGAAGCGGTGATCGCCGCGTACGGCCGGGTGGACTGCCTGGTGAACGCGGCGGGCCTCACCTCGCGGGGCACCCTGCTCGACACCACGCCGGAGCTGTTCGACGCGCATGTCGCGATCAATCTGCGCGGCCCGTTCTTCATGATGCAGGCCGTCGTACGGGACATGGTGTCCCGGGGCGAACCCGGCACCGTGGTCAATGTCATCTCCTCCGCCGAGTTGGGCGGACAGCCCTATCTCGCGCCCTATGTGGCGGCGAAGGCCGGGCTCGCCGGGCTGACCCGCAACGCGGCGCACGCCCACCGCTGGGACCGGATCAGGATCAACGGCCTGGACATCGGCTGGACCGAGACCGAGGGCGAGGACGCCACCCAGCGCGAGTTCCACGGAGCGGACGACGGCTGGCGCGAGCAGGCCGCCGAGAAGCTGCCGATGGGCAAGCTGGGCCAGGTCGACGAGATCGCCGACTTCATCGTCTTCCTGCTCTCCGCGCGCAGCGGGGTCGTCACCGGATCCGTGCTCGACTGGGACCAGAACGTCTGCGGAGGGACCGACTGATGCGCCTCGGACTGATCGGACTGGGCAGGATCGGCTCCTTTCACGCCGAGACACTGTCCGCGCTGCCCGCCGTCGGCTCGCTGGTCGTCACCGACGCCGTGCCGGCGGTCGCCGAGCGGGTGGCCGGCCGGCTGGCCGCCGCGGGCGCCGGGAACATCGAGGTCGCCGGCTCCGTCCCGGCGCTGCTCGCCTCGGGGCTGGACGGCGTCGTCATCGCCGCCGCCACCGACGCGCACCCCGAGCTGATCGTCGCCGCCGTCGAGGCGGGGCTGCCGGTGTTCTGCGAGAAGCCGGTGGCCCGGGGCGCGGCCGAGGGCGTGGCAGTGCTGCGCCGGGTCGAGGGCAGTGGCACCGAGATCCAGATCGGCTATCCGCGCCGCTTCGACGCGGCGTTCGTCGCGGCCCGCGCGGCGGTGGCCAGTGGCGAGCTGGGGTGGCTGCACACCGTACGCTCCACCACACTCGACCCGGCTCCGCCGCCGCCGGAGTATGTGGCGGTGTCGGGCGGTATCTTCCGCGACTGCTCGGTCCATGACTTCGACACCGTCCGCTGGGTGACCGGCCGCGAGGTGGTCGAGGTGTACGCCACCGGGTCGAACCGGGGTGCGGAGAGCTTCCGGGAGGCCGGGGACGTGGACACCGCGTCGGCGGTGCTCACCCTGGACGACGGAACCCTGGCGGTGGTGTCCAACTCCCGCTACAACCCGCGTGGTTACGATGTACGGCTGGAGCTGCACGGCTCCCGGGACAGCATCGCCGCCGGACTCGACGACCGGCTGCCGCTGCGGTCCGTGGAGCCGGGGGCCACCTTCCCCGCCGGGACCCCGTGGCAGTTCTTCATCGACCGGCTCGGCCCGGGCGTTCCGCGCCGAACTCACCGCGTTCACCGAGGTGGTGGCCGGTGAGCGGCCGTCCCCGTGCACGGTGGCCGACGCGCTGGAGGCGGGCTGGATCGCCGAGGCCTGCGCCCTGTCGCTCGCCGAGCGGCGGCCGGTGCGGATCGCGGAGGTCCGTACCGTATGACCGCGTCCGTGAGGTGTGCCGTACGGAACCGACGGCACACCTCACGGTACGGACACACCGGCCGGCACATTGAACGGTGTGATCACCTGGATGCCGGACGTCCAGGACAGCACGGGGCCCGGCAGGGCTCCGTGCGCCTGCATGATGAGGTGGCAGACGCGCCGCATGTCCTGGTCGAGGTCGTGGTGGAGGACCGCCGACACCCGCCGCTCGTGCAGCAGCCGCAGGTTGTCGCTGTCGAGGTCGTGGGCGACGAACACCTCGCAGCGGCGTCCCAGCTCCCCGAACGCCTCGACGGTGGCGAGATCGCCGCCGCCGATGGAGTAGACGGCCCGGATCTCCGGATGGTCCCGCAGCGCCTCCCGTACGAGGTCGCGCAGCGCGTCGTCCAGCCCGCCGCTCTCGGAGATGTCGATCAGGGGGCGCTGCGGGACGAGTCCGCGCAGCGCGCTGCGGAACCCCATCTCACGCTCCTCCTCGCCCCGGAAGAACCCGCTGCTGAGCGTGGTGAGGACCGCGCCGGGCCGGTCGCCGAGCCACTGTCCGACGAGATACGCGGCGGTGGCGCCGGCGGCCCTGTTGTCGATGCCGACATAGGCCGGCCGCCTGCTGCCGGGCAGATCGGCGACGAGGGTGACGCCGGGGATGCCGAGGGCTCCTCGCGACCTAGGCTGCTGCTGTCCGCCCCGGCCGAGGGGCGCCGATCTCCGTGCCCCGGCCGAGGGGCACCGATCTCCGAATAGGACGTGACGCCTTATGTGGATCAGCGGCGACGACTGCGATCTGGACGACTTCCGTGCGTCCGTGGAACGGCGGACCGACGCGCGGGACTATCCGCACGCCCTGGGCACCGAGCAGAACGTACTGCTGTACGACAGCGACACGCTGCGGCGCCGTACCACCACGCCCGGAGAGCGCCGGGCGGTACGGGCGGAGCTGGCGCGCGCGCTGCTGGACGGGCCGGGGATCGTGGTGTTCAAGGGCGCGTTCGAGGATCTCTCGGCCGTGGACCGCGCCACCGTGGAGTTCGACGGGCTCATCGCGGAGCAGAAGGCGCGCGGCACCGCCGCGGGCGACCACTTCGCCGCGCCCGGCGCGAACGACCGGGTGTGGGGCGCGCTGGACAAGCTGGCGCTGCGCCGCCCCGAGGTCTTCGCCGACTACTACGCCAACGACATGATCGCGCTGGCCGCGACCGCCTGGCTGGGCCCCGGCTATCAGATCACCTCCCAGATCAATGTGGTGAACCCCGGCGGACAGGCCCAGGTAGCCCACCGCGACTACCACCTCGGTTTCATGTCCGGCGAACAGGCCGAGCGCTTCCCCGCCCAGGCCCACCGGCTCGCCCCCGCGCTGACCCTCCAGGGCGCCGTCGCCCACTGCGACATGCCGGTCGAGAGCGGTCCGACGCTCTATCTGCCGTACTCCCAGACATACGAGCCCGGTTATCTCGCCTTCCACCGGCCGGAGTTCACCGCCTACTTCGACGCCCACCGCGTGCAGCTCCCGCTGGCGAAGGGCGATGCCGCCTTCTTCAACCCGGCGCTCTTCCACGGCGCCGGGACCAATCGCTCGCGGGACATCCGGCGGATGGCCAATCTGCTCCAGATCTCCTCGGCGTTCGGCCGCGCGATGGAGAGCGTCGACCGCACCGCGATGTGTGAGGCGCTCTTCCCCGTGCTGCGGAAGCTCAAGTCGTCCGGCGCCGGGGCCGGGACGCTCGCGCGGATCGTCGCGGCCTCGGCGGAGGGGTACGCGTTCCCCACCAACCTCGACCACGACCAGCCGGTGGGCGGGCCGGCCCCGGAGACCCAGGCCGAGCTGATCCACCGGGCGCTGGCGCTGGAGTGGGACGACGAGACGCTGGCCGGGGAGTTGCGGGCGCGCGACCGGCGGCGCGCGACCGCGGACGGTGCATGAGGTCACCGGACGGCCCTCACCAGACGACGGGGATCGACTCGGGGATACGGAAGGCCACATCGGGCCGCCAGCGCAGCTCCGCCGCCGGGACCGCCAGCCGCAGAGCGGGGGTCCGCGCGGCCAGGGCCTCCAGGACGACCCCGATCTGCATCCGGGCCAGGCCGTTGCCGGGACAGTGGTGTTTGCCGTGGCCGAAGCCCAGCTGCGGGCAGCCGCGCCCGGTGGCGGTGGAGCGGCCGGGGTCGAACCGTCCCGGGTCGAACAGGTCGGGGTCGGGATAGGCGCGGGGGTCGTGGTTGGCGGCCTCCAGCGAGACCAGAACACACTCACCGGCCCTGATGGTCAGCCCGTCGATCTCCACCGCGTCGGTGGCGACCCGTTTGATCCCGCCGGTCGACATCGGCGTACGCCGCATCACCTCCTCGACCAGATGCGGCAGCGCCACCGTACCGTCGCGCAGGGCGGTCAGCGCGGTGGGGTGGGAGACCGCCATGACCAGGGCGTTGGCGACGAAGCTGGCGGCGGTCCGATAGCCGGCGATCATCATCAGATTGGCCAGCTCGGCGAGCCCGTCCTCGCCCAGCCGGGCCCCGTCGGCGCCACGGGCACGGGCCCCCCGCTTGACGACGTCGTCCCCCGGCGCGGCGGCGAGTTCGGGCGCGCGGCGCAGGAAGAACCCGTAGAGGCCGTTGAGGGCCGACTGGATCTCCGCCCGGGGCCGGTCGCGCCACACCAGCACGGTGTCGCACAGCTCGTTGAGCCACGCCCCCTCCTCCTCGGTGAGATCGCCGAGGAGGGCCCGGCAGGCCACGGCGAAGGTCAGCGGCCTGGCCAGCCCGCGCTGGAGGTCGCCGGGCCGGCCCTCCCGTACCAGCGTGTCGAGCAGTTCGTCGGCGCGCCGACGGGTCCAGTCCCGGTGGGTCCGGATGGTCCGGGGGCTCAGGGCCTCGGCCAGGAAGCCGCGCAGCCCGGTCTCCTGGAGGGTGGCCATACCGTCGCCCCTGGCCCCCTCGGCGCGTGGCCGGAGGGGCTCCTGCCGGGGCGCGTCGGCGGCCAGGGCGGCGGTGAGGCTGAGGCGGGGGTCGCTCAGGAGCCGTCGCGCCACGTCGTAACGGGTGACCAGCCAGACGCGGTCGCCCGTCACCGTACGGACCCGGTGGGCCGGTGCGGCACGGTCCCGCAGGGTCGCGTACAGCGGTGAGATCTCGATGCCCCAGTCGTCGAAGGGGTACTCCGGCTCGTCGACGGCGCTCATGTCCCCGCCTGTCCCCGGGGCGCCGGAGCGTCCGTACGTCCCCGGGGCGCCGGCTCCTCCGTACGGGCCGCCCGGTCGCCGGTCGGCGCGGGCCGGACGAGCGCGAACGCCTGGCCGGGCTCGGCGCGCAGCTCACCGGGGGCGAAGACCAGCGGGATGAAGGGGATCACCTGGTGGTAGATGTTGACCGAGCTGGGCTCGCCGAGGATGCCCGGCGCGTGGGTGCACAGCGGCAGCTCGGCGAGGAGGTAGCGCATGCCCTCCGTCAGCTGCCACTCGGTGGGCTGGACGCCCTTCAGATGCGCGGCCAGCGCCTGGCCGCTCGCGCGCAGGAAGAGGTCGCGCACCATCGGGTCGTGTTCCACGACCCGTTCCAGCCGTTGGTGCACCCGCCGGTAGGTGGGGTGGTCGGTGAACTGCGAGAGGGTGAGTACGGGACGGTCGCCGCCCGGGACCCCGATCGCCTCCCAGGAGCGCGCCACCCGACGCCGGATCCGGCGCGTCTGGATCTGCGCCTTGCTCCAGGCGCGGTCCGGTGGATCGCCCAGGGCCCGGTAGGTGTGGACCACCGAGATGTCGGGGACGATGACGTCGACCTTCTGGAAGAGTTCGCTGCTCCAGAGCAGCAGCGACGCGAGCCGTCCCTCGCTGAAGTAGCTGTTGCCGGGGCTCACTCCGATCAGGACGTGTTCGCCCCGGGCACAGATGGACCGGCAGTTGTCGGTGTAGGGCTCGATGCCGAAGTTGGGTGGAATCGCGCGGCCCGCGATCTCGTGCATGCTGTCTCCCCGTGTCCCTGCCGGTGGGGGCGGAGCGGAACACCCCGCCTACTCTCTGTAATTATCTGAACACGTTGAGCGACAACGCCAGGTCCAGGACGCCTCTTCACACGAAGGAGCGAGCCCCTGCCCCGCAAACCCCGACCGGGTGCACGGGCCGTGAGCGGCGCGCCCGCGTACGGGGAGTTACGCGCCGGGGCCGGCCGCCGGTGGTACGTGCGCCGCCTCGGGCGCCGCCTCCGTATCGGCCTCGGCGAGGCAGGCGGGGCAGGTGCCGATGAGTTCCGCCGTGTGCTGGACATCCGCGTAGCCGGAGGAGCGGGCGATCCGCGCCGCCCAGGACTCGATGACGGCGGAGTCGACGGGCGTGCCGAGTCCGCAGCGGCGGCAGAGCAGGTAGTGCCCGTGCTCGGCGCTGGGCCGGTGCCGGAAGAGCCGGCCGCCCGCCGGATCCCGTACGAGATCGGCGCGGCCCGCCTCGGCGAGCGCGGCCAGGGTGCGGTAGACCGTGCTCAGGCACACCTGTTCGCCGTCGGCCACCATCCGGGCGTGCAGGACCCGGGCGCTGGTGAAGCCGGCGCGGGCCACCAGTGCGGCCGGGACGGTGGCCCGTTGGGCGGTACGGCGGCCGATGAACCGCAGATCGTCGCAGGCCGCCGCCCGGTCGTCCGTCACCCCGGGGCCTCGACTCGGTTCGACGCCGCGGCGGCGCGGCTCCGGCGGCCCGCGCCGACGAGCCAAGCCAGGGCGTAGACGGCGGTGGCGGTCGCCAGGATGCCGAAGCTGGGCGGCACCCCGGGTACGGCGTAACCGATCCAGAGCCCGGCCCACACCTCCGCCACCGCCAGCCCGGCGGAGAGCGCGAGGGCCCGGTAGGGCCGGTCGGTGAGGAGCCCGGCGGCGCCCGCGGGCGCCGCGAGCAGGCCGAGCAGCAGCAGCGAGCCCACGGCCTGGGTGGCCTCGGCCGCGCACGCGCCCACCAGCGCCAGGAAGACGAAGCCGAGCAGCCGTACGGGCACGCCCCGGGCGGCGGCCACCGCCTCGTCCACGGAGGCGAACAGCAGCGGCCGGGCGATGGCGATCAGCGCCGCGCAGATACCGGCGGCCACCAGGGCGGCCGTCAGGGCCTGCCCCGCGGAGAGGCCGAGGATCGAGCCGAAGAGCACCCGGACCCCGGCGCCGCCGTTGCCCGCGCTGCGAGAGGTCGTATAGAGGGTCAGAAAGAAGACACCGAGGCCGAGCACCCAGGAGAACACACTGCCGATGGCCACATCGTCCGCTCTGCCACCGCGCCCGAGCACACCGAGCAGCAGGGCGACCCCGATGGTCGCCGCGAACAGGCCGAGGCGCAGGTCGTAGCCGAACGCGAGGGCCGCCAGCGCCCCGGTGAAGGCGACATGGCTGAGCGCGTCCCCGGTGAAGACCTGGGCGCGCAGCACCAGGAAGCGGCCGGTCGGCCCGGCCGCCGCCGCGATGGCCGTACCGGCGAGCAGCGCGTGCCGGAAGAACGGGTGCGCCAGCGCCCCGGCCGACTCGACGCCCCCCAGGACCGCGCTCACGCCGCACCCCCCGTGGTGACGGGACGGCGCGGCCGCACCGCGCGGCGGACCGACGGGACGGCCCTGGCGGCGAGATAGCCGGTGAAGGCGAAGGTGGTCACGGTGAAACCCATGGGGTACGGGGTGAAGTAGGCGGCGACCAGGCCGAGCCAGGTCACCGTCAGGGCGATCAGTACGGACAGCGCGAGACTCACCACCGGCCGGGCGCCGAGGCTCTGCGCGGTGGCGGCGGGCATCACCAGCAGCGCGAACACCAGCAGGGTGCCGGTGATCTGGCTGGCCTCCGCCGTCGCCGCCCCCAGCAGCACGAGGAACAGTGCGGACAGCGCCCGCACCGGCACACCGCGCGCGGCGGCGACCGCCGGGTCCACGGAGGCGAACAGCAGTGGGCGTCCGATCACGGCGAGGACGGCGAGCAGCGCGAGCGTCACGGCGAACAGCAGCCCCACCTGCCCGGTGGTGACCCCCAGGAAGCTGCCGAACAGCAGCGAGGTGATCCCGCCGAGCAGCCCCTTGTACAGGGCGGTGAACAGGAATCCGCAGGCGAGCAGGAACGCCTGGACGGTCCCGACGAGCGCCGCCTCGTGCCCGTCCGCGTCCCGCCCGCCGCGCGGCACGGCCGCGATGACCAGGGCGGCGGCGATACAGAACACGAAGTAGCCGTACGCCGCGCCCACTCCGAGGAGGGTGGCGCCCGCCGCGCCGGGGAAGCCCACGGTCGCCAGGGTGTGTCCGGCGAAGCTCTGCCGCCGCAGCACCATGAACCAGCCCGTCACCGCCGCGCCGATCGCGATCAGTGTGCCGGCCCGGAAGGCGTTGACCATGAAGGGGAACACCCACATCCGCTGGATGTCCACGACCGGATTCCAGGACCAGCCCGACAGGGCGTCAGCGAGCGGCACTCCGGCCTCCCCGTGTGTCGGTGTGCCGGTCGGTGTGGACCGAGGGCCGCTCGGGCTGTCCCACGACCACGAGCCTGCCGTCCGAGGTACGGAGCACCTCGACCGGTGTGCCGTACAGCCGGGTCAGCGTCGCGGAGGTGATGACCTCGGCCGGGGTGCCGCAGAGCGCGCCGCCCTCGGCGAGATAGACCACCCGGTCGAGCCGGGAGAGGATCGGATTGACATCGTGCGCGACCATCATCACGGTCACCCCCTGTTCCCGGCAGATCCGCCCGATCAGCGCGGCCGTCGCGGCCTGATGGGGCAGGTCGAGACTGTCCAACGGCTCGTCCAGCAACAGCAGTCGGGGCCTCCGTACGAGCGCCTGCGCGATCAGCAGCCGCTGCTGCTCGCCGCCGGAGCACTGTCCCACCGGCCGGTGGGCGTACGCTTGCGCACCGACCAGTTCGATCGCCTCGGCCGTCCGCAGCGCGGCGGTCCTCGCCCGGGAGCCGAACCGGCCGGGCAGCGGCACTCCCCACCGGTCGCCGTCCCAGCCGAGCCGGACGATATCGGTGCCGCGCATCCGCAACGAGGCGTCGAAGCTGCGGCGTTGCGGCAGATAGCCGACCCGGTGCCCGGCCCGCCCCGGCCGCCCACCGAGGACCCGCACCTCGCCGCCCGCAGGCTGCTCAAGGCCGAGCAGCACCTTCAACAGGGTGGACTTTCCGACGCCGTTGGGCCCGAGTACGGCGACGAACTCGCCCGCGCCGACCTCCAGATCGGCACCGGACCACAGGGTTCGCCCCCCCACCCGCACCGCCGCGTCGCGCAGTGACACCACGGACGGTTCGGTGGCGGGCGCCGGGTTCACGGGCACCGCCGGGTCGGCGGTCACTTCCCGGTGGCCTCGGCCAGGGCCTTGGCGAGGCCCTCCAACTGCCGTACCTGCCAGGCCTGGAAGGAGGCACCGGCCGGGGTGAGCGTCTCGGTGACGGTGGCGACCGGGATGCCCTCCGCCCTGGCCGCCTTCACCTGCGCCTGGACGTCGGGGGTGGCGTTCTGGCTGTTGTAGACGTACACCTTGATCTGCTTGTCCGCGATCTGCTTGTCGATCGTGGACTTGTCCCCGGCCGTGGGGTCGGTGCCCTCGCTGATCGCGCCCAGGAACGACGCGGGGGTCAGCATCTTCAGTCCGAGCCCCTCCGCGAGCGGACTGACGATCGACTCGGAGGCGCCGATCGGGGTGCCCGCGTACCGCGCCTTGATCTTCGCTATCAGCTGGTCGTAGGGGGCGAGGGTGGTGTGTTCGTAGGTGTTCCCGAGCCGGTCGAAGTCGGCGGCGTCGGCCGGATCGGCCTTCTTGTAGTCGGCGGTGATCCGCTCGATGACCCGGTGGACATCGGTCGGGGAGTACCAGCGGTGCGGGTTGCCGCCGTCCTCGACACCGACCAGATCGCCGACCCTGAGGTCGGTACGGCCTGCGGACGGATTGCCGGCGAGTAGCCTGTCGGCCCAGGAGTCGTAGCCGACGCCGTTGACGATCACGTACCGCGCGCCCGCGACCGTACGGGCGTCCGCGGCGGTCGGCTCGTAGTCGTGGGGGTCCGCGGCCGGGTTGTCGATGATGCTGGTGACCTTCACATGGCCGCCGCCGAGCTGGGAGGCGATGCTGCCCCAGAAGTTCTCCGCCGCCACCACCTGGATCTTCCCGCTCTTCCCCACCGCGCCGGACGCGTCGGCCGTGGCCCCGTCGGACCCCGTCGAGGAGGACGGAGCGGAGGACGAGGGGGCGGTGGAACAGGCGGTGACGGTGAGCGCGGCGACGGTCGCGAGACCGCCGAGTGCGAGCGCGGACGGCCACCGGCGCGCGGCGGAGCGGGGCGGAACGACGTTCATGAAGGGGGATCTCCTCAACCGGGCCGGAACGAGACCGGCGGGATGCCGATGGGCCGGGACACCTCGGAACGCTAAATGGGAACGACTTTCAAAACCATGCGGCATTACTTAGATATGACAATCATTGCCGTCTTTTGACGGTTCCTGACTGTCCGGCCGCTTCTTCAGCCCAGCCGCACCAGGAGATCGGCGTGGACACGGGTGCCCGCGATCAGGACGGCGTTGTCCTGATCGGTGCCGTGCGCCCAGGCACGCGCGGCCTCCGGGCTCTTCCCGAAGGCGATGTGCCGGTCGACCAGGCGCCGCAGCCTCAGCCGTTCGTCCGGTTCCACGTACCAGACCTCGTCCAGCAGCGGCCGTACCCGCGCCCACGGCCCCCGCGGCAGCAGCAGATAGTTCCCCTCGGTGATGACGAGGCCCACCCCCGGGCCCACCTCGATCTCCCCCGCGATCGACTCCTCGATCTCCCGGTGGAACCGGGGCGCGTAGACGGTCTCATCACCGCCGTCGCGCAGCCGCCGCAGCAGGGCCGCGTACCCGGCGGCGTCGAAGGTGTCGGGGGCTCCCTTGCGCTCCCGGCGGCCGAGGGCGAGCAGGACGGCGTTGGCCAGGTGGTAGCCGTCCATCGGCAACAGGCAGGCACGCGCGCCGAGTTCACGGGTGAGCCGCGCGGCCAGTGTGCTCTTGCCCGCGGCCGGGGCGCCGACGATGCCGAGGACGGTACGGCCGGGCCGGTCCATGAGCAGACGGGCGCGGTCCGCCAGGGCGGCGAAGTCGGTCTCGGTGGGCAGCTGCACCGGGGATCTCCAGTGTGGAAGCGGTCGAATACGGGTCGGGGCAGGGCGAGAGACCCCGTCACGGGTCTGTTCGGGGATCTCCCGGCGGGTTACGTTGAATCGTCTCAACGGCCTCCCCGGGAGAACCTCTTGCGCATCATCACCGACCTGCGCTTCGAGCACCACCGCGAACCCTTCGGCATCGGCGAGGCCGCGCCCCGGCTCTCCTGGCGGATCAGCGCCGGGCCCGCCGACCCGCCCGGCTGGTACCAGAGCGCGTACGAGATCCGCACCTCGGACGGCTGGACCAGCGGGCGGATCGAGGGCGACGAATCCAGCCTCGTGCCCTGGCCCGCGCGCCCCCTGGCCTCCAGGGAGCGGCGGACCGTACAGGTCAGGGCGTGGGACCGGGACGGGACCGCGACCGGATGGAGCGAGCCGTACCCCGTCGAGGCCGGACTGCTCGCCCCGGAGGACTGGACAGCCGAGCTGATCACCACGGCGGAGCACCTCGGGGAGGGCGACCCCGTCCCGGCGTTCCGGCGCGAGTTCCGTATCGGGGGAAAAGTCGCGAAAGCCCGTATCCATGTGACCGCGCACGGTGTCTACGAGCTGTGGCTCAACGGATCCGTCGTCGGCGATCAGGTCCTGGCCCCCGGCTGGACCAGCTACCGCCACCGGCTGCGCTATCAGACCCATGACGTCACGGAGCTGCTCGCCGAGGGCCCCAACGCCCTCGGCGCGCTGGTCGCCGAGGGCTGGTTCCGCGGCCGGATCGGGTTCGACGGCGGCAAGCGCGACCTCTGGGGCGACCGCAGCGGGCTGTTCCTCCAGCTGGAGGTCGCGTACGCGGACGGCACGGCGGAGGTCGTCCGTACCGACGGGGACTGGCGGACTGCTCCCGGCGCGATCCGTGGCGCGAGCATCTACGACGGCGAGGTCTTCGACGCGCGGCTGCGGCCCACGGGCTGGTCCGAGCCCGGATTCGACGATTCCGGCTGGGACCCGGTGCGGGTCGCCGCCCTCGACCGGACCCGGCTGGTGGCCCCGGACGGCCCGCCCGTCCGCCGGACGCAGCTGGTCGCGCCCGTCGAGATCCTCACCTCACCGAGCGGAAAGACCCTGGTCGACTTCGGACAGAACCTGGTCGGCCGGGTCAGGATCCGCCCGAAGGGCCCCGCCGGGACCGAGATCGTGCTGCGCCATGCCGAGGTGCTGGAGGACGGCGAGCTGGGGGTGCGCCCGCTGCGGCTGGCGAAGGCCGAGGACCGCTATGTCTGCGACGGTACGGAGAGTTCGGAAGCGGGCCCCGGCCGGGAGTGGGAGCCGTCGTTCACCTTCCACGGCTTCCGGTACGCCGAGATCGGCGGCTGGCCCGGGACCCTGGAGAAGAGCGATCTGACGGCCGTCGTCCTCCACAGCGACATGGAGCGCACGGGCTGGTTCGAAAGCTCCCATCCGCTGCTCGACCGGCTGCACGAGAATGTCGTCTGGAGCATGCGCGGCAACTTCCTGGACGTACCGACCGACTGCCCGCAGCGCGACGAGCGCCTCGGCTGGACCGGCGACCTCCAGGTGTTCGCCCCGACGGCCTCCTATCTGTACGACTGCTCCGGCACCCTGGTCTCCTGGCTGCGGGACGTCTCGGCCGAGCAGCTCGCCTCCCCCGATCGCACCCCGCCGCTGACCGTGCCCGCCCCGGAGATGGGCTGGAGCATGGCCAACGCCGCCTGGGGCGATGTCGTCACCCTCGCGCCCTGGGCGCTCTACGAGCGGTTCGGGGACCTGGAGCTGCTGGCCCGGCAGTACGAGGGGATGACCGCGTGGGTCGACCGGGTCCGGGAGCTGGCCGGTGCCGATCTGCTGTGGACGGACCGCCGCCAGCTGGGCGACTGGCTGGACCCGAGCGCTCCCCCGGACCGCCCCGGCGACGCGAAGACCGATGGCCATCTGGTCGCCACCGCCTACTTCGCGCGCTCCGCCCGTGTCACCTCCCTCGTCGCCGGGCTCCTCGGCCGCACGGCGGACGCCGAGAAGTACGCGGCGCTCGCCGACGCCGTACGGGAGGCGTTCACCGCCGAGTACGTGACGCCCAACGGCCGGATCAGCAGCGACTCCCCGAGCGCGTACGCGCTCGGGCTCCGCTTCGGCCTGCTGGACGACGCCCGGCGGACCAGGGCCGGGACCCGGCTCGCGGAGCTGGTGCACCTGGCGGGCTACCACATCGGTACGGGCTTCGTCGGCACCCCGCTCGTCAACGACGCGCTGACCGACACCGGCGAGGTGCAGCTCGCGTACCGGCTGCTGCTGGAGACCACTTGCCCGTCGTTCCTCTACCCGGTGACGATGGGCGCGACGACGGTGTGGGAACGCTGGGACAGCATGCTGCCGGACGGCGGTATCAACCCGGGCGAGATGACCTCGTTCAACCACTACGCCCTGGGCGCGGTGGCCGACTGGCTGCACCGGGTGGTCGCCGGCCTCGCCCCGGCCGCCCCCGGCTACCGCCGCATCACCGTACGGCCGCGTCCCGGCGGCGGGCTGACCCGGGCGAAGTCCGCACACGAGACGCCGTACGGCAGGGCCTCGGTGGGGTGGACCCTGGAGGACGGGACGTTCGCGCTACGCGTGGAGGTGCCCCCGAACACCACGGCGGAGGTCGTCCTGCCCGACGGCTCCGACCCGGTACCGGTCGGCTCCGGGGTCCACGAGTACCGCGTACCGTTCACCCCCGCCGCCTACCCGCCGCCCGTACCCACCGGCCTGCTCTTCCCCCTGCTGCCACCGCCTACCGAGTAACCCGGGCCGGAGGCCCCGGGCAGGAGCGGCGCCAGGGCCCCCGGGCTCCCGTGTGGGCTCTCACACCACCTGGGACGCCGGGGTCCTGCCGTTCTTGTGGGTGTCGGCGTGTTCCTCCGGGGCGCCGATCAACGCGCCCACCCCGACCAGCGCGGACTGATCGTTGGGCGCGCCGTTGAGGACCGCCGCGTACTCGATGGCCCGCAGGGGGCTGCCCTCCAGTCGGGCCAGCACCCGCTGTCGGCGGCGCCAGGTCTCCAGGTCGCCGGCGCCGCCGGGGCCGAAGTGCAGCAGTCGGCGGGCCGGGCACAGTACGGCGTTCAGCAGCCGTTCGATCGCCACGTCGGGCAGCCGGTCCAGCAGCAGGTTCACCGCGCTGGCCCAGGCGGTGATAGGACGGGGCATCCGTTCGTTGAACTCCGGGCGGGCGGTGGCCAGCAGCATCACCGGGCCGGGGACCGCGCCCTCCGCCAGTCCGATCAGTGTGTCGAGCAGTCCCTCGCAGGCCCACTGGAGGTCCTCCACGATCACCACGGTCGGCCGGGAGTCGGGGAGTCTGCGCAGATAGGCGGCGCACGCCTCGATCAGGTTCCGGTGGGTCGCGGACGCGGCCCCCGGCGCGGACGCGGGCCCGAGGGCGCGCCGCAGCCGGGGCAGTTCTCCGGGGCCCGCGGTCTCGGCGTACCGGACCGGGCCCTCGGCGAGCCGGCGGTCCACCTCCTCGGGACCGTCCGACGGGGAGAGGCCGAGGTGGTCCCGTACCAGCGCGGCGAGTACGGGCAGCGCGCCGCCGTCGTCCTGGGTGGCGGTCGCCCGGACGAGATGGGTCGTTCCCGGCATGCCGTCCTGGATCTGGACCGCCAGTTCGGAGACGAGCCGGGTCTTGCCGAGGCCGGCCTCACCGATCACGGTGGCGAGTCCCGGCCGTCCGGTGCCGCTGACCCGGCGCAACAGTCCGTTCAGTACCTCGGACTCGAAGGCCCGGCCGACGAACGGTCCCGCCGGGATCTCCTCCGGAGTCCGGGCCGCCGCCGTCAGCCGGCCGAGACCCGACTCCTCGGCCAGGGTGTTCATCACGACACGGCCGGGGGCGGCGGCCTCGGCGAGGCGGCGGCAGCTGTCGAGCACACCGGCCGCGACGGCGGGCACACCGCCCGCCGTGGTCGCGACCACGGCCGCGCCGGTGTGCAGGGCGACCCGGACCGAGGCGGCCGGAAAGTCCGCCACCGACCGGCGGGCGATGACCCCGGCCGCGGTCAGCGCGCGTTCCGTGGCTTCGTCGAGGGTCGGGCCGCCGCTGAAGTATCCGCACCACGACAACCCGGGGCCGGGGCCCGGCACTCCGCCGTGGCGGTGGATCTCGTCGCTGACCCATTCGCCCACGTTCGCGAGGTGTTCGGCCGCGGCCGTGACCAGTACGACGGTCAGCTTCCAGGGTTCGTCGTGCGACGCGGTACGGGAGGTACGGGTGACCTGCCAGGGCGTGGGGCCGGACCGGACGGCGGGCCGGGTGGTGTCGGCGTCGCGGTGGAAGGGCAGCGCCACCGTGGGGGGCGGCACCTGGGCCGGGGCCGCCAGGGCGGCGTCGTGGTTGAGGATGCCGCGTTCGAGTTCCCGCAGCGCGCTGCCGGGGTCCACTCCGAGGTCGTCCACCAGCCGGGCCCGCAGCGCGCGGTACGCGGCGAGCGCGTCGCGCTGCCGGCCGGAGCGGTAGGCGGCGAGCATCAGCAGTCCGCACAGCCGCTCCCGCAGCGGTTCGGCGGCGACGGCCATCTCCAGCTCGCCGATGACCTCCTGGTGCCGGCCGCAGGCGAGTTCCGCCTCCAGACAGTTCTCCAGGACGGCGGTCCTGCTCTCCCGCAGCACCGCCGACTCCGGCCAGTCGAAGCCGAGTTCGACCAGGTCGGCGAGGGCGTCGCCGCGCCACAGGTCGAGGGCGGCGCGCAACGTACGGACGGCTTCGGCCGGCCGGCCGGCCTTGAGCTGTGCGCGGCCCTGGTCCGCCAGGCCCTGGAAGCGGTTGCGGTCGATCCGGTCGCCGTCCACCTGAAGCAGATAGCCCGGCGCGTAGGTGAGCAAAAGGGGGCCCTGGCCCTGGCCGCCCTGCCCGGCGGGTCCGGCCTCCAGCAGCCGGCGCAGTCCGGACACCGCGTTCTGAAGCATCTTGCGTGCGGTGCGGGGCGCGTCGTCCCCCCAGATCACCTTGAGCAGACGGCTGGCCGGTATCGCCTCGTTGTCATGGAGAAGCAGATAGGCAAGCACGGCACGCTGGTGTATTCCGGTCACCGGGACCGCTACGCCGTCACGCGTCACCGACAGAGTACCGAGAAGCGCGAAGTCCATTATTCCCCTTGCCTCAAGGATTTTTCCGTGACTTCCGGTCACGGGACGATCTTATGTACGGCCGTTACGATGACGGCATGGACGCCACCCCGGCGACTCCACAGATTCCGGCCATGAGCGTCGAATTCAGACACACAGGGCGGACGGGATTAAGGCACACAGGGAAGCTGTCCGCCGCACGGCTGCCCCGGACCCGTCACGACGGATCCATCTCCGCAGAATACCGAATCCATTAAAGAGTGAATTCTCGGGAAACTCTTGAAGTTCGGCCACCAGCGGTCGGAATCCCCGTGGAGTGCGCCGGGGAGACCGATACGATCCGCTGGGGGACGGCGAGCTTCCCGGGCATCGCACCGGTGACGAGCAGGGGTGGACCCCCGCCCGCCGGTCGCGCCATCACGCCCGCCAGATCGCCGCAGGGTCGTCCGCCCGCCGGGGCGGCGCCGATCAGTCGCTCGCCGAAGTCCACCCGACGGCCGACCGTCCGCCGGGACGGCCGACCGTGCGGCGCCGCACGGAAAAGACCGGGGAACCCCGTACCGATCAATTCCTCGGGCGCTCCACCGGACCGCGCGGGGAATAGCGGGTTCGCATCCGCGGTGCGCGGCTGCCGGCCGGGCGTCATCGCAGATACACCGGACCGCCCGGCCGACGAGTCGAACGTGTCGCGTCGGATTCCGGACTCTCCATCGAGTAAACGGTCCCGCTTCTCGTACAGAATGGATGCGTTACCACCCACACAGATCACCCTTTCCGTCCCGCCAATCCAGGATGGGATATTGACCTTACAAGGTCACTCAGAGAAACGTCGACTACGAGATTCCGTAGTGACCCGACAGCCCGAGAAGGGAGATTTAAGAAAATACTTCACCCCATAACGGGGCATAAGGCCGCCCACCGGGGCCCGGAGAGGGGTCAAGTCGACGCAGGCAACCTTCGCTTCGCGATGATCGAGGCCGGATGAGCGAAGGTCAATTTTCCGCCAAGATTCACTCGGTGGAGCACGTCCGGACGGGTCCCGGCCAGGGCGTGACGGAACAACCGGCGCCCCTTGCGGCGCTCTTCGGCCAATCTGCGGTTAAACCTTCCGGTCCGGGACTCCACGAAACAGCCATCGGGCACCCCGCCCACAATGCAGTACAACTCTCAACTATTTCATGATGCACACATCTGCCGATGTGGAAGCGCAAACAGCAAACGACGGGCCGACCCGGCCCGTTCCGCGTGATTCCCCTCACCGCGCGAAGCGCGCCGGCGAGAGCTGCCCGTCATCCGCCGCCTGGGACGGGGCCTCATCCGAGCCACTCCGGCGCGCCCCTCCCGCGCCGGAAGACCACTGTCGGCCAGGACGCGGCGGCGGATTCCCTACCGTGAACTTCCCCGTCGGCGGCTACGAACCCCTCAGCGGCGTAGCGGACTTGATAACCGCCCCCCACACCGACCCCAGGAACCGGCTGTGCCGCAGCACCTCCCCCGGCGCTCCCAAGGCCCGGCCACACCGTGCGCTGCCTCATTCCCTCACCCTTTGCACCACACCAGGCCACGATCATGACAACCGAACCGAACCTCCCACTGAATCATCCGGTCCCCCGCTCACCCGCTCACGACCAAGGCGCCCGGGACGTCGCCGTCCTCATCGGACCATTGATGGAGGACCCCCGTAGCCTGCTATTCGTGGAAGCCCCTGGTGCGTACATCACCCATCTCCATTGATCCCCGCGCCATAGAGACGAGTTCGGATTCCTCGGCCAGTTCGAGCTGAATTCCGCAGAAGGTCTGCGGGTTCTCCTTTCTCCGACTCCCGCACCCGCCGAGCTCGGAGAATCTCGCTCCCGGCCTCCTCGGGTTCGCCCCGGGTACGTCCGCCGCTCCCGCGCCACCCGCCCCGGACCGGCCGACGCGCGTGCCGCCGCACGTCGGGCACGGCAGCCACAACAATGTCCGTCGTGTGTTTTCGTCATGCGATCCGGTCCAGCGCGATCCGGCCGCCAAGGTGACCGTCCCTCAGAGCCGGACTGGCCTACGTCGCACGGCACCGAGGAGTAAATGATCAGCTCTCCGCGATTTCCGAGCAAGAATCTTCCGGGCTCGCCCACAGCCCGGGGAAGAGACGCAAAAACCTGTCACCGATTCATGACTACGCTCTCCAGAGGCTCCGGCGCCTGCGTTCATCGTGCCCGGCTTGCCTGCTCTGCCGAGAATTACGAACAGATGGAGGGAGCCCCGATGTCACGGCTCGGTACCGCCCAGGGCTTCATGGGCCCGTTCTCCGCCAACGGCGCGGCGAGCATCGCCCCACGTCCACCGTGGCACTATGCCGCGGACTTCGTGACGATCGAGGCGTGGGCCGATCCGGCCGTGATCGAGGCGCTGTTGCCACCGGGGCTGACGCTTCACCCGGAGGAGCGCGGTCTGCTGACCGTCTCGTTCGTCGAGTGGCAGGCGTGCACCGACTCGGGCGGGGAGCTGCTGGACCCGGTACGTGCTCAGTACCGCGAGTGCATCGTGCTGGCGAGTGTCCTGTACGAGGGCGCCCCGATGCACTACTGCCCGTACATCATCGTGGATCAGGACACCTCGCTCGCGCGCGGCTGGGCGCTGGGGTACCCGAAGAAGATCGGCTCGGTCTGGGTCACCCGGTCGATGGGCGTCGCGTCGGTGGCGTCCCCCGCGCTCGGGGCCGGTGGAGTGTTCGCCGGAACCGTCGCGGTCAAGGACCGCCGGATCGCCGAGGGCCACGTCCGGCTGACCGGGCCCGCGGACGGCTCCGCCGTCACGTTCGGCAGCCGCCCCATCGTCGCGCTGCGGCACTTCCCCTCCATGTTCGAGGGGCGACACGACCGGCCCGCGGTGTTCGAGCTCGTACGCCTGCAAGCCGAGAACGTACAGGCCGGGCCTGTCTGGGAGGGCGACGGCAGCCTGACCGTCCACGACTCGCCCACCGAGACCCTGAGCGGGCTCCAGCCCACCCGCGTCGGCCGGGGGTGGCGGTACTCGATCGCGATGACCAACCGGCACAACCACTTTCTCCGTGACCTCCGCGCCCCCGAACCGACCGAGGAACTCGCCCCATGAACCCGCTTGAGCTGCAACGCACCTACCTCGACCTCACCACACCGCACGTCGCCGATGCGATCATGCGCCTCGGCATCCCCGTCCGACAGGCACCGGCGAACGTCCGCTCCGTATGGGATGACACGCACATCGTCGGCCGGGTCCAACCGGCGCGCCACTACGGCAGCGTCGATGTCTTCCTCGAAGCCCTCGAACACGCCGAGCCCGGCGACGTGCTCGTGGTCGACAACGCCGGACGGGACGACGAGGCATGTGTCGGCGACCTCATCACCCTCGAGGTCCGGCACGCAGGGCTCTCCGGCATCGTGATCTGGGGGCTGCACCGGGACACCTCCGAGCTGCGCACCATCCGGCTGCCCGTGTTCAGCCAGGGAGCGCTCCCCACTGGTCCACAACGCCTCGACGCGTGGGAACCGGACGCGCTCGTCTCCGCGCGGGTGGGCGACCACCTCGTGACCAGGGACGACTTCGTGCTCGCCGACGACGACGGCGTACTGTTCCTGCCGCTCGACCGTGCCGCGGACATCGCCGGGCTGGCGAGTACGATCAGAGACACCGAACGGCACCAGGCGGCCCGTATGAACCTCGGCGACAGCTTCCGGGACCAGGCCAGGTTCTCCGACTACCTCGCCGCGCGGGACCAGGACGGTACGACGTTCCGCCGACACCTCCGGTCCATCGGCGGGGCGATCGAGGAGTGAACGGACCCACGCAGCCACCACAACACCCCTCCGTCCCGGGACGGGGCCTCAGCGATGACGGACCCGGGGTTCGAGGCGCCGGGTCGCTGCGTGCGTCCCCTGCCGAACGACAAGGGCGCGGTACGACAGGACTTCCGGCCGGTCGTACCGCGCCCGTGGACGACCGGCCCTGCCTCCCCGCGTCCGACGGCGCCGGGCAGAGCCTCGTGGGCGCCCAGGAGCCTCCCATCACCTTCCTCGTTGTCGGACCGGGGCGAGTGCGGCCCTCATGAACGGCACACCGCGCCTTCCGGCTGCTGAGCGACCTCAGCGAGGACCAGACCAGACCTATGTGGTGGGGAATCCCGGAGGGCGCGAGCGAACACATCGTGGGGCCGGGACAGGCATGCTGTCCCGGCCCCACCACGGTTCACCTCGCCACGAGGGCGGGGGTTCCCCGTTCCCTTGGTGCGATCACCAGACAGGGTTCCAACCGTCGGAGCCGGCCAGGTACTTCTCGGCGGTGTAGTCGGCCGCCTCGCTGTCGGTCAGCTGCGGGGCGTTCGTGCCGAAGCCCGCTCCGGGGCCGTCGTTGTTGTACTCCTTGAACCGGGCCGACGACCAGGAGTAGTCGGGGGTCATGTCCGTCCAGGGCTGGTCGGTGTCGATGCCCGCGTGCACCGCGCTGTCCCGGACCACCGCCTGGGGCCAGGCGTCCGCCGTGTTGTGCCACGGCCGACCGAGGTACATCGTCTTCGCGGGTACGCCGTCGGTGCTGATCGTGCTGCTGACGATCAGGATCCCGTACTTGATGCTCTTGTCGGTGTTCGGTGCCAGTATCGTGCCGCCGACCCAGTTCTTCACGGCGATCTGGCACCGGTCGATCACCGCGGTGGCGTTGCCGAAGACGAAGTCGATCGAGCCCTCGATGTAGCTGTTGTAGATGTACTGCCGGGTCTGGGTGGTGGCGACCGGCGCCTTGGCCAGCACCGTGTCCTGGATGCCGATGAGCCGGACATTGCCGAAGACCTGCCGGTCGCCCATGGCGGCCAGCGCGACCGCCTGTGTCTCGAAGGCGTTGATTTCCGGGTGTTTCGCGGGGTCGAACGTGTTCTGGATCGTGAGGTCCTGCACGAACAGGTCGTGCGCCTTGAAGGTCGCCACGGCGCTGCCCTGGGTGCCCCACTGAGTGCCGTCGGGCTTGAGCGTCCCGTGGGCCCTCTCGTAGCTGATCACAACGTCGCCAGGGCTGCCGCTGACGCCCCTGATCGTCAGCCAGGGCCTGCTGCTCGGGACGCTGATGACCTCGTTGTAGGTGCCCTTGTCGATGAGGATGCTGTTCGAGCCCGAGTCGGGAAGGGCGTCGATCGCGGCCTGCACGGTCCCCTGGTCGCCGAGGCCGTCCTGCGAGACGTACAGCAGGCTGCCTTCAAGGAAGTGCTTGCCCTTGGTATCGAGGTCCGAGTGGTAGGCCGTCATGAGATAGGCCGCGGCGGCCACCGTGGTCCCGATGACGATGCCGGCGACCTCGACAGGCGTCGCGAAGACGGCCGTCCCCGCGATGACCGCCACCAGGAATCCCCTGCTGAGCCTGCTCCAGTTGTTGTGGAACGCGATGTGCGTCGCGCTGAGGGCGAACGACACGCCCCGGCCGAACGCCACCGCGGTCTCCCGCGCCTGCTCCCGGAACCGGGATGCCTCGGCGACCCCCACGATGAGCAGGAGGATCGACGCCGCCGCGAGCCTGGTCTCGACGTTCTCACCGTTCAGAAGTCGTGTCACGGCGGTGTCGAAGTTGGCGGGACTTATCTGCATGCCGTCGCGGGTGGCGCCCTGCTGCTGCAGGTTGCCGTAGGTCGCCAGGGTCTCGAACCGCGTGTTGGTGTTCGCGACCGTGGATCCCGGCAGCCGAGCGGGGTTGTCGGTCCCGTCCGACAGGGTCGGCGCCACCGACGCATCCAGCGTGAAGAAGCTGCGTGTGCTGGCGGAGGGCCAGTACACGATGGTGCGGTCGTCGGCGTCCTCGGTACCCCATCGCCATCCCATGAGGTAGCTGTCCGAACGGCGGAGGAACAGCCGGATGAAGCTGAGCTGTCCCTCGGTGTGCAGGTCCACGGTGATGTACTGGTTGGTCCCGTTGATGTCGGTGACATCGACAGGGGGGCCGCCCAATGAGTCGAGCCTGCCGCCCCTGACCGCCTGCCTGATGGCGTTGAGCATGCCCACGTAGCCGCCCCGGGCGTCGGAGGGCTCGCTGCTGATCCGCCAGGTGACGTTCGCGCCGGTCGCGGCGGCGGCGCCGGGGGCGTCGGCGAACACCAGGCCGCCGGCCATCACGCTGGTGGCCACCACGGCCGTCGCAGCGGCGAGAAATGATCTCCGGGGAAGTCCGCCCCGCGCCTCGGTTGTCATATGAGCTCCTTGATGATCTGGTGAGCGGCCCATGAAATGGATTGCCGCGTACGGCGATTGCCGTACGCGACGCGACGCAGTCGGCGACCGACATCGGCCGGGCGCGTTTCCGTCACGGTTCCGGTTGCCGACCGCTGTCGGCCCGTGACGGAGGTGCACTCCTGCAGCGGGTCCGAGGACCGCGGCACAGGAGGGCGCGCCCTGTCGTGGGTCATGTCAGGAAGGTTGGGTGCGGAATGCGTCCCGAGGCCATACGTACTTCTGCGGGGCCCGGCCCGGCCCCGCATCCGGGTGGTTCTACGGGGTTGCCCCAGCGTGTGGGCGCCTGGTTCGCTGTCCGCCGGGACGCGATGGGGGCGCGGGGAGCGTCCGAGCCCGGAACCGGTCAGGCATGGGTTTTCAGGGCGTGGGCGATGGCCCGGTCGGTTTGCCGCTCGGTCCGCCTGTCGTGAACGCCTTGGCATACAGGCCGGGCCCGGGGCGTCGAGGGGGCTCACTCGTCGGCGGGTCGAGTGGGACACCTCGTATGCTCCCCAGCGCGGCCCCGGGCGCCTGCTCCGGTCCCCTCCCGGTCGCCCTGCCGCCGGGGGCCCGAAGCCCGGTGCCGGCAGTATCTGTGCGCGCCTGTACCGCTCCACGGCCGCCTCGGGGTGATCGGGTGCACGCCTTGCTTCGGTGTCCGATTCGGCCGATGCCTCGCCCCCCGGAGGATGACATCGTCCGGATACGTTCCGGGTACGTGAGGAGTCGTCCGCCAGTACGTTGATGTCACCGCTCATGCCGACCCTGGCGGCGGCCGGTGACCTCCACGACGGACTCCGAGGGCGGACATCGAGGGACCGGACCGTGCTGGAGGGCGGGCGGCGGTCCGGAGGCGACGCGCACCCCGATGCCGGGTCCGCTCAGTTCTTCCTGGACCCCGGCAGCGGTGCCACGAGCGCCGTGGCCCTCCAGCGACCCGACGTTCATCTCTTGGGGCCCGGAAGCGCGCACGGTTGGAGCGCGAAACGCCTCCATCCGGCAGGCCGCTACCGGGCCAGGCCGGCAGTCGCCGTTCGCTGACGCTCGCCGGGGCGGCATGTGCCCGCGTGCACGGATCCGCTCGCTGTTCCGCCCGACTGTGCCCGAGCCCGGCTCTGCCGTGGAAGGCGTTGATCGCCCGTCGGTCGCCGCGTGCAGATGCCAGGCAGCGTCCGCCTTCGGCCGCGGCGGGCGCCCCTCGCGGCCCGAACATACTCATGAGAGGTCAGTCACAGCTCGCTCCCGGCCGCTGGTGCGCTGGATACTGTTCAGTGGCATACATGCCGTCGTGTCCCGTTCTGCTTCCCTGAGTGTCGGACATCAAGATTGTTCCGAATGTCCCCTTCGTAACAATCGGTGAGACAGGGTGGGAGAGTTGGGGCACGGCGACAGGACCGACCCCGACCGCCCGCAATGAAGCGTGCTGCCACCGCACAGACGTCCTCGATGTTCCAGGACGGGTGCGAGCTTGTTTGAAGGCGAGAAGGAACATGATCATCGAGATACCGGGCGTGGGCGTGGGGAATCTGCCGGCGGCCCTGACCACGTTCGTGGGCAGGGGCCGGGCCCTCGCCGAAGTCCGCCACCGTCTGGGGACGACACGACTGCTGACACTCACCGGCGCAGGAGGGGTGGGCAAGACACGACTGGCGCTGGAGGTGGCCGCCGCGTCGGCGACGGATTTCACGGACGGGGTGTGGCTGGTGGACTTGGCCCCGGTGCGGGACCCCACGTCGGTGGCGAACGCCATGGCGACCGCGCTGGGGGTGCCGGACCTGGGCACCCGACCTGTCATCGACCAACTCGCCGCCTTTCTGACCCGTCGCGGTCCGCTGATCGTGCTGGACAACTGCGAGCATCTCGTCAACGCCTGCGCCGAGTTGGCGCATGGATTGCTGTCGGCGTGCCCCGGGCTGCGCATCCTGACGACGAGCCGTCAGGCGCTGGGCATCTACGGCGAGCACGTCTTCGCCGTTCCTCCGCTGGCGCCGGACGCCGCGGTTGAACTGCTGCGGGACCGGACCACCGCGGTGCGTCCGGAGTTCCGGATCACCGACGACAACCGCGCCCAGGTCCGCAAACTCTGTGACGACCTGGACTGTCTGCCGCTGGCTATCGAGTTGGCCGCGTCCCGGCTGCGGACCCTCACCCTCGACGAGGCGTTGAACCGGCTGGAGGACCGTTTTGGGCTGCTCGCCAACGGCAGCCGGGTCGCCCAGCCGCACCAGCGGACACTGCGCGGGTTGATCGACTGGAGCCACGAGCTGTGCACCCCGGCCGAGCGGTTGCTGTGGCGACGGCTGTCGGTCTTCGCCTACGACTTCGGCCTCGACGCGGCCGAGGCCGTCTGCGTGGGCGACGGCATCGAGCGGGGCGAGGTACTCGATCTCCTCGACCGCCTGGTCGTCCAGTCCGTGGTCCTTCCCTGCGAGCAAGCGGGTCTGGCGCGCTATCGACTCCTTGAGACCATCCGCCGGTACGGCCGGGAGCGGCTCGCGGAGTCCGGCGAGGAACAGCGGGTACGGCGCCGCCACCACGCCTTCTACCTGGG
Organism: Streptomyces sp. NPDC088554; assembly: GCF_044752945.1. NCBI lineage: Bacteria > Bacillati > Actinomycetota > Actinomycetes > Kitasatosporales > Streptomycetaceae > Streptomyces > Streptomyces sp. NPDC088554. The sequence goes on along the minus strand of NZ_JBIVMF010000003.1, from coordinate 222,929 downwards.
TCTCGCCGAGGGGATCGCCGACGGCTGGTACGGCCCCGGCCAGCTGGAGAGCCTGACGCGGATGCGCGCGGAGTACGCCAACCTGCGCGTGGCGCTGGATCTGGGCGGCGAACCGCAGGCCACTCTGGCGCTGGCCGCCGCGCTGCGTTTCTACTGGTGCGAGGGCGGATGGCTCGGCGAGGGACGCCGTTGGCTCGACCAAGCGCTCGCCGCCGCGCCCGAACCCACTCCGGCGCGTGCCCGGGCCCTGTGGGTCGCGGCCTGGGTCGCGGTGCTGCAGCGCGATCACGAGGCGGCGTACGGGTGGCTGGACGAGGCGGCGGAGCTGGGGGAGGAGCTGACCGACCGGGTGGTGTGCGCCCACGTCAAAAGCCTGCGCGGCACGTTGGCGCTGTTCGGCGGTCGACTGGCGGACGCCGTGTCCTTGCTGGAGGAAGCGGTGGCCGCCCACAAGGGGACGGACGAGGAGATCGGGGCGGTCTACGCGTTGATTCTGCTGGCCACCGCTCAGTCCCACCTCGGGGATCCGCGCACCACGCAGACCTGTCGGGAGGCGGTCACACTTGCCGAGGCGCACGACGAGCGGCTGGTCCGCGCGCACGCCCAGTGGACGCTCGGCTACGACGCCTGGATGCGTGGCGACCTGAAGGAGGCCGCGCTCATGATCCGGACCGCGCTGGAGAACGAACGGGGCTTCACCAACTACCTCAGAGTCGCCCTGATGGTCGAGCAGCTCGCCTGGGTCACCGCCGCGAGCACTGAATACCGGTACGCGGGGCGGCTGTTGGGGGCCGCGCGCGCCCTGTGGCAGGACACCGACACCCCCATCTCGACGTTCGGACCCCACATGGTGGACCAGCACGCCCAGTGCGAGGAAGTGATCGTACGGGCCCTGGGCCCGGCGACGTACGAGGAACTCCTCACGGAGGGCGGCAGCCATCGTTGCCCCGACGAGACCATCGCCTACGCCCTGCGCAGCGAACCCGTACCGACCGCCCTGGTTCCCGTCCTGAGCCCGCTGACGCGCCGGGAGCAGGAAGTGGCCGCGTTGGTGGCCAAGGGGATGAGCAACCGACAGATCGCTTCCACGCTCGGACGCTCACCCCGCACGGTCGACGGACATGTCGAGAACATCCTGGCCAAGTTCGGCTTCTGTGCCCGTGCCCAGATCGCTTCCTGGTGGACGGCCAACCAGGAGATCAGGTCATAGATCGACTCCATGGCGCCGGGGGCCCGACCGATGCCGTGAGCGGGCACTTCACGGCGCTTCAACGGACGGCGACCCGCCCTCGCCCGTCCCCGAAACCCGCTGCCGGCCTGCTTCTGGAGTACATCGGGCACCGTTACAACATGAACACGGCCACCAACTCGGCCTCCCGCCGACTCTTCCCCGGCCGCCGGGCAGGCCGGCCATTCCGCGCCGACCACCTGTCCGCGCTCCTCAACGAGATCGGCATTCCGACCGCTGCCGCACGCGACGCCGCCATCCGTCAGCGACTTCAGGAGATGCCGGCCCCGGTGGTCGCCGACGCCCTGGGCCACCACCAGGTCACCACCACGCTCGCCGCCCGGGCTGGTGGCACCTGGGTACGCCCCCGGTGACCACGGCCGATCAGGCGCTGTTTGACCTTGTCACCGGCGGCAGGGTTGAACGATGACCGGCATGGACAACAGTGCCGCGCAGCAGAACAGCAGGACCATCGCCGTCACCGGGGCCGGCACCGGGATCGGCCGGGCACCGCCCGGGCCTTCGCGGCCGAGGGCACGCACGTGATCGCAGCCGGACGGCGACAACGAGGCGATCTTCGTCGATCAGTCCATGATGAGCGTCCTGAGCGTTTGTGGTGGACAGCATGTTCGATGGGTTGGGGCGCACCGGTAGAGCGTTGGTGACGGATGTCGCGGTCCAGGGTCTGGACGGAGGTGTGCACGCTGTGGCGGATGTGTTTGTCCGTCAGTAGCGCTCGACCTGGTTTGTCCAGGAGGAGCCGGTCGGGGGAAGCGGGGGTCCCGGCCGGCCACGTGTGAGAGCGAAGCTGATTGTGACGCTACCCGTGCCCTGTCCCGCACCACGTGGAGGGTTCTGTACTCGGTCCGCCTGGCCGGGTCTTTTCGGCGGTCAGTCGGCGCCGCTCCGGGGGACTCCGCCGCGTCCTTCACAGGCGGGCGGGGTGTAGTGCTCTCGGGAGGATGAACCACAGTCCGGTGAACATGAGGAGTGTGGCGGTTGTGATCGTGACGGCGGCGGTCCGGCCGAGGACGACATCCATGAGCAGGAGGACAGCCCCGTTGAGCCGGGCGCCGGGCCGCCCAGCCCAGCGCCGACCCCGGCCCGGAAAGCGCGGGTCAGCCGTCGGCGGGGCGCGGCCGCAGCAGCACGGCCGCCAGGACCGCGGTGCCGGACAGCCCGATCGCGGCGAACACGGCGACCGTGGTGAAGCCCTGGTCGTACGCGGCTCTGGCCGCGTCGATCACCTGGCCGACCGCCTGCGGTTCGAGCTTCTCTGCGAGTTCCTCGGCCGAGGAGAAGGATTCCTTGACCACCTCTCGGTCCGACTCGCTCAGGCCCGGGGTATCCGGCATCGCGAGCCGGTAGCCAGCGGTCATCGTGGTGCCGAGGACCGCGATGCCAAGACCGGCTCCGAGCTCGAAGGACGTCTCCTGAATGGCGGCCGCCTCGCCCGAGCGGTCCGGGTCGGCGGCGGACATGATGGAATCCGCGCCCAGCGTCATAACGATGCCCGCCCCGTACCCAGCAGCCACGAGGGGTGCGATGAGCAAGGGGTACGCTCCGGTATCGCCCACCAGCGCCATGAACGCCATGGCGAGGGCAAAGACACCGAGCGCTCCGGTGAGCACCCAGCGGTTGCCCCAGCGGGCCGAGAGCCAGGGGGCGGTGATCGCGCCGACGGCGTTGGCGGCAGCCAGCGGCATCAGCGCCAGGCCGGCATTGACCGGGGAGAAGCCACCGACGTTCTGGAGCCACTGGGTGAGGAAGAACAACAGCGCCACATAGCTGCCGAAGCATCCGATGACGCACAGTGTCGCGGCGGCGAAATGGCGGTCGGAGAAGAGCGAGAAGTCCAAGAGCGGTTCGGTGAGCCGACGTTGGCGGCGGACGAAGACGTACAGCAGGGCCGCGCCGCCGACCGCGGTGAGGACGATCACCGTGTCGACGCCGGCATGCTCGCCTCCCTGTTTGAGGGCGTATACCACGCCGGCCAGACCCGTGACCGAGAGCGCCACACTGGCGAGGTCCCACTGCCGGGGGCGGGGGTTACGCGACTCGGGGATAACATATGCACCGACGATCAGGATGATCAGCGCGATCGGCACATTGACGAGGAAGGCGGCCCCCCAGCCCCACTGCTCGGTGAGCACTCCGCCCACCAGCGGGCCGAGGGTCGCGCCCACGCTATGAGCGGCCGTCCAGACGCCGATGGCGAGGGTGCGCTCGCGGTCGTCGGTGAAGACGACCCGGATGATCGCGACGGTGGACGCCATGATCATCGCCGCGCCGATGCCCAGGAGCACGCGCGCGCCGATCAACTGCGAGGTGGTGGTGGAGAAACCCGCGGCGGCGGAGGCGAGTCCGAACAGCGCGAAGCCGCTCAGCACCATCCGCTTGCGTCCGATCCGGTCCCCCAGCGTCCCGAAGGTCACCAGGAGCGCGGCGAGGGTGAGCGAGTAGATGTCGACGATCCACAGCAGTTCGCTGCTGCTGGGGTGCAGCTCCATGCTCATGCTCGGCACCGCCGCATGGAGCACGGTCAGGTCAATCCCGCACAGCAGAAGGCTGGTGGAGACCACGGCCAGCACCAGCCAGCGCTGCTTCGCGGTCCTCTCCGTCGGCGGCGGGGAAGAGCGTAACGATGCTGTGCTGTTGGTCATGGCAGCACTATCGTTCGCTCGGTATTGCCTTGGCAAGTACGGTCATTCATGTGCCATAGTCCCAATCCGTATACCAAAGGGAGCTGTCGATGCGAAGCCCCGTCGACGACACACCGAACTACTGCGCGATCGAAATCGCAATGGAGGTACTCGGCGGCCGCTGGAAGCTGGCGATCCTCAAACAACTTCTGTGCGGCACACAGAGGTTCAGCGAGCTGAAGCGTGGTCTGCCGCGTATCACCGCACGGATGCTCACCCGTCAGCTGCGCGAGATGGAGGCCGACGGGCTGGTCGACCGCACGGTCTACCGAGAGGTGCCGCCCCGGGTGGAATACACGCTGACCGAGACCGGCCGCAGCCTCGATTCCATAGCGGGCATGCTCGATACCTGGGGCCGCTGGTACTTGGACGTCCACGGGAGGCCGCCGAGCGCACTGCGGCCACCTACCGGCCAGTCGTCCGATCACCTGGCGGAGAAAGCCCTCTCGTAATCCAGCCCCGGCCCGTGGCAAGGATGCGCCTTCCTCGGCCAGGAGGCCGATGCTGACGACCACGCGCACGGCACGATGGCCGCCAGGAAGAACTCGTATGCGAACACGCACAGTTGCTGTTGGCCGAACGCCGTTGGCCCCGTACTTGACCAGGTCGTGGACAGCCCGGATCGTCTCGTCGGAGAAGGGATCGGGGCGAAGGACTTGGTCGTGCACACCTCCTTGAAGAGGGGGTCCTGGGCAGCAGCGTCCAGGGCGAGCCCGGTGGCGCGGTTGTGTGTCATCCCTGTTCCTCTGCGGCGGGGACCAGCCGGGCGGAATCGCTGGCGCCAGTTTCCCCCTGCGGCGCCGACGTCCCGCCCAGGGCCGGTCAGAACTCCATGAGGTTCTCCCGCAGGGTCGCGCCGGGCGAGTACACCGAGCGGGTCAGGCCACGGCGCTGGAGGGCAGGCACGAGACCGTCCGCGACCTCCGTGATGTAGCGCCGGTTCAACCGGAGCAGCGGCGTCGTGATCATGAAACCGTCGCCGCCCACTTCTTCCATGATCTCGCCCATCCGTTCGGCGACCTGGTCCGGGGTGCCGATCAGTTCGACCGACGAGACCAAACCGCCCGCTCCGTCCACCGCCAGCTGGCGCAGGGTCTTCCCGCTGCCCCACTGCTGGAACTTGTCCAGTGAGCCCTGCTCACCGTTGGTGGTGAGCTTGCGCGGCAGCGGCTCGTCCAGTTCAAATTGCATGAAGTCGATCTCCGTGAGGGAGGAGATCTGGGCCAGGATGTTCTGTGTGAACCTCGGCGACGAGACCATCCGGGCCTGTTTGGACTCGGCCTCTTCCAGGGTCTCCCCCAGGGTGGGCGTGACGCAGAAAAGCACCTTGATCTCGTCGGGGTCCCGGCCGGCCTCGGCCGCGTACTGGCGGATGTTCTCGCGGAATTCCCGCATGCTCTCGATCCCGCTGCCGATCGCGATGATCGAGTCGGCGTTGCGGGCCGCGAACCGCTGGCCGCGCGGTGACGCGCCCGCCTGGACGAACGCGGGGCGGTGCTGCGGCGAAGGTACGGTGTTCAGCGGGCCGCGCACCGAAAAGTGTTTGCCCTTGAAGTGCACCGGGCGGACCTTGGTGTGGTCGGCGTACACCCCCTTCTCCCGGTCAATGACGATCGCGTCCTTGTCCCAGGACTCGAAGAGCTGCTTGACCACGTCCACGTACTCGTCGGCCATCTCGTACCGCACATCACGTGGCGGCAGTACATCCATGCCGAAGTTCTGCGCGGCCAGATCCTCGGCACTGGTGACGATGTTCCAGCCGAACCGCCCGCCCAGCATGCTGTCCATGGTGGAGGAGAGCCGGGCCGTCATGAAGGGCGGATAGGCCATTGTGGACAGGGTGGCGACGATGCCCAGGTGCTGTGTCGCCAGCCCCATCGCGACCGCCAGCGGCACCGGGTCATGCTTGGGCGCGACCATGGCCTGCTTGAGCACGGCCTCGGCGGAGCCGCCGTAACTCTCTGGCACCATCAGCTTGTCCTCAATGATGACGTAGTCGAAGCAGGCACGTTCCAGTGCCTGAGCGACCTCTGTGTGGAATTTTCCGTCCCACGGCGTGCCCCCCGAGCCGAAAGGGCCTTGCCAGTCGTCCGGGGTGAAGTTGAAGATGAAGGCGAGGTGGAACGGACGGCTCATGATGTCTCTGACTCCTCGGTTCTGATGGTGGTGGTCGGTACGGTGTGGGCGTCGGGAGCGGCCGAGTCTCCCCGGTGCTCCGGCCAACTCCGGGCGAGCAGTCCCTCGCCGCTGCGGATCAGGGCTAGTGCCTCGGCAACCACGTGGTGGAAGAGTTTTTCGCCGAGGGCTCTGCTGGAGCCGCTCGTGGACGACAGCACGCCCTCGTTGGTGGTCCGGGCAACGTCGATGGGGTGCAGGTAGACGCCACTGCGCGGCGGCCTGTCATGGCCTGGCCTGGCCTCTCGTACCAGATCGGGCCGGAGATACAGCATCAGACTGGTCTCGGTGACCCCGGCATGCTCGGCGTGCCAGCCGGGGAATTCCGGCAGCTCGGCTCGGAGCCAGGACTCCTGGACCAGGCTCCACCAGCTGAAAGCGAGTACCTCTTTGCCATCGAGCGCGCCCTGCTGGCGCACCTGGTCCAGCGCCTCGAAGATGAATGGCTCGTTCTCGAAGTGGCCGTTCACCACCAGCAGGCACGAAAAGGGCAGCTCTGTGAGCGAAAGCAGCGCCTCGCGCAGGAACCGGATGAGAGTGTCGCCGTTGACGTGCAGCGTGCCGGGGAAGGACAGTCCCCCGCCGCTCTGCGGCAGCGAGCGGGCCGCCACCGACTGCACCGGAAGCACGAAGCCGTCGAGTTCCTCCGCGATCGCGCGGGCGAACTCTTCGGCAAGCACGGAGTCGACGGACAGCGGCAGATGCGGCCCATGCTGTTCCGTGGCTCCGACCGGCCATACAACGGTGTGACCGCTTAGGACGCCGGCCGCCTCGGCGCTGGTCAGGTCCGCGTAGGAGCGGGAGCCCGGACGCGAGCCGGTCATGCCAGCGCCTCCTGCGGCACCGCGGTGATGGCTACGGCCTCGGTGACGATCCGGTCCAGGGTGGCGTACATATCGGTGTGCAGCGCGGTGTACACCTGGGTCACGTCCGCGCCGACCTGGAGATAGTCGGCAACGTCGCGTCCGGAAGCGATGCCGCCGACCCCCATGATCGGGAGGGTGAACCGCCGACGGCGCAGCTGCCAGATCGCCGCGAGCACCAGTGGTTTAATCCCGGGCCCCGAGTAGCCGTACACGCCTCCGAGTTCCAACTCGCCGCTCTCCGGGGCCACTGCGGCCCCGGAGATGGTATCGCTGAGGGTGACGGCGTCCGCACCGCCGGCGATGGCGGCACGGACCCGGTCTTCCAGCCCCTCCCCGATGGCCAGTTTGACCGAGATGGGCAGCGAGGTGCGGGCCCGGACTTCGGAGGCGTACGAGTACACCCGATCCGCGGTGTCGTCTGGGAGCCCGGACTCCTCATTGAGGCAGGAGATACCGAGTTCAAGCCCGCGGCAGCCGGTGGCCTGTACCTCGGCCGCCAGGACTGCGAGTTCCGCCGGTGTGTCGGCGTGGATCGAGGCGATCACCGGCAGCGCGTCGTCCGCGAACGAGCGCAGCACCCCCAGCCAGTGGCTGACCGAGCGCTTCGAGTAGGTGGTGCTGTTGAGCATTCCGACCGGGAGCCGAATAATGCGTTCGTCCAGTCCGGTGGGCGGGCTCGGGTGAATGGTCTTGGTGACGACGGCTCCCGCGCCCGTTTCGATCAGTTTACGGATGTTGCGCTCCTGATCGGTCAGGAGCCCGGAACCGACAATCACAGGGTTGGCTATCGGTATGCCCAATATGGATAGATCAGACACACAGTCCTCCGGTGCGGTAGTTGATCGATGGCCGGAACGACTGTCAGGCGACAAAGCCGGCGTTGACCGCTTCGCGCTGCTGCTCGGTGGCGGCAAGGATGGTCTCGGTCAGCAGGCTCGGCTTGTCGAGGAACTCGTCGAAGTTGATGGTCCGTACGGAGCCGACCTTGTGCAGCCCCTTGAGGAGGTGGCTGGCGGACTCGACGAACGGCTGCTTGGTGATCATCACGATCGGGCGGCCAAGGGCAGTCGCCCACCCGAGTTCCACATGGGTGCCGTCGGTGCGGCGCAGCGTCAGGTCTTCCAGGACGGGCAGAACCGGGACAAAGACATCACACTTGCGCATCCAGCGGAAGTCCCGGACGGAGACCTGCTCCGGGGTGAACGCGGCGGTCTGCGCGCCGAACTCTTCCACGCGGTGGGCGGAGAAGGTGTTGGCTCCGTTCTCCTCGGCGACGGAGATCGCCGTCTGGATGGCGTCCTGCAGCTGGTGGACGAATCCGTTGGGGAGGATGGCGTGCTGGATCGGGCCTCCGACAAAAACGTCGAGGCCGGCGAGCAGTCCGGACGAAAAGGCGGTTTCCGGCATGTGAGTTCTCCTCAGTATTCCGCGATGCGCCACAGCGGCGTGCGGCATGGCTCATCCCACCTCCGGGAAGCGCCGGGCGGAGCGTTTCAAGGCGGCGAGATTGACTGATCAGTTGCTTGGTACGAGGCACACGACCGGACGGGCCTGCCTCGGGGGAGAAGGAACGGCCCGCACAGGTGCAGACGACGGGTGATCGGTGAGAGGCGTGGGAACGCCGACAGGCGGCGGAACCGAACGGCGGGCATCCGGGGTGCCGGTAGCGGAGACCGATCAGCCGGTGGCGCGAAGGCCGGTGTAACGGCCTCGGTGGTACAGCAGCGGCCGCTCGGACAGGCCGGCGTGGAGCCAGCGCACGTCCGCGACCACGATCACATGGTCACCACCGGGGTATTCGGCGTTCAGCTCGCATTCGATCCACGCGGACGCGCCGGTGAGCAGCGGGGATCCGCAGGGCGACCCGTCCCAGCTGACGCCGCCGAACTTCTCCCCTCCGGAACGCGCGAACCTCTCGCTCAACCGCTGCTGATCCTCCGCGAGGATGTTGACGCAGAAGTTCCGGAGTCGGCTGATCACCGGCCAGGTGGTCGAGGTGCGGCTGACGCACAGCATCACCTGCGGCGGGTCCAGAGAGAGCGAAGAGAATGCCTGGCAAGTGAATCCAACCGGCCCGTCAGGGCTTGTCGCCGTAACAACCGTAATACCGGAACAGAAGTTACCGAGCACGGACCGGAAGGGAACCGAAGCCTGTTCCCATAAAACCTTAGGCGCGTCGCCTGTAGGCATTTTATCCCCGTTCATAAAAAATGCAACAATGCCTTAAGGAAGGCGCCGGAATATTATTCCGTACTGGAATGCAACGTAGGGAGACGAGAATATGGAAATAGAAACACCCACTTCAGATTTCCAAGTTGCCGACGTCCATCCGCCCGGCGGACTCCTCCGGGCGACAACAAGCATGCACGGTCTGAACGTATATGCCAAGAGATTTACACCTGCTGGCGAGAATCTCATGGAGTGGATCCAGCCACGAGACACAGGTTTACATACTCCGAAAAGCAGAGATCAGGATACCGTCGCAGGCGAGAATAATGGCGCCCATCTCGATGTTCGACACTCGTGCAGCCGTGGCGGAATGACACGCCCCGCTTTTCCTGGAGAAGAAATTCAGCCAGCTGTCACCCAAAACAATCAAGCCACTTTCCTGCTTCGGGATCGCCGAGAATTAAGCTTCTGCGAGCGAAAAATCAACCGAATACCCTGTCGGGACGGGCCGGATCACGCTGCCCGAACCCGAAACGGCTCGTTTTCTCCACGGCCTCCCCGGATCATCGGGGAACCTCTCTGCGCGAACGCCGCACGCTCTCCCTCTACCCGGGCCGATGAACCCGCCACCCGGGCCGATGAACCCGTCACCCGGGCAGCGTCTTCGCCCTGTGCCTACCTGCCACAAACCCGAATACCGACCCGCGCCGCAGGCCGAAGTCCACTCCAGAAACACACCTTCTGCGGCCACGGCCCTCGCCACGATGGTCACCGTGCTGTGTCGGCGTACACGTGAACTCAAACGAGTACGCGGACACTCGCCGATCTCAACCGGCCCGGACGCCGGGAGAACCCGCATGGGTCCATCTGATGGCGATGCGACGGCGCAAGACCCTGGTGATCTGTCGTCGCTGTCATGAAGACATCCACGCGGGGCGTCCCACCGCAGTACTACGGAAGTGATCACTGGAGAGCCGGATGCCTGGAAATCGGGCCCGTCCGGTTCGGGAAGGGGCCGTCGGAAAGGACCCGCGCCACGGGCACCTCGTCGGCGGCCTACTTCACTCGGAGGGGGCCGTACGGAAAAGGACCTGCACATGGCAGGCACCTCGTCGCGCGGCCCATCCAACCAACAAGCTCAAAGCATGGCGCGGCATCGCCACTCGCTACGACAAGACACCCGAGAGCCACCTCGCCGCACTCCACCTCCGCGCCTCCATGATCTGGATCAACGACCTCACCCAAACCACTCAGCGACCACGACCCGATATACAAGGCCTACAACGCCGCCAAGCCCGAGGACTTCCACATCCCCGTCCGCGACCTCGGATACAAACCCGTCTGGGACTACCGCACCGACCAGCTCGGCATCCAGGAATCCCACGCCGACGCTCTCCTCATCGACGGCACCTGGTACTGCCCCAGCCTCCTCGACCCTCATCACCACCGCCGACCTCCTGACCAAGAAGATCGACCAGGCCACCTGGCACACCCGCATCCACGCACGCGCCGCCTGACCAGTACAAACGCATCTGGCCCTCTGCGAACCCGCAGAGGGCCAGATCACATCCAGCACAACACAAAGCCGGTCAAAACGACATAACGTCGGTTTGACCGGCTTCACTTGGTCGGATGACCCTGGTGTCCGAGGGGGGACTTGAACCCCCACGCCCGATAAAGGGCACTAGCACCTCAAGCTAGCGCGTCTGCCATTCCGCCACCCGGACGAGTGGTCGAACCGCAACCTTTCGGTCGCGGCGACAGAGTCAACAATACCAGGGGATCGAGGGGGCTCTCACCCGTATATCCGGTGGTCAGCGATGGGACGGGAGCAGCGGGGTGGCGGTCGGGGCATCAGGCGGTGGTGAGGGAAGTTGCCCGGGGGCGTTCGTCCGGGGGGCCGTTGGCGACCGTACGGACGAACGGTTCGCCGCCGACGAAGGCGCCGCGCCAGGAGTGGCCGAAGCCGCCGAACAGCTCGTCGCGGTCGCTAACGGAGCAGGGGGGTGTGGCACCAGACGCGTGTGCGGCGAGGCTCGCGCGTACGGCCTGGCGGGCGGTGGTGGCGGGCAGCCGGCGGCCGTCGGGCTGCCAGGGCGATGCCCAGAGACGCGTACCCGGTCGTCGCGAAAGGCTTCGGGCCTGGCGGCGAGACAGCGCCGCCAGGCGTCCGACCAGGCCGTTCCCGGTTCGAGGAGCGGATGCGCGCGGCCTGCGAGGATCGCCCTGCCACGGGCCGCGCTGTTCCCGTCCAGGCGTACGACCAGCGGTTTGGTCAGCGTTACGGAGTCCAGGGCCCGGACGATCCCCTCGGCGACGGCGTCGCAGGCGGCGATGCCACCGAGGACACTGGCCAGGACGGACCTGACGTCCGGGTCGGAGAGGATGACGGAGAGCACAGCCGCCATCACCCCGGCCGACGCCCCTCCCCCGATGTGGAGGAAGCCGGTGGGGCGGGCGCCGCAGCCCGCGACCGCGTCGAGGGTGGACATGCCGAGGCCGGCGCCATTTACCGATGACGCCGACCGTGCCGTCGGGCTTGACGTAGCCGAGCCCCTTCGCGGCTGCCGCGGCCTCCAGCGGGTCCCCGTGCGGGTCGGGCTCGGCGCCGCCCCAACGCGCCTGCCGGAAGCGGGCGTTGTCGTCCAGGGTGACTTTGCCGTCGAGGGCGGGCAGCAGCCCGCCCGAGGTCCGTACCAACGGATCCACCTCGACCGGCAGGGCGTCCTCGCGGATCAGCGCCTGCCAGGGCGCGCGGAGTACGGGAACGGCGCCGGGCGGCAGTCCGGCCGCCGCCGCGATCCGGGTGGCGACGGCCTCGGTGACGCCTTCCGCCGGGTCGACGGGGATACGGGCCACCGCTTCCGGGCGGGTGGCGGCTACCTCCTCGCTCTCCATGCCGCCCTCGGCGGAGGCGATGGCCAGGAACCTCCCGGCCGCCCGGTCGAGGACGTAGTCGACGCAGAACTCGGCCTCGATGTGCACGGGTTGGGCGAGCATCACCGCACCGACCGCATGGCCCTCGATGTCCGTGGCGAGCATCTGACGGATGGTCAGTACGGCGGCGGCCGGGCCGGCGGCGAGCTTCACACCGCCCGCCGGTCTTCACCTGCGCCTTGACGACCGCCCGGCCGCCGAGCCGTTCGGCGGCCGGGCCGGCCTCTCGGCCGCGGCCACCACCTCGGCCGCCGGTACCGCGATGCCGCGATCCGCGAAGAGCTCCCTCGCCCGGTGTTCGTACAGATCCACAGCCGGCCCCCTCCGCCGAAAATGTCGCACGCCCTCTGGACACCGCCCACCGAATGGAGGATAACAAGGTTCATACAGTATCCGTCGACTGTATACAATAGACGTGGAGGGTGACCGGCCCTCTGCTACGAAGGGACAGGACGCCATGCCCGACGACAGCCAGGAACTCATCTCCGGTGGACATCTGGTCGCCAAGGCGCTCAAAGCGGAGGGTGTCGAGGTCATCTACACCCTCTGCGGCGGCCACATCATCGATATCTACGACGGTTGCGTCGACGAGGGCATCGAGGTCGTCGACGTACGTCATGAACAGGTGGCCGCCCACGCCGCCGACGGCTATGCCCGTATCACCGGGAAGCCCGGCTGCGCGGTGGTCACCGCCGGGCCCGGTACTACCGATGCCGTCACCGGGGTCGCCAACGCGTTCCGCGCCGAGTCGCCCATGCTGCTCATCGGCGGACAGGGCGCCCACACCCAGCACAAGATGGGGTCGCTCCAGGACCTGCCGCACGTCGACATGATGACGCCGATCACCAAGTTCGCCGCCACCGTGCCGGACACCGCGCGCGCGGCCGACATGGTGTCCATGGCGTTCCGCGAGTGCTACCACGGCGCTCCGGGGCCGTCCTTCCTGGAGATCCCCCGCGATGTGCTCGACGCCAAGGTCCCGATGGACCGGGCGCGGATCCCCGCGGCCGGCCACTACCGGGCCTCGACCCGTTCGGCCGGGGACCCCGAGGCCGTGGAGAAGCTCGCCGATCTGCTGGTCCACGCCGAGAAGCCGGCGATCCTGCTCGGCAGCCAGGTCTGGACAACCCGGGGCACCGACGCGGCCGTCGAGCTGGTACGTACCCTCAACATCCCCGCGTACATGAACGGCGCGGGACGCGGCACACTGCCGCCCGGCGACCCGCACCACTTCCAGCTCTCCCGGCGCTACGCGTTCTCCAACGCCGATCTCATCGTCATCGTCGGCACGCCGTTCGACTTCCGGATGGGGTACGGCAAACGCCTCTCCCCGGACGCGACCGTCGTCCAGATCGACCTCGACTACCGCACGGTCGGCAAGAACCGGGACATCGACCTCGGTATCGTCGGCGACCCCGGGCTGGTCCTGGCGTCGGCGACACAGGCCGCGAGCGGCCGTATCAACGGCGGCGCCGTCGGGCGCAAGGCCTGGCTGGACGAGCTGCGCGCCGCCGAGCAGACGGCGGTGGCGAAGCGGCTGCCGCAGCTGCGGTCGGACGCCTCGCCCATCCATCCGTACCGGCTGGTCAGCGAGATCAACGACTTCCTGACCGAGGACTCCATCTATATCGGTGACGGCGGGGACATCGTCACCTTCTCCGGTCAGGTCGTCCAGCCCAAGTCGCCGGGACACTGGATGGACCCCGGGCCGCTCGGCACCCTCGGCGTCGGTGTGCCCTTCGTCCTCGCCGCCAAGAAGGCACGGCCCGACAAGGAGGTCGTGGCGCTCTTCGGTGACGGCGCGTTCTCCCTGACGGGCTGGGACTTCGAGACGCTGGTGCGTTACAACCTGCCGTTCGTCGGCATCGTCGGCAACAACTCCTCGATGAACCAGATCCGTTACGGCCAGAAGGCCAAGTACGGCGACGAGCGGGAGCGGGTCGGCAACACCCTCGGCGATGTGCACTACGACAAGTTCGCCCAAATGCTGGGTGGTTACGGCGAAGAGGTACGCGACCCCGCCGACATCGCGCCCGCGCTCCGGCGGGCCCGCGAGTCCGGGCTGCCGTCGCTGATCAACGTCTGGGTCGACCCCGACGCCTACGCCCCCGGAACCATGAACCAGACCATGTACAAGTAAAGGAGCCCTCCCATGACCCAGGCTCTCGACACCTCAAGGGGAACCAAGGCACTCTCCGGCATCCGCGTCCTCGATATGACGCATGTTCAGTCGGGGCCCTCCGCAACGCAGTTGCTCGGCTGGCTCGGCGCGGACGTGGTGAAGCTGGAGGCGCCGAGCGGTGACATCACCCGCAAGCAGCTGCGCGACATACCCGACGTCGACTCGCTCTACTTCACCATGCTCAACTGCAACAAGCGGTCGATCACCCTCAACACCAAGACGGAGCGCGGCAAGGAGCTCCTGACCGAACTCATCCGCCGCTCCGATGTCATGGTGGAGAACTTCGGCCCCGGCGCCGTCGACCGGATGGGCTTCACCTGGGAACGTATCCAGGAGATCAACCCGCGGATCGTCTACGCCTCCATCAAGGGCTTCGGTGAAGGCCCGTACACCGGCTTCAAGGCGTACGAGGTGGTCGCGCAGGCCATGGGCGGCTCGATGGCCACCACCGGCTTCGAGGACGGCCCGCCCCTCGCCACCGGGGCGCAGATCGGCGACTCGGGGACGGGTGTCCACGCCGTCGCGGGGATTCTCGCCGCGCTCTTCCAGCGCGAACACACCGGTCGCGGCCAGCGCGTCAATGTCGCGATGCAGCACGCCGTGCTCAATCTCTGCCGGGTGAAACTCCGTGACCAGCAGCGGCTGTCCCACGGCCCGCTGGCCGAGTACCCGAACGACGACTTCGGCGACGAGGTGCCGCGCAGTGGCAACGCGAGCGGCGGCGGACAGCCCGGCTGGGCCGTCAAGTGCGCGCCGGGCGGGCCCAACGACTATGTGTATGTGATCGTGCAGCCGGTCGGCTGGCGGCCGGTCACCGAGCTGATGAGCCGCCCCGAGCTGGCCGACGACCCCGAGTGGGCGACCCCGGAGGCCCGGCTGCCCAAGCTCGGCAAGATGTTCCAGCTCATCGAGGAGTGGACGGCCACCCTCCCCAAGTGGGAGGTGCTGGAGAAGCTCAACGCGCACAACATCCCCTGCGGCCCGATCCTCTCCACCAAGGAGATCATCGAGGACGCCTCGCTCGCCGCCAACGAGATGATCGTCGATGTTCCCCACTCCCAGCGCGGCTCCTTCACCACCGTCGGCTCCCCGCTCAAGCTCTCCGACTCCCCCGTGGACGTGGTCACCCCGCCGCTGCTCGGCGAGCACAACACGGAGATATACGTCGGTGAACTGGGCCTGGGAAACGAGGAATTGCGGGTTCTCAAGACGGACGGAGTCATCTAGCAGTGGACATCACAGAAGAGAGCCGCAAGGCGGTGCGCACCCTGGTGGACGCCGCGCTCGCCGAGGGCCGTACCGTGCTGACCGCGCCCGAGGGCAAGGCCGTCACCGACGCCTATGGCATCCCCACCCCGGCCGAGGGGCTCGCCGAGTCCGCCGACGAGGCCGTGGCGCTCGCCGCCCGGATCGGCTTCCCCGTCGCGATGAAGATCGTCTCGCCCGAGATCACGCACAAGACGGAGGCGGGCGGTGTACGGATCGGACTGGGGTCCGCCGCCGAGGTGCGCGGGGCGTTCACCGCGATCGTGGGCAACGCCCGCGCGTACGCCCCGGACGCCCGGATCCTGGGCGTACAGATCCAGCGGATGGTGCCCGCCGGTACCGAGGTGCTCATCGGCACCGTCACCGACCCCACCTTCGGGAAGATCGTGGCCTTCGGCCTCGGCGGAGTGCTGGTGGAGGTCCTCAAGGACGTCACGTTCCGGCTCGCCCCCGCCTCCGGGGACGACGCGCTGTCGATGCTCGACGGGATCCGCGCGGCGGAGATCCTGCGCGGGGTACGCGGCGCCGCCGCCGTCGACCGGGAGGCGCTCGCGGAGCTGATCGTCAGGGTGTCCCGACTCGCCGCCGACTTCCCCGAGATCGCCGAGATCGACCTCAATCCGGTGTTCGCCTCGCCGGACGGGGTGGTGGCCGCCGATGTACGGATCCTGCTGACCGCCGAGGTCCCGGCCGCGCGACGTACGTACACCCGCGAGGAGATCCTCGTCTCGATGCGGCGGCTGATGGAGCCCCGCTCGGTGACGGTGATCGGAGCCTCCAACGAGCAGGGCAAAATAGGTAATTCAGTCATGCGGAACCTTATCGACGGAGGTTTTCCGGGCGAGATACACCCGGTGAACCCCAGGGCCCATGACATTCTCGGCCGCAAGGCGTACAAGAGCGTGATGGACGTTCCCGGTGAGCCTGATGTGGCGGTCTTCGCGATCCCCGCACAGTTCGTTCCCGCGGCGCTGGAGGAGGTCGGCCGCAAGGGCATACCGAACGCCGTGCTGATCCCCTCCGGCTTCGCCGAGACCGGCGAACACGCCCTCCAGGAACGGATCGTGGCGATAGCGCAGGAGTACGGGGTGCGGCTGCTGGGCCCCAACATCTACGGCTACTACTCCACCTGGCAGAACCTCTGCGCCACCTTCTGCACCCCGTACGACGTCAAGGGCGGTGTGGCGCTGACCTCGCAGTCCGGCGGCATCGGGATGGCGATTCTCGGCTTCGCCAGGAGCACCAGGACAGGGGTGTCCGCCATCGTCGGGCTCGGCAACAAGTCCGACCTGGACGAGGACGACCTGCTGACCTGGTTCGGCGAGGACCCCCGCACCGACTGCATCGCGATGCACCTGGAGGACCTCAAGGACGGCCGCGCCTTCGTGGAGGCGGCGCGTGCCACCGTACCCGGAAAGCCGGTCGTGGTCCTCAAGGCCGGGCGCACGGCGGCCGGTGCGAAGGCGGCGGGCTCGCACACGGGCGCGCTGGCCGGGGACGACGCGGTGTACGACGACATCCTGCGGCAGGCCGGGGTGATCCGGGCGCCGGGGCTGAACGAGATGCTGGAGTACGCGCGGGCGCTGCCCGTGCTCCCCACTCCACAGGGTGACAACGTCGTCATCATCACCGGCGCCGGCGGCTCGGGGGTGCTGCTGTCGGACGCCATCGTCGACAACGGGCTCTCCCTGATGGAGATCCCGCCCGATCTGGACACGGCGTTCCGCGCCTTCATCCCGCCCTTCGGGGCGGCGGGCAACCCGGTGGACATCACCGGGGGCGAGCCGCCGTCCACGTACGAGGCGACGATCCGGCTCGGTCTGGAGGACCCGCGGATCCACGCGCTGGTGCTGGGCTACTGGCACACGATCGTCACACCGCCGATGGTCTTCGCCGAACTGACGGCGCGGGTCGTGGCGGAGTTCCGGGAGCGCGGCATCGAGAAGCCGGTGGTGGCATCGCTGGCGGGCGATGTCGAGGTCGAGGAGGCGTGCCAGTACCTCTTCGAGCACGGGGTGGTGGCCTATCCGTACACCACGGAGAAGCCGGTCGCCGTGCTGGGGGCGAAGTACCGGTGGGCGCGGGCGGCGGGACTGCTGTGATCCTTCACCACGGCCAACCATGTCCGGCCACAGGAGAGTTGAGGGGAGGCGGTCGATGATCTGATCCCCACCCGGGTGAGCACGAAGGTTTTGGACAGGGGGCGCTGGCCAGTTCTTTCGATGCAAGGGATGCGACACCACATGACAACCACTCAGATCTCGGGCCCCGTCCCCTTCGAAGAGGTGACGGACCGCAACGGCCGGGTGTACCGGATCGGCGAGTCCGACCGGGACATCATGGGCCGGCCACGTTGGACGATGGTGCTCTTCCCCTGGATGGGCATGCTCGGTATCAGTTCGTCGGAGTACGCGTTCACCTCGGCGGAGGACACTCTGCACGAGGCCCATCTCTGGGACAGCGGGCATATCTTCTGGCTGATGGGCGTCTGGATCTTCTTCCAGGCGGCCATCGCCTTCCCCGCCGGGCGGTTACGCGAGAGCGGCTGGCTGCCCGCCCGTCACTCCATGATGCTCGGCGCGCTGGGCACCGTACTGGGCTATCTCTCGCTGGCCTTCGCGCCGCATGTGATCGTGGCGTACATCGGTTTCGGGATGTTCAGCGGCATCGGCGCCGGTCTGGTCTACGCCACCTGTGTGAACATGGTCGGCAAGTGGTATCCGGAGCGCAAGGGCGGCAAGACCGGCCTGGTCAACGGCGGTTTCGCCTACGGTTCCGTGCCCTTCGTCTTCCTCTTCACCTCGTACATGGACCTGAGCAACTACCAGGGTGTGCTGGTGGCGGTCGGGCTGATCTGCTGTCTGGTCGTCGCGAGCGCGGGGTGGTTCTTCGAGGACCCGCCCAAGTGCTGGTGGCCGGCGGGCGCCGATCCGCTGAAGGTCTCGGAGGACCCCCGGGTCCGGCGGGCGCTGGCGAAGAACCCGCCGGCGGTGAAGCAGTACACACCGAGGGAGGCGGCCCGGACCCCGGTGATGTGGATGATGTGGTTCTGTCTGCTCTGCACCGCCGGGATCAATATCTTCGGGATCGCCTTCCAGGTGCCCTTCGGCAAGGACATGGGGTTCGCGGGCGGGATCGTGGCGACCGCGATGTCGCTCAAGGCGATCGTGAACGGCACGGGCCGCGGTGTCATCGGCTGGATCTCCGACCGGTACGGGCGCCGCAACACACTGGTCTTCGTCTGTCTCGTCCTGGGCTGCGCGCAGTTCGGTGTGCTGATCTCCGGATCCGTGGGAAGTATGCCGTTCTTCCTCTTCTGCTCGATGGTCTCCGGCTTCGGCGGCGGCGCGATCTTCCCGCTGTTCGCGGCGATGACGGCGGACTACTTCGGAGAGAACAACAATGCCTCGAACTACGGCATGGTCTACAGCTCCAAACTCATATCGGGCCTGGTCGGCTCCGGTATGGGAGCCGTCGTGGTGGCCTCCTGGGGCTATCGGGGCGCGTTTGTCATCGCGGGCTGCATCGGCCTCGCCTCCGCCGTACTGGCGCTGTTCCTGAAAGCACCGGGACGACCGGATCCCAGGAAAATCCAGCCCAATCCCCATCCCATCGGCCGGGAGATCGTCTGATATGACCGCAGAACCTCTCTCAGGTACGTCCGCGCCGGCTCCGGCCGACGCGGGCTACCGCGAAATCACCGACGCCCATGGCCGAATCTACCGGGTCGGCGAGTCCGACCGGCAGATCCTCGGCCTCCCCCGCTGGACGATGGTGGCACTGCCATGGCTTGCCATGCTCGCCATCAGTGTGTTCGAGTACGCCTTCGGAGCCGCCGAGGAGACCCTCTCCAGAGCACACCACTGGACCTCGACGAACACCTTCTGGGTACTCAGCGTCTGGATCTTCTTCCAGGCCGCCGTGTCCTTCCCCGCCGGACGGATGCGTGAGAAAGGGATTCTGACCAGCAGAGCCGCCATGCTCATCGGCTCGGTCTGCTCGCTGCTGGGGTTCGTCAGCCTCAGCCACGCGCCGAACTTCTGGCTCGCGGTCGCGGGCTTCGGCCTGCTCGGCGGAGTGGGTTCGGGGCTGATCTACTCGACCAGTGTGAACATGGTCGGGAAGTGGTACCCGGAGCGCAGGGGCGGCAAGACCGGTCTGGTCAACGGCGCGTTCGCCTATGGCGCGGTGCCGTTCATCTTCCTGTTCACGTACGGCTTCGACACCTCCAATTACCATACGGTGCTGGATCTCGTCGGTGTGTACGTACTCCTGCTGACCCTGGTCGCGGGGCTGTTCTTCAAGGATCCGCCGAAGAACTGGTGGCCTGAGCACATCGATCCGGTCAACCGCGCGGGCGATACCAAGTCCTCGGCCGCCCTGGTCAAGAACCCGCCCGCGGTACGGCAGTTCACACCACAGGAGGCGTTACGCACCGG
The DNA here is from genome assembly GCF_044752945.1 of Streptomyces sp. NPDC088554. Classification (NCBI taxonomy): domain Bacteria; kingdom Bacillati; phylum Actinomycetota; class Actinomycetes; order Kitasatosporales; family Streptomycetaceae; genus Streptomyces; species Streptomyces sp. NPDC088554. Next base: position 202,965 of record NZ_JBIVMF010000003.1, on the reverse strand, counting down.
AACCGTACCGCTGATGTGGCTGTGCATGCTGTGCTGCGCGGGCGTCTCCATCTTCGGGATCTCGTTCCAGGTGCCGTTCGCGAAGGAGATGGGCTTCGGCCCACTGATCGCGGCGTCGTCCATGGGTGTGATGTCGGTGATCAACGGCACCGGGCGCGGAGTGGTGGGCTGGCTGTCGGACCGGCTCGGCCGGCGGACCACACTGACGTACGTGTGTCTGATGCTGGCCGTGGCACAGTTCGGCGTCCTCTGGGCCGGGGAGGTAAGGAATCAGATGTTGTTCCTGGTCTTCGCGTTCCTGTCCGGCTTCGGCGGTGGTGCGTTCTATCCCCTGTTCGCCACGCTGGTCCCCGACTACTTCGGGGAGAACAACAACGCGTCGAACTACGGCATGGTCTACAGCGCGAAGCTGGTCAGCGGGTTGTTCGGCGGCGGGCTCGGCGCCATGGTGGTGGCGTCGTGGGGGTACGTCGGCGCGTACGTGGCCTCCGGTGTGGTGTCCCTGATCGCGGCGGGAATCTCGCTGCTGCTGCGGCAGCCGGGCTCCCCGCCACGCAGCGTCTGAGCCGCGCTGACCGGCTACCGGTATCCGTGCCGGTAGCAGGTCAGCGCTTCTCGTCAGGTACGTCGTGAACGTTTCTCGTCAGATCGCGGTCCGCGCTTCTCGTCAGGTGCCGGTCAGCGCCTCTCGCGCAGCGCGTGCAGATGCGCCGACGACTTGCGGGCGAAGGCCAGGGAGTCCACCGGCTGGTCGTGCTCGGCCTGCCAGTGGTGGTTCCTGCGGCCGCCGGGGGTCCTGTTCACCGCCGAGATGAAGCGCTGGTAGTCGATGTCGCCGTCGCCGACGTCCACCATGCGGTAGCCGTCGCGGGCGGCGATGTCCTCGACACCGTCCTTGACGTGGAACAGCGGGTAACGGTGGGGCTGTTCGAGTACGTAGCGCAGCGGATCGAAGGGCGCGGGCCTGCCCTCGACGGTCCTGCTGAAACGGAACTGGCCCGCGTACGCCCAGTAGATGTCCATCTCCAGATAGACCAGCCCGGGGTCGGTCTCCGCCAACAGGACGTCGTAGAGCCGGACATTCGGCCGGTCGGTGGCGAAGGAGAACTCCTCCGCGTGGTTGTGCTGGTAGAACTTCATGCCTCGGCGCTTGGCTGCCGCGCCATAGATGTTGAAGTCCGCGGCGGCCCGCTTCCAGGCGTCCACGGTGGAACCGTAGCGGAACGGGGCCGAGGCGGTCCCGATGTGTTCCAGGCCGAGCGCCTGGGCGTCGTCGAGGACCTTGGTGAGGTTCTGGGCGAAGCTGTAGGCGTTCGGGTTGTTGTCGTCGTAGTAGTTGACATGGCTGCCGATGGCCTTGAGCCCGTGGTTCCTGACCAGTCGCTTGAGCTGCGGCAGTGTGATCGCGCCGGCGCCGCCCTGGGTATAGCCGGCGAACTCGATCTCGTCGTAGCCGAAGCGCTCCAGTTCGTCGAAGACCTTGGCGAAACCGATCGTGGACACCTTGTCGCGCAGTGAGTAGAGCTGGATGCCGAGCCGGCCGGGAGGCAGGACGGGCACACCGCCCTGGCCGTGGCCGTGGCCGGTGCGGGGGCCGCCGTGTCCCGTGTTCTGTCCCGTGCTGTGTGCGGCGGCGGGGAGCGCCGAGACGCCGACGACCGCCGCGGCGGTGGCTCCGGCGGCGACACCGAGCATGCCGCGTCTGCCGATCCTGCGCGCGAGTTCGGGGTCTGCTGACTTCTTGCGGCTCATGACGAAACTCCTTGTGTCGCGTGGTCGCCACTTATGTCGTGTAGTCGCCAATGTGTTCCGGTTGGCGATGCAGTCCGGCAAGCTGGAGGAGCAGGGACTTCACATCGGTGGCCGCCACGCGGTCACCGACGGCACGGGGGACGGAGCACAGGATGAGCGGACCTTCGTCGTCGCTCGGCGGCAGCCGGCCGTGGCTGCCGCGAATAGGCGAGGGGTCGAGGGGGACGACCGCGAGGCGGTAGCGCATCCCGAGCTTCTTGCGGGCGACCGCCTTGGCCGCCTTGAGCCGTACATACGGATCGAGCGGGTCCATGAACAGCTCGACGGGGTCGTAGCCGGGTTTGCGATGGATCTCGACCAGCTGGGCGAAATCGGGCGCCCGGTCGTCGTCGAGCCAGTAGTAGTACGTGAACCACGCGTCCGGTTCGGCGACGGCCACCAGCTCCCCCGAGCGGGGATGGTCGAGGCCCTGCGCCTTCTTGCCCTCGTCGTCGAGTAGTTCGTCGATCCCGGGGAGATCCCTCAGCGCCTCGCGAGTGGCGTCGAGGTCCTCCGGACGGCGTACGTAGACATGGGCGAGCTGGTGGTCCGCGACGGCGAAGGCCCGGGAGGCCATCGGGTCCAGATACTCCATGCCGTCCTGGGTGTGGACCTCCAGGAGGCCGGCCCTGCGCAGCGCCCGGTTGATGTCGACGGGACGGGAGACCCGGGTGATGCCGTACTCGGAGAGCGCGACAACGGTACGGCCCTCGGCGGCGGCGTCGTCGAGCAGTGGGCCCATGGCCGCGTCGAGGTCGGCGGCGGCCCGGTGGGAGCGCGGGTCGTCGGGGCCGTAGCGCTGGAGGTCGTAGTCGAGATGGGGGAGGTAGCAGAGCGCCAGATCGGGGTGGCGGGTGCGGATGACATGGCGGGTGGCGTCCACGATCCACTGGGAGGAGACGAGATCCGCGCCGGGTCCCCAGAAGTGGAAGAGGGGGAAGGTGCCGAACAGCTCGGTGAGTTCGTCGTGCAGCGCGGGCGGGCGGGTGTAGCAGTCGGGTTCCTTGCGGCCGTCCGCATAGTAGACGGGGCGGGGGGTGACGGTGAAGTCGGTGTCCGCGCCCATCGCGTACCACCAGCAGATATTGGCGACGGTATAGCCGGGGTGGACCCGGCGGGCGGCGTCCCAGAGCTTGTCCCCGGCGACCAGCCCGTTGTGCTGGCGCCAGAGCAGTACGTCACCCAGCTCGCGGAAGTACCAGCCGTTGCCGACGATGCCGTGCTCGGCCGGGAGCGTCCCGGTCAGGAAAGTGGACTGGGCGCTACAGGTGACGGCGGGCAGCACCGTGGTCAGCGGGGCCCGGGAGCCGGTGCCCGCCAGCTTCCGCAGATTCGGCATGTGGTGCAGGAGCCGGGGGGTGAGACCGACGACATCCACGACCAGAAGGGGGGTCGGGCGCTGTGTCATGGCAGTTCCTTGAGACCGAGGTCGACCAGCAGATCGCGGGCCAGGGCCAGTTCGGCGGCGATCCCGTCCGCGAGCTGTCCGCGCGAGCGGGGCCGCAGCTCCGCCGGGAGCGCCTGCCAGGTGTACGTCTCGACCTCCAGATGGCGGGTGAGCGGTACGGGCCCGCCGACCAGCCGGGTCAGGGCGTCCTGGAGCACCGGCAGGGTGGAGGCCAGCGGTGGGGCGGGCGGCGCGTGCAGCGGGACGTGGAAGTGCGACCGCCAGGGCGCGCCGTCCGGCAGGGACTCCCCGGCGAGTGCCTCGTCCAGATCGTCGGTGCCGCGCAGTCCGGCGGCGGTGCTGGTGCGGGTCTGGTGGAGGAAGCGGGGCTCGGCGAAGGCGCCGAGCGCCTCCCGTACCTCCGGCAGATGCGGATGCTCGGCGTGCAGCGCGGCGGAGAGCTGGGCCTTGGGGATGACCACCCCCGCGGCCTCCAGCGCGGCCAGCGCGGTGGCCGGGTCCTCGAAGGAGGTCGCCAGATGGCAGGTGTCGACACAGATACCGATCCGGCCGCTGCCGATATCGGTGAGCGGACCGATCGCGTCGGCGGTGGTCTCGACGGTGCAGCCCGGTTCCGGTTCCAGGGCGATCCTGATGGATTTCCCGGTCAGCTCCTCCAACGCGTCGAGCCGCCCGGCGAGCGTGGTCAGCGCGGTCCTGGCGGTGCGGGCCCCGGCGTCGGTCCAGGTGGTGCGCCAGCCGAGCGGCAGGGTGGAGACGGAGCCCTCGGTGACATCGTCGGGCAGCAGGGCGGCCAGCAGCCGGGCCAGATCGCCGGTGTGGGCGAGCCGCTCGGGATCGGCCCAGTCCGGCTTGTACACCCGGTACTTGACCTCCTCGGCCCCGAACCCCTCGTAGGGGAAGCCGTTGAGTGTGACGACCTCCAGCCCCCGCCTCTCCAGTTCGGCGCGGAGCCGTCGCAGTGTCGCCGGGTCGTTGGTCAGGGCGCGGGCGGCGTCCCTGGCGAGCCAGAGGCCGATGCCGAGTCGGTCTCGGCCGAGGCGTTTGCGTACCGGTTCGCAGTGGTCGCGCAGTTGGGCGAGGACACCTTCGAGTGTCTCCGCCGGGTGCACATTGGTGCAGTACGAGAGATGGACGGTGGACCCGTCGGGATGGCGGAAGCGCATGGTTCACTCCCCTCCGCGAAGAATGGAGTTGCCCTCGTGCAGGGGCTCGGGGGCGGGGACATCGAGCTGGAGTCTGCCGCTGAGCCCGTAGAAGGCGACCGGATTGCGCCACAGGACCCGGTCGACGTCGTCCTCCGTGAAGCCCGCGGCGAGCATCGCGTCCGCGACCCTGCGGGTCTTGAGCGGGTCGCTGTCCCCCCAGTCCGCCGCCGAGTTGACGAGGACCCGCTCCGTACCATGATCCTTGAGTACGGCGACCATCCGCTCCTCGTCCATCTTGGTGTCCGGATAAATGGAGAAGCCGAGCCAACTGCCGCTGTCGGCTGCCTCCTTGACCGTCGTCTCGTTGAGATGGTCCAGCAGGACCCGGTCCGGGGCGAGGACGGACTCGCGGACAACGGCGATGGTGCGGCGCAGACCTGCCTGCTTGTCCCGGTGGGGGGTGTGGACGAGCGCGGGCAGCCCGTGTTCGGCGGCCAGCTGGAGCTGTGCGGCCAGGGCGGTGTCCTCGGCCGGGGTCATCGAGTCGTAGCCGATCTCGCCGACGGCGACGACACCGTCCTTGACGAGATAGCGGCCCAGCTCGTCCAGGACCGGGACACAGCGCGGGTCGTTCGCCTCCTTGGGGTTCAGGGCGAGCGCGCAGTGGTGGGCGATGCCGTGCTGGGCCGCGCGGAACGGCTCCCAGCCGAGGAGCGCGTCGAAGTAGTCGAAGAAGCTGGCGGGAGAGGTGCGGGGCTGGCCCAGCCAGAAGGACGGCTCGACCAGGGCGCGTACCCCGGAGGCGTACATCGCACGGTAGTCGTCGGTCGTGCGGGAGGTCATATGGATATGGGGATCGAAGATACGCATCAGGACTCCTCGCCGGTCAGATGGATCACACGGTGCAGATCGGCCGGTACGGAACGGCCCGCGGCGGTCCGCTCGGCCGCGAAGTCGGCGAGCATCCTGGCCAGTTCGGCGTCCCCCCGGGCGCGTCGTTCCAGGCCGCCGACCGCGTCGGTGGGCACCCCCGTGAAGAGACACTTGAGGACGGCGTGCCGCCAGGCGTGGGCGCCGAGATGGGCGGCGGCGTACGGGCCTAGGGCGGCAGCGACCAGGCGGGTGTCGTTGGTCCGCAGCGCGTCCTCCACCAGCGGCAGCGCCTCGGGGCCCGGGACGCACCGCTCCAGTGCGAGCAGTACGGCGCGCCGCTCGGCCGCGGTGCCCCGCTGGTACAGCCGGGTGAGCGTGGTGAGGCCCGCGCCGGCCTCCCGGAGGAGCAGGACGCGTACGGAGTCGGCGTGGCCGGGTCCGCAGTGGCGGCCCGCGGCGGCGAACCGCAGCTCCCAGGGCTCGGAGGTGTCACCGGGCGCGGGCCTGGCCGCCGCCGCCTCGGCGAGGGCCGTGTGGAGCCAGACGCCGGCGTCCGCGTCCAGCAGGGGCAGGAGGTTCGCAGGGCTCGGGATGTGCGCACGGTTCGGGATGTGCGCACGGTTCGGGATGTGCGCACGGTTCGGGATGTGCGCACGGTTCGGCGCCGGGGGTACGGCCACCGAGGGCGCGGGCGTCGGGGGTACGGGGTCTGGTGCGGGCTTCGGGTCCGGTGCCGGGGGCTGTGTCATGCCCGTCGCCCTCGCCGTGCCCGTCGCCCCCGCCGTGCCCGTCGCCCTCGGGGCGCCCGTCGCCTCCGTCGCCTCCGTCGCGCCCGTCGCCTCCGTCGCGCCCGTCGCCTCCGTCGCGCGGAGGAAGTCGATGGCTCTGCGGGCCTGTTCGGGGCCTGCGTGCGAGTGGCGGGGCAGCTCGACGACGGTCAGCCCCTGGTAGCCGATGGCGGCCAGCGCGTCGAGGACGGGCGGGAAGTCGATCTCGCCGTCCCCGAACGGAAGGTGCTCATGGACCCCGCGCCGCATGTCCTCGATCTGTACATGCCGCAGCCAGGGCGCGGCGTCCCGTACGCAGTCGGCGGGCGACACCGGTTCCAGACACTGGCAGTGGCCGATGTCGAGGGTGAGCCCGAGCGGACCGGGGTCACCGAGCCGTTGTCCGAGCCGGTGGAATCCGGCGAGGTCGGAGACGAGATGGCCGGGTTCCGGCTCGACGGCGAGGGGGATACCGGCGGCGTCCGCCGCGTCGAGCACCGGGCCCAGCGCCTGTTCGAGCCGCTTCCACGCGGTGTCGGGGTCCGTGCCCTCCGGGGTGATCCCGCTGAAGCAGTGCACGGCGTGCGCCCCCAGGTCCGCGGCGACCCGCACGGCCGTGACCAGCAGCCCGGTGCGGGCGGCGCGTCCCTCGGGGTCCGGGTCCAGCAGGGAGGGGCCGTGTTTGCGGCGCGGGTCGAGCACATAGCGGGCGCCGGTCTCGACGGTGACGTCGAGCCCCAGCTCCGCCAGCCGCCGGGCGGCCCGCCCGGTGCGGGCGGCCAGATCCGGGGCCATCGGATCGAGGTGCATATGGTCGAGGGTCAGTCCGACGCCGTCGTACCCGAGATCGGCGAGCAGGGCGAGCGCGTCGTCGAGCCGCAGGTCGGCGAGGCCATTGGTGCCGTATCCGAAACGCAGACTCATGTGGGGCTCACTCTCCGTGCGAGTGCGCGGGCCGGTGGCAGCAGCGCCATGACGCCGAGCGCGATCCCCGGCGCGCCGCCGCGCGCGGCCAGCGCGGCCTGGAGCGGGATCGTCGCCCGGATACCGCCGCCGACCGCGCGCTGGGTCAGTGGCGGGGACGGGTTGAGCGCGGCGTGCAGGAGCGGCCGTCCGACGGTGGCCGCGTAGAGCGCGGCGCACACCCCGGCGAGCACGGGCCCGGTCCGTGAGCCGTCGGCGGCGCGGCGGCAGCGGCCCGCCAGCGCGCCCAGGGTCATGGTGGCCGCGAGGGCGGCGAGCGGCGCGGCGGTCGAGCCGCCCTCGGCCTCGCGGCGCGAGACGGTGGTGACGGCGGTGGTGTGCGCCCCGAGCAGCACGGCGGAGGGCAGCGCGACCCGGGGGAACCGTTCCCGTACGGACCGCGCCGTGGTGCCCGTACCCGTACCGGGCGCGCGCTCCGGAGCCGTGCCCGCCGCGGTCGCCGTCGCGCCCAGCAGCAGGTCCAGCGCCCTTGTCGCGCCCATCGCGACCGGGCCCGCCACGGTGTGTTTCAGCCCCAGGTCGTACGCCCACACCGTCGTGGCCAGGGCCGCGCCCACCGCCAGCGTCGGGCGGCCCGCGAGGGCTGCGAGGGCAAGGCCCGCACCGGTCAGTGTGCCGGCCGCGGCGAGGGCGGCGGCGGGGCGGATCCGGCCCGAGGGAAGGGGGCGGTGGGGCCGGTCGCGGGCGTCCTCCTCGCGGTCCGCCCAGTCGTTGAGGGCCATGCCCGCCTCGTACAGGCAGAGCGAGGCGCCGAGGGCGAGGGCGGTGGACCGGTGGGGGCGTACGGAGACGGCGGCGGCGCCCGCCAGCGCGTCACCGGGGACCGTGAACAGCGCGGACACCCGCAGCAGTTCGGCCCAGGCGGCGAGGGTGGGGCGCAGGTCGGCGCGCGGGCTCATCCGCTCTCCGCCAGTCTGCCGGCGAAGGCGAGGAGCGCGGCGTACTGTTCGGCGAGAGCGGCCGGGCCGCCGTCCGGATCCTTGAAGTAGAAGCCCAGTTGGGGTAATGCTCCACTCAGTCCCGTCTCGTGCGCGCGAGCGGTCAGCCGGGCCAGGTCGAGGACCAGTGGGGCGGCGAGCGCCGAGTCACAGCCCTGCCAGATGGTCTGGAGGATCATCCGCGAGCCGAGGAAGCCGTCGAAGGCGATGTGGTCCCAGGCGGTCTTCCAGTCGCCGAGCGCCGGGACGTCGTCGATGTGGACCTCGCCCTCGGGCGCCGTCCCCAGGATGTCGGTGAGTACGCGCTCCTTGCCCGCGTTCTTGGCCGCCGCGGCCGCCGGGTCGGCCAGCGCCGCGCCGTCCCCGCCGCCCAGCAGGTTCGTGCCGGACCAGGCCCTTACGGCCAGGGTCCGTTGGACGAACATCGGGGCGAGTACGGAGCGCAGCAGTGTCTGGCCCGTCTTGCCGTCGCGGCCCGCGTGGGGCAGTCCGGCGGCCTCGGCGGCGGCCATGAGGGAGGCGGTGCGCAGCCCGGTGGAGGGAGTGAAGTCGACGTACGGGCAGCGGGCCCGGACAGCCGCCGCCGCGTAGAGCGAACTGGCTCGCATGCGAGGGGCGTTGGGGCCCGGGTCGGGTTCCGTGGAGGAGACGTTGACGACGACGGTCCGGGCGGCTCCGGTACGGCGGGTGAAGTCGACGAGGTCGGCGGCGAAGGATCCGATCAGTTCCTCGTCGCTCCTGGCTTCGCCGGGCTGCGGTCCGCCCGCCCGTATCTCCCGTTCCGCCGCGTCCAGTTCGGTGTGGATCGCGGAGGGAAGTCCGTGCGGCAGCACGCCTGCGGCGGTCAGCGCCTCCGCGCGTTTGGGCAGGGGGCAACTCGTCGTGTCGTGTCCGCCGAAGACCAGCGAGGAGAGGGCGGGAAGGCCCGATTCCGCGAAGGGCGGGCTCTCGGTGACCATGCCGGTCGGGGGATGGAGTCCTGCGGCGACCGCCGCGCATCCCGCGACGGCCGTGGTGGCGACGGAGCCGCGTGCTCCGACGAACCAGACTCCGGTGCGTGCTGCGGTCGTTCCCGTGCGGTGTGCCGTTCCGGCACCGGACGTCGTCATGTGCTGCCTCCCTGCGGGTGGTTACGGGTGGGGACGGCGGGCGGGGAGTACGGTGTCCCCCGCCCGTCATCGGTTGGCGGGCCGCCCGGTTCAGGAAGGCGGCAGCTCCTTGAGCTGGATGTCGCGGAAGGCCACTCTGTCGTCGGCTCCGTGGTTCTGGAGGCCGATATGGCCGTTCTTCAGGCTGCGCGCGGGGTCGGTGTTGGTGAAGTCGTTGATCTTCACGCCGTTGAGGAAGACCTGGAGGCGTTCGCCCCTGACCTTGATCTCGTAGCTGTTCCACTGGCCGGGTGGCCGCAGGACCCGGTCCCTGGCCTTGAGGTCCGCCGACTTGAAGCCGTAGATCGCGCCCGTGGTGCGGTCGGGGGTGTCGGTGGCGTCGATCTGCACCTCATAGCCGTTGTCCACCGCGGACCAGGGGTCGTCGGAGGGCGGAAAGCCCACGAAGACACCGGAGTTGTCGTCCCCGGTCAGTTTCCAGTCGAGTTTCAGGGAGTACGAGGCGAACTCCCCGGCCTGGTACCAGAGCAGCCCCATGCCGCCCTCGGAGCGCAACTCCCCTTCCACGACAGTGAATTTGCCGGGTCCCGCCTGCTTCCAGCCTTCCAGGGTCTTTCCGTTGAAGAGCGGTCGGTAATCGGTCCTCGGCTCGCAGTCGGCCTTCATCTGGCCCGCCGCGTACCGCAGTCCGCCGAGCAGATGGGTGCGGAAGGCGGGTTCGGCGTACGACTCCTTGGTGTGACCGCCCCCGGTGTAGAAGGACCGGCCACCCTCGTACGTCCGGCACCAGGCGATCGGGTGATCGCCCTTCATCGTGCCGCCCTGGTAGGTGGTTTCGTCGAGGGTGGCGAGGATCCTGGCCCGATCGCGCGGGTTGGTGCGGTAGTTGTACCACTCGTCGGTGCGCTGCCACTCGTCGTCCAGATGGGCGGTGGCCGGGTGGCCCTTGTCCTCGACGCGTACGGTGGCGGACTGGTTCGCCGGATGGCTGGCGAAGTACGCGCCCACCAGACCGCCGTAGAACGGCCAGTCGTACTCGGTGTCGGCGGCGGCGTGCACGCCCAGGTAGCCGCCGCCGGTCGCGATGAAGTTCTCGAACGCCCTTTGCTGGTCGGCGTCGAGGACATCGCCCGTGGTGGAGAGGAAGACCACCGCGTCGTACCGGGCCAGATTGCTGGTGGTGAACTGGGCCGCGGTCTCGGTGGAATCGACGGTGATGCCCGTGGTCCGCCCCAGCTCCTTCAGCGCGGCGATGCCCTCGGGGATGGAGTCGTGCCGGTATCCGGCGGTCCTGGAGAAGACCAGTACCCGCTTCTCGGTCCTGCCCGGGACGGCCGTGGAGATCGTGAAGTCGTCCACGTCGTAGAGCGCGCCCGCGCCGCCCTTGAAGACCAGGAACAGTTCGGTGGTCTTCTTCGGTACGGAGCGCAGGGGCACATCGATGTCCTGGAAGATCTCCCAGCCGCCGGTCACCGGAACCGGCGCGGAACCGAGCAGTGTGCCGTTGGCCGAGCCCGTCCGCACCTCCAGGAACCCGCCGGCGCCACCGGAGGAGATCCGGGCGGTGAGCGTCTTCGAGCCGGCCAGGTGGTACGGCTTGAAGGAGATCCAGTCGCCGTTGTCGATGTCGCCGACGGTCCTGCCGCCGTTGGCCCCGGTCTTTTCGATGACACTGACACCCGAGGAGCCGTTGAAGTGCTCGGCCTGCCGGTGTCTGGGCTGGAGCTGCGCCTGGGCGTGGCTGGTGAGCGGGGCCTGACCGCCGCCTCCGCCGTCGGTGTACTCGGCGTCGATCACACCGAAGATATTGGCGTTGGGGTCGTGTTCCGCGTCGGCGGGCGCGGTGATCGTACCCTCGCAGCCGTTGGCGGAGGTGATCGGATGGCCGTGGTGGTCGTGGCCGAGGATATAGCGGACGACGACCTTGGAGCAGTCGATCGTGCCGTCCTCCGGGTCGGTGACCCGCACCGCGAAGGGCAGCTTGTCACCGAAGTTGAACAGGGTTCCATCAGTGGGCAGTTGGAGCGTCACCGTGGGGGCGGTGTTGCCGACGACCACCCGTACGGACGCCGTGGCGGTCCGCTCGGTGGGGTCGGTGACGGTGAGCCGGGCGGTGTAGGTGCCGTTCTTCCGGTACCGGTACGTGGGGTCGGTCCGGGTGGACGTACCGCCGTCGCCGAAGTCCCACGCGTAGGTGAGAGTGTCGCCGTCCGGGTCCGAGGTGCCGGCCGAGGAGAAGCTGACCTTCAGCGGCGCGGTGCCGGACGTTCTGTCGGCGGTGGCCACCGCGATCGGGGACTTGCCGCCGGTGGAGTTCTCGATGCGGTAGAGCGCGGAGTGTTCGTCACCGCCGAACCACGACAGACCGTAGTCGAGTACGTAGAGCGCGCCGTCCGGGCCGAACTCCATGTCCATGACCTGGGTACCGGTCCACGGGAACGGGTTGATGGAGCCGGCCGTACCGTCGCCGTCCTGCTCGATGCGCTTGATCCACTGGCGGCCGAACTCACCCGCGAAGAAGTCCCCGTCGTACGCCTCCGGGAATTTCACCGGGGAGTCCAGCGCCTCGTCGTAACGGTAGACGGGACCCGCCATCGGGGACTCCGAGCCATTGCCGAACTCCGGTACGCTGCCGCCGTCGTAGTCGATCCAGGCGGGCTGCGCGGGCGGCAGGTCGGTCAGTCCGGTGTTGTGCGGCGAGGTGTTCTTCGGCGCGGCGCAGTCGAAGGCGTCGCCGGAGAGCCCGGTCGCGAAGTCGTAGTCCACGAACGGCTCGTTCCTGCCCACGCAGTACGGCCAGCCGAAGTTGCCCGCCTCGGTGACCCGGGCGAACTCCACCATCCCGCCGGGCCCCCGGGTCGGGGAGGCGGCACCCGCGTCGGGGCCGTAATCCCCCACGTACACCACACCGGTCCGCTGGTCGACGGAGATCCGGAAGGGGTTGCGGAAACCCATCGCGTAGATCTCGGGCCGAGTCTTCGCGGTGCCGGGGGCGAAGAGATTGCCGTCCGGAATGGTGTACGAACCGTCGTCGGCGACCTTGATCCGCAGCACCTTGCCCCGGAGGTCATTGGTGTTGGCGGCGCTGCGCTGTGCGTCGAACACCGGGTTACGGTCCGGCCGTTCGTCGATCGGTGTGTAGCCGTCCGAGGCGAACGGGTTGGTGTCGTCACCCGTCGACAGATACAGATTGCCGTCCGCGTCGAAGGCGATGTCACCACCGACATGGCAGCAGATGCCCCGTGAGGCGGCGACGTCGAGAACCTTCTTCTCGCTCGCCGGGTCGAGTGTGCCGTCCGCCTTCAGCGTGAAGCGCGACAGCCGGTTGTATCCGTCGTACGGTGCGAAGTCCGCGGGCGTCCCGCTCTCGGGGGCCTCACCGGCCGGGGTGTCGAGCCTGGGAGCGTAGAAGAGATAGATGGCCCGGTTCTCGGCGAAGCCGGGATCCACCCCGACCCCTTGGAGCCCCTCCTCGTCGTGGCTGTAGACGTCCAGCTTGCCGACGACCGTGGTGTCGCCGCCCGCGTCGGTGATACGGAGTGTGCCGTCGCGCGAGGTGTGCAGCACCCGCCGGTCCGGCAGGACCGCGAGTGACATCGGCTCGCCCACCTCGTCGGCGCCCTTCGCCAGCGTCACCTGCTGAAAGCTCTCCGCCGCGACCGGCGGAGCGGGGTCGGCGGCGCCCGCGGGCAGGGCGCCGATGCTCGATCCCACGAGCAGGGCGCCCGTCAGGAGCGCGAGGAGGGATCTGGCTCTGGAACGTTTTCCGTGCACGAAAGCCTCCTACTGCTTTTTTGAGGGCTCGGTTCGCCTCCGGGGCGCTCTTGCCGCTGTCGACGGTCGACCCTGCTCGGTTCGCCCGCCGGGCAAGAGTGGGCACCCGGCACACTCGCCGTCCGGAAGTGAGCGTCCCGGCTCACTCGCCGTCCCAGGTGGCCGTCCCGGGCCTCGGCATGCTCACCGGCCCCCGGGGCGGCACCAGGTCACACTGCCCGGATGGGCGCCCCGGCACACTCTCACTGTGCGGGGCGTCCGAACTCGCTCGTCGTACGATCCGAGGGCTCCGGGTCAGTCACCGCCGCCGAAGGCCGCGTCGAAGGAGGCCGACGGGGGCTCGAAGTCGAAGCGTTTGAGGCCCGCGAGGGCCTCCGGGGCGCCGGTCAGGCGGTCCATACCGGCGTCCTCCCACTCGACCGAGACGGGGCCCTCGTACGCGATCGACCGGAGCATCCGGAAGACGTCCTCCCACGGCACATCTCCGTGACCTGCCGAGACGAAGTCCCAGCCGCGCCGGGGATCGCCCCAGGGCAGATGCGAACCGAGCCGGCCGTTGCGGCCGTCGAGGCGTTTGCGGGCCTCCTTGCAGTCGACGTGGTAGATCCGGTCCCGGAAGTCGTAGAGGAAACCCACCGGGTCGAGGTCCTGCCAGACGAAGTGGCTCGGGTCGAAGTTCAGCCCGAACGCGGGCCGGTGGCCGACCGCCTCCAGTGCGCGGTGGGTGGTCCAGTAGTCGTACGCGATCTCGCTCGGGTGGACCTCGTGGGCGAAGCGCACCCCCTCGGCGTCGAAGACGTCCAGGATCGGGTTCCAGCGCTCCGCGAAGTCCTCGTACCCCCGGTCGATCATGCCGGGCGGCACCGGGGGGAACATCGCGACCAGATGCCAGATCGACGAGCCGGTGAAGCCGACGACGGTGTTCACACCGAAGGCGGCGGCGGCCCGTGCGGTGTCCTTGATCTCGGCGGCGGCGCGCTGTCGGACACCCTCGGGCTCGCCGTCGCCCCAGATCCTGGCGGGCAGGATGCCCTGGTGCCGTTCGTCGATGGGGTTGTCGCAGACCGCCTGGCCCACCAAGTGGTTGGAGATCGCCCAGCACTTGAGCCCGTACTTGTCGAGCAGCTGATGACGGCCCGCCAGATATCCGGGATCGGCGAGCGCCTTGTCGACCTCGAAGTGATCTCCCCAGCAGGCGAGTTCCAGACCGTCGTAGCCGAAGTCACGGGCGAGTCTGCACACTTCCTCCAGGGGAAGGTCGGCCCACTGGCCGGTGAAGAGTGTGAACGGACGTGGCATGCGGTCCTCCGCTACGCGTGATGTACGGACAGGGACGTTACGGGCGTGTACGCGGCGTTCTTCTCCGCGCTCTCCTCCACCGCCGCGAGCACCCGCTGCACCTGGAGCCCGTCCGCGAAGGACGGCACCGGGGCGGTGCCGGTGACGATCGCCTCCACCAGGTCACGGACCTGGTGGACGAAGGTGTGTTCGTAGCCGAGCGCGTGACCCGGCGGCCACCACGCCTCCAGATAGGGATGCTCCGGTTCCGTGACCAGGATCCGGCGGAAGCCCGCCGAGACCGCGGGTTCGGTGTGGTCGTGGAACGAGAGTTCGTTGAGGCGCTCCAGATCGAAGGCGAGCGAACCGCGCTCCCCGTTGATCTCCAGACGCAGCGCGTTCTTGCGCCCCGAGGCCATCCGGGTCGCCTCGAAGCCGGCCAGCGCGCCCGAGGCGAGCCGCCCGGTGAACACCACCGCGTCGTCCACGGTGACCTCGCCGAACTCGGTGCCCGACGCCCCCGCCGGCGTACCGCTGACGACCGGCCGTTGCCGTACGAAGGTCTCGGTGAGCGCCGAGACCCCGGCCAGCGGCTCGCCCGTCAGGAACTGTGCCAGGTCGACGATGTGCGCCCCCAGATCGCCCAGCGCCCCCGACCCGGCGCGTTCGCGCTTGAGCCGCCAGGTCAGCGGGGCCGCCGGATCGGCCAGCCAGTCCTGGAGATAGGCGATCCGGACATGGCGCAGGGGGCCGAGCCTGCCGTCCGCGATGAGCTTTCGTGCGTACGAAATAGCGGGCACCCTGCGGTAGTTGAAGCCCACCATGGCCAACTGGCCACGGGCAGCGGCGGCTTCGGCGGCCCTGGCCATGACCTCGGCCTCGGCCACCGAATTGGCGAGCGGCTTCTCGCACAGGACGTGCTTGCCCGCCTCCAGCGCGGCGACCGCGATCTCCGCATGGCTGTCCCCGGGCGTGCAGATGTCGACCACCTGCACATCGTCACGCGCGATGAGCGCCCGCCAGTCCGTCTCGGCGGCCGCCCAGCCGTGCCGGTCCGCAGCCGCCCGTACCGCGGTCCCGTCCCGACCGCAGATCGCGGCGAGTACGGGCCTGGCCGGCAGGTCGAAGACGTGTCCCGCGGTGCGCCACCCCTGCGAGTGGGCGGCGCCCATGAACGCGTATCCGACCATGCCGATGCCGAGTGCCGGTGGCGGGCCGACTTCTTTCGCCGGCGCTTCCGTGGGACTGAGGGTCATACGGAGTACTCCTCGTCGTGTCGCTCGGTGGGGGCGGCCAGGCACGGGGCCTGTCAGCTGAAACCGGTGGGCAGGTACTGGTCGACGTTGTCCTTGTCCACCACTGCCGAGTAGAGCGTGACGGAGGCCGGGATCTCCAGCTCCGACATGCCGTTGATGCCCTTCGCGTTGCCCAGCGCGCGGGCCAGGTCGATGGCGGAGGCGGCCATCGTCGGCGGATACAGGACGGTGGCCTTGAGCACACCGTTGTCGGCCTTGATGGCGTCCATCGCGGACTTCGCCCCGGCGCCGCCGACCATCAGGAAGCTGTCGCGGCCCGCCTGCTGGATGGCGCGCAGCGCGCCCACGCCCTGGTCGTCGTCGTGGTTCCACAGGGCGTCGAAGGACGGCTGCGCCTGGAGCAGTTGGGCCATCTTGGCCTGGCCGGACTCGACGGTGAAGTCGGCGGCCTGGCGGGCGACCTTCTTGATGTTCGGGTAGTTCTTCAGGGCGTCGTCGAAGCCCTGGGTGCGCTGCTGGGTCAGCTCCAGGCTGTCGACGCCCGCCAGTTCGATGACCTTGGCGTTGGCCTTGCCCTTGAGCTTCTCGCCGATGTAGTTCCCGGCGCTGACGCCCATGCCGTAGTTGTCGCCACCGATATAGGCGCGGTACGCCTGCGGGTTGGAGAAGATCCGGTCCAGGTTGATGACCGGGATTCCGGCGCGCATGGCCTTCAGCCCGACCTGGGTGAGGGCCTTGCCGTCGGCCGGCAGGATCACCAGGACGTCGACCTTCTTGTTGATGAGCGTCTCGACCTGGCCGATCTGCGCGGCGATGTCGTTGGAGCCCTCGGTGATGTCCAGTGTCACCTCCGGGTATCTCTCCGCTCTGGCCTTGGCCTGTACGTTGATGGCGTTGAGCCAGCCGTGGTCGGCCTGGGGCCCGGCGAAGCCGATGGTGAGGGCCTTGCCAGGGGTCTCGGAGGCGGCGGGAGCGTTGTCGGCCGAATTCGCCTGCGCCTTGGGCTCGTTGCTGGTGCAGGCGGTGAGGAGAGCACCTGCGGAGAGGGCGGCGGTGCCGAACAGGATTCCTCTGCGGCTGGTTTCTGTCATGGTGGTTCAACCCTTCGCATAGGGCGGTACAACGGGGTGACGGGGTGCGGGGCCGGAGCGGAAGTCAGACCTCGCCGTTGCGTGCGGTGCGGCGCTGGACCAGTACGGCGGCGACGATGATGGCGCCCTTGGCGATCTGCTGGACGTCGCTCTGCAGATTGTTGAGAGCGAAGATGTTGGTGATGGTCGTGAAGACGAGCACACCCAGTACGGAGCCGACGATCGTGCCGCGCCCGCCGCTGAGCAGGGTGCCGCCGATGATCGCGGCCGCGATGGCGTCCAGCTCGTACAGGTTTCCGTTGGTGTTCTGTCCCGAGCCGGCCAGGATGACCAGCAGGAAGGCGGCGATGCCGCAGCAGAGCCCGGAGAACAGATAGAGGTACAGCCGCTGTCTGCGGACATCGATACCGGCGAGCCTGGCGGCCTCCGGGTTGCCGCCGACGGCGACGGTGCGCCGGCCGAAGGTCGTACGGTTGAGGATCAGCCAGCCGACGACGGTGACGGCCGCGAAGACCAGCACCAGCGGCGGGATCCCCAGGACGTACGAGTCCGGGACGCCGAGGTCGAGCACCGAGGTCACGGTGACGATCTGGGTCTTGCCATCGGTGATCATCAGCGCGAGGCCCCGGGCGGAGGCAAGCATCGCGAGGGTCGCGATGAACGGCACCATCCCGCCGTACGCGATCAGCACACCGTTCACCAGACCGCAGGCGAGACCCACCACGACGGCCGTGAACAGGATCCCGGCGAACCCGAACTCCTGGGTGGCCAGTGTGGTGGCCCAGACCGAGGCCAGGGCCACGATCGCGCCCACCGACAGATCGATGCCACCGCTGGTGATCACGAAGGTCATGCCCACCGTGACCACACCGATGACCGATGCCTGGGTGAGGACGAGCTGGAGGTTGTTGGTGTCCAGGAACTGGTCCGGCTTGGTGATCCCACCGACGACGATCAGCGCGGCGAGCACACCCAGCAGCGAGAGGTTACGGACATCGAGCCGCATCCCGAACGATCGCCGATCTCCTTGCCCCGGAGGCTTTTTGACGGGCTCTGCGGATAGGGCGGGCGGTGCGGCCGGACCGGGCGCGGCCACGGCGTCGGGCCCGCCCTGCCGTTCTTCGGAGGCTGGCGGTTTCATGGCGTCGGGCTCCCTTCCATCACGAGATCGAGGACTCGGTGCTCGTCGAGCTCCCGGGCGGGCGCCCGGTGGACGACCCGCCCCTCGCGCAGGACCAGCACACGGTCGGCGAGGCCCAGCACTTCGGGGACCTCGCTGGAGACGAGCAGGACGGCGAGCCCCTCGTCGGCCAGGCGCCGGATCACGGCGTACAGCTCGGCGCGGGCACCCACATCGACACCGCGCGTCGGTTCGTCGAGCAGCAGCACCCGGCAGCCGCGCAGCAGCCAGCGGGCGAGGACCGCTTTCTGCTGGTTGCCGCCGGAGAGGGTGCGGATACGGGCGTCCGGGTTGTCCGGGCGCAGGGAGAGTTCCCTGGTGGCGGCGCGGGCGGCGGCGCGTTCGGCCGCGTGGTCGAGCCAGCCGGCCTGGGAGAAGCGGGACAGCGACGACACCGACACATTGCGGGTGACGGATTCGAGCATCAACAGGCCCTGGGCCTTGCGTTCCTCGGGCGCGAGACCGAGTCCGGCGCGGACAGCGGCGCCCACACTGCCGGGCCGCAGTGGTGTTCCGTCGACGAGGACCCGGCCCGCGGTGGGTCTGCGCGCCCCGTAGATCGTCTCCAGGATCTCGGAGCGGCCGGATCCGACGAGCCCCGCGAGACCGACGATCTCGCCCGGCCGCAGTTCGAGGTCGACCGGCGCGAACTCCCCTTTCCTGGCGAGCCCTTCGACCCGCAGTACGGGCTCGGCGCGCGGGTCGCCGGGGGCGGGTCCGGCGGGGCGCCCGGGGAAGACGTACTCGACATCGCGGCCGGTCATCAGTGCCACGACCTCGCTGGTCGGGGTCTGTTTCGCGGGCAGTGCGACGGCCACGGTCCGCCCGTCCTTGATGACGGTGACCCGGTCGCCGATGCGCCGGATCTCCTCCAGCCGGTGGGAGATGTAGATGACCGCCACACCGTCGGCGGTGAGGGTGGCGACCACCCGGAAGAGGTTGTCGACCTCGTCGGGGTCGAGGGCCGCGGACGGCTCGTCCATCACGATGAGGCGTACGTCGTGGGAGAGCGCGCGGGCCATGGAGACGATCTGCTGCTGGGCGGCGGAGAGCGTGCCCACCGCCCGGGTGGCCTGGATCTCGGGGTGGCCGAGGCGGGCCAGCAGCGCTGTGGCCGCGGTGCGGGCCGCCCGGCTCCTGACCACGAATCCGGCGGTGGTGGGTTCATGGCCGAGGAAGATGTTCTCGGCCACCGACAACCCCTCGACCAGGTCGAGTTCCTGGTAGATGGTCGCGATACCGAGCCGCATGGCGGCGATGGGCGACTTCAGTGTGACCTCTTCGCCGCGCCAGCTGATCACACCGCCGTCCGGCTGGTGCGCTCCGGCGAGCACCTTGATGAGGGTGGACTTCCCGGCGCCGTTCTGGCCGAGCAGACAGTGGACCTCCCCTGCCCTGACCTCCAGGTCCACACCGTCGAGGGCGCGGACACCGGGGAAGGTCTTGACGATGCCGTCCATGGTGAGCAGCGGGGTTTCTGGTGATGGTGCCATGACGTATCCCCTCGGCGGGTGCGGCCGGTGAGCGAGCAGGGCGGTGCCGGGCAGCGCTGTGCCGGGGCAGGACCCGGTACGGCGCGGGCTGGTGGGCGCGTACGGAAACAGGAAGTGACGCGGCTGGTGCGGCTCGTACGCAGTGCGGATGCGCGTGACGTGTGAGGGCGGCTCGTGCTTCGGGCGGCTCGTACGTGGTGCGGCTTACTCGTACATGGTGCGGCTCGTACGTGGTGCGGCTGCGCGTGTGACGTGAGGGCGGCTCGTACGGGTGCGGCTCGTGCTGCGTGCGGTGTCGCGTTACTGCCGGTGGTACGGGTGGTGCCAGTGGTACGGGTGGTACGCCCCGGCCGCTCAGGCCGGGGAGAACAGGTGGTCGCTGATGAGCCGGGCCGCGCCGGTGACCCCGGCGGTCGGGCCCAGTTCGCCCAGGACGATGGGGAGATTGCCGGTGGCCAGCGGCAGCGACTGGCGGTAGACCTGAGTGCGGACGCTGGCGAGCAGTGTGGGGCCGAGGCCGGTCACCCCACCGCCGATCACCACCAGCCCGGGGTTGAAGAAGCTGACGAGTCCGGCGATGACCTGGCCGACCCGGTTCCCGCCCTCGCGGATCAGCCCGAGCGCGGTGGGATCCCCCGCCGCGGCGGCCGCGGCGACATCCACCGCGGTGAGCCGGCCCCCGGCCCCCAGCCGTGCGGCCAGTTCGGGCGAGCGGCCGGTGCGGGCGGCGTCCTCGGCGTCGCGGGCGAGCGCGGCGCCGCTGAAGTACGCCTCCAGACAGCCCTTGTTGCCGCAGGCGCAGGACCGGCCGTCCGACTCGACCTGGATATGGCCGATGTCCCCGGCGCTGCCGGTCGTCCCCCGGTACACCTCGCCGCCGACGACGATGCCGCAGCCGATGCCCGTACCGATCTTGACGCAGAGGAAGTCGGCCACGGAGCGGGCGACACCCGCGTGCTGCTCGCCCATCGCCATCAGGTTCACATCGTTGTCGACCATGACCGGGCAGCCCAGCTCCTGACTGAGCGCCTCCCGGACGGGGAAGCCGTCCCAGCCCGGCATGATCGGCGGGGCGACCGGGACGCCCTCGGGGAAGCGGACCGGACCCGGCACTCCGATGCCCGCGCCGTCGAACTCCTCGGCCAGTCCTGACAACTTGAGCTTGGCCACCAGCGCGAGCACCTGCTCGAAGACGGCGACCGGGCCTTCCCGTACGTCCATCGGATGGTTGAGATGTCCCAGCACCTCCAGCTCCGCGTTGGTGACGGCCACATCGATGGAGGTGGCGCCGATGTCCACACCGAGGAAGCGCATGGCGGGCGCGAGCCGGATGTTGTGGGAGCGCCGGCCGCCGCGCGAAGCGGCGAGTCCGTCGGCGACCACGAGTCCGGTCTCCAGCAGCCGGTCCATCTCGACGGCGAGCTTGGAGCGGGAGAGGTCCACCTGATCGCCCAGCTGGGCGCGGGAGCTGGGGCCGCCGTCGCGCAACAGCCGCAGCAGTCGCGCCTGGTGGGCGTTTGCGGGTCGTGCGGTCATACGCCTCACTCGCCCCTCCCCGCCTCTCGGCCGCGCCTACCGGGCTTTCGAGGGGAACGTAGCAGTGCTTGCCCGCAGGGGGAAGAAGTTGCGCAGGAATCCGTGTCAACTTTATCCACAGCAAGGACAAAGTGGAGATGGCGTGGAGCATCGTCGCGGAATCCACCGAAAGCTCTATGAACAAGGATGATTCAGTGAACAGCGCCCGAATAACACGCGCATTGCGCCATCCCCCACGAGAGGTACCACACAGCTCATGAAGCTCGATATGTTCACAGAGATCCAGGACCCCCGCCCCTGGGAGGAGGGGCACGAGCACCTGCGCATCACCCAGGCGATGGAACAGGCGCGGCTGGCCGACGAGTTGGGTTACGGCTGCTGGTGGCAGGTCGAGCACCACGGCGCGGAGGAGTTCAGCCTGTCCTCCGCCCCCGAGATCATGCTCGCCGCCCTCTCCCAGACGACCAGCCGTATGCGTCTCGGCCATGCCGCGGTGCTGGCGCCCGGCCGGCTGAACCACCCGATCCGGATCGCCGAGCGCGCCGCGATGCTGGACCATCTCAGCGGCGGCCGGGTGGAGTTGGGGCTGACCCGCTCCACCCCTCCGGAGTGGCGGCTGTTCGGTGTCGACCCCGCCGAGGTACGGGAGCAGACCGCCGAGGCGTTCCGGATGATCCCTCGGATGTGGACGGACGAGCGCTTCTCCTGGCACAGCCCGCACTACGACATCACCGATGTCCCCGTACTGCCCAAGCCCTACCAGAACCCGCACCCGCCGCTGTGGCAGGCCGCTTCGAGCCCGTCCTCCTTCGAGCAGGCGGGCCGCAACGGGGTGGGGGTGCTGGGCACGACGGTGTGGACGGCGATGGATGAGGTGCGGCGGTCGATCGACCTCTACCGCGCGGCGGTCCGCGCCTGCGAGAGCCCGGCGGGCACCCTCGTCAACGACCAGGTCGCCTTCTTCACCTTCGTACACTGCGCCGACACCGACGAGGAGGCCATCCGCAACGGCGCGGCCTCGGCCGCCGCCTGGTACACCGCCAAGGCGCTCACCTTCTTCGAGGCGCAGGAAGGGTTCCTGGAGTCGGCCCGGCACCAGGAGAAGCTGCTGGCCCAGCCGGACGGCGGCGGGCTCGCCGGGGCCTATCTGCGGGCGGAGGCCGCCGCCGGGACCGCTCCCAGCGATGCCCAGCTGGTCATCGGCCGGATACTCGGTGGCGAGGAGGTGCCCGCGGACGAGATCTACGAAGCGCTCAACTCGCAGCACTCGCTGATCATCGGAAGCCCGGAGACCTGCCGCGAGAAGCTCCGCGCCTACGCCGATCTCGGGGTGGACCGGCTGATGTGCTTCCAGCAGGTCGGCGGCCTCCCCCATGACCAGGTCATGAAGAGCATCCGGCTGATCGGCGGTCTGATCGAGGAATTCGACGTGTGAGTGTGCCGCATGACGTGCGCCTGCGGATACGTGAGGTGTGTGACGTGTGACGTACGCCTACGGGTGCGCGACATGTGACGTGTGACCGCGAGGATCCCGGCCGTCCCGTTTCGTACGGGACGGCCGGGCGAAAACACCGGAGCACACCTGCGCCGACCGCACGGCCGGTCGTGCGGTCAGCCGCGTTCGCGCTGGTGATAGGTGGTGCGGGTGTGTTCCGTGTGCGCCCTCATGATCTCGGTGGCGCGCCCCTCGTCGCGCGCGGCGACGGCGGCGATCAGCTCCCGGTGCTCGATCCAGGAGCGCTTGCCGCGCTGCCGCGCGACCGGGGTGTAGTACCAGCGGACCCTGCGGCCCACCTGCGCGGCCAGCTCGGCCAGTACGACATTGCCCGCCAGCTCCATGACCTTCGCGTGGAAGGCCGCGTTGAGGACGACCGTCAGATCCACGTCGTCGTCGGCCACCGCCCGCTCGCCCCGGTCGCACAGCTCCTCCAGCGCGGCGATACCCGCCGCGCCGGAGTTCGCCGCGGCCAGCCGGGCGGCCTCCGCCTCCAGCAGCGTACGGACCGACAGCAGTTGGTCCGCCTCGTCCTCGGTGGGTTCGTGGACGAACGCCCCCTGGGCGGGGCGGAGATCGACCCAGCCCTCGGTGTTGAGCCGCTGGAGAGCCTCGCGCACCGGCTGCCGCGACACCCCCAGATGGCCCGCCAGCTCACTCTCGACCAGATGCTGGCCCGGCTGGAGCGCCCGGGTCGTTATCAGTTCGAGCAGTGCCTCGTACACACGCTCACGCAGTGGACCCGGTCGTTCGAGCTTGGGCACAGATCCCTGTGCCAATTTCGCGGACAGCATCGTGGTCCCCCTCCTGGCCGGTGGCGACGATGACAAATTGGCTATCGTCTACAGTCTACCGAGATCCCCGGAGGATCATGGCGGGGTGGCCGGGAATCACGGGCAGCGGATGACCTGCCCGGCGTACGAGAGGTTTCCTCCGAAGCCGAAGAGCAGCACCGGAGCACCCGACGGGATCTCCCCCCGGTCCACGAGCTTGGACAGCGCCATCGGGATCGACGCGGCGGACGTATTGCCGGAATCCACCACATCGCGGGCGATCACCGCGTTGACCGCGCCGATCTTCTGGGCGAGGGGCTCGATGATCCGCAGATTGGCCTGGTGCAGCACGACCCCGCCCAGCTCCTCGGGGGTGATCCCGGACCGCTCGCAGACCTTGCGGGCGAGGGGCGGCAACTGGGTGGTGGCCCAGCGGTAGACCGACTGGCCCTCCTGGGCGAAGACGGGGGGCGTGCCCTCGATCCGTACCGCGTGGCCCATCTCGGGCACCGAGCCCCAGAGCACCGGACCGATGCCCGGCTCCTCGTCGTCCCCGGTCGCCACGACGACCGCCGCGCCCGCGCCGTCACCGAGCAGCACACAGGTGGTGCGGTCCGTCCAGTCGGCGATGGCGGCCATCTTGTCGGCGCCGATGACCAGGACCCGGGAGGCCGAGCCCGCCCGTACCGCGTGGTCGGCCGTGGCCAGGGCGTGGGTGAAGCCCGCGCAGACCACGTTGAGGTCCATCACGGCGGGCGAGCCCATGGAGAGCCTGGCCGCGACCCGCGCGGCCGTGTTCGGCGACCGGTCGATGGCGGTGGAGGTCGCCACCAGGACCATGTCGATGTCCGCCGGGGTGAGGCCGGCGGACGCGAGGGCCTTGGCGCCCGCGTGCGCGGCCAGCTCGTCCACCGGTTCGTCCGGACCCGCCACATGCCGGGTCTTGATACCGACCCGGCTGCTGATCCATTCGTCGTTGGTGTCGACGATGGCCGCCAGATCGTGGTTGGTGAGCACCTTGGCGGGCTGATAGTGCCCGAGCGCGGCGATACGAGTGCCGGTCATGCCCGGACCCCCTCTGTTGTCGACGTCAGGAATTCTCCAGTCTCGTCAGCGACTCACCGGTACGGGTGCAGGTGAACCAACAGGATTCACCCGCGCCATTTGGAGACTCCACATCATCGGGTGAACAGCTGGGCTGCTTTCAGGACGAGCTCATACACACCGTACGCGAGCGGGATGCCCACCCAAAGCCAGGCGAAGGCGATCAGACCGGCACGACGGGGCTCAGGCGGCGCTTCGCCGGTCGCTGCTGACCTGGTCATCGGCTGTCTCCTTCGGGTTCGGTACGTGATGACGGGCGGATACGGGCCTGACCGGTTCATTGGTGACAAAGCCGACGACCAGCAGCCCGATCATGATGGTGAACGAAAGACCGTACAGCCCCGCGCCGCTCTTCCCCGCCGCTTCCCGACTGTCCGCGACCTTGTTGACGATGAGCGGGCCGAGCACTCCGGCGGTCGACCAGGCGGTGAGCAGCCGGCCGTGGATCGCGCCGACCCGGTAGGTGCCGAAGAGATCCTTGAGGTACGCGGGGATGGTGGCGAAGCCGCCTCCGTAGCAGGAGAGGATCACCAGCGCGCAGATGACGAACAGCGGCTTGGAGGGGTCGCCGAACCACGCGATCAGCGGATACATCACGGCGCCGACCCCGAGATAGACGCGGTGGATGTTCTTGCGGCCGATCAGGTCCGAGGTGGAGGACCAGCCGATCGGAAGATGCCGAACGGAACGTGTGGGCGGCGCGGTCAGCGCCGCCCACACGCGGCGCGGTCAGCGCCGCGCTGCCGCCCGAGCGTGCGATCGGGTGCGTGGTCCGCGCCGCTACGGAACTGACGGAACCCGGCGCCGTACGGCACCTCGAAGGCACCCGAGCCGCTGCCGACGCCGCGCGCGGTGGGCGCGATCCCGGACCTGCCGGCCCGGGGCCCGGCTGACTGAACTCGCCTCTGGTGTACGGGACTTGATGAATCCCGTACGCCCGGGGGCTTCCGCTCCGCACCCGTCTACAGAATGCTGTATGCATGCCACTGCGTCGAGGAGAACGCATCGTGAAGCGCATGGAGAAGCGGGCCACCCGGAACGAACCCGCCCGGACCGGGACCACCACGATCTGCGCGTACTACGGCGTCGGCCGCAACCTCACCCTGCGCGTACAGGACAATGAGGTCGTGAAGGCCACCTCCCCGCACGACAACCCGGTGGCCCACGGCAACCTCTGCATCAAGTGCCGCTTCGGGTTCCAGCACGTACAACAGCACTAGGCCCAGCTCCCCGGACCGGGCCCCTCGACTCGACAAGTAGGACTGATCACCATGGGACGGGTCACCGAGCGCCGCCGCACCATCCGCATCCGGGACGGGGTCGTCACCACCCGCCCCGACACCCTGGTGGCCGAGGAACCGCTGGAAATCCGGCTCAACGGCAAACCCCTCGCCATCACCATGCGCACCCCCGGCGACGACTTCGCACTCGCCGCGGGCTTCCTCGTCAGCGAAGGCGTCCTCGCCACCGCCGCCGACCTGCGGTCCATCGTGTACTGCGCGGGCGCCCGGGCCGACGGCACCAACACCTACAACGTCGTCGACGTACAACTCGCCCCCGGCGTCCCCGTCCCCGACATCACCCTTGAGCGCAACGTCTACACCACCTCCTCCTGCGGCCTCTGCGGAAAAGCCAGCCTCGACGCCGTACGCACCGCCACCCGCCACCCGATCGCCGACACTCCCCCGGTCCGGGTCGACCCCGCGCTGCTCGCCGCCCTCCCCGACCGGCTCCGGGCCGCACAACAGGTCTTCGACCGGACCGGCGGCCTCCACGCCGCCGCGCTGTTCACCGAGGACGGCGACATGCTGGACATCCGCGAGGACGTCGGCCGCCACAACGCCGTCGACAAACTCGTCGGCCGGGCCCTCCAGCAGGACCTGCTCCCCCTCTCCCGCGCCCTCCTGCTCGTCTCCGGCCGCGCCTCCTTCGAACTCGCCCAGAAAGCCGTCATGGCCGGCATCCCCGTCCTCGCCGCCGTCTCCGCACCCTCCTCACTCGCCGTGGACCTCGCCGCCGAAACCGGACTGACCCTCGTCGGCTTCCTGCGCGGCACCTCCATGAACGTGTACGCGGGCGACCAGCGCATCGCCCTGCCCACCGGGGTATGACGCTCCCCCGCTGCACGGGATCAGGGCCCGGCCGGCGGGAAGCGCCCCCTGCGCCGGCTGGGCCCCTTCTCTGGGGGGCTCGGTTCGCCTCCGGGGCGTCTCGGCCGGCGCCGACGGTCGACCGTGCTCGGTTTCCTCGTACCTCGGAAACCTCCGCCCACCCGGCGGAGCCGCATATCGAGCACGGCCTCCCTTTGAGAGCGACGCGCCCCTTCGGCTCGCTCGCCGGGCGAGGGCGGACACCGGAGATACGGACCCAGATGGTCACCGGCCGGGGGTGGGGCACCGGGTCGGCGGGCCCAGGTGGTCACCGGCCGGGAGTGGGTACCCCGGCAGGTTCCGAGGTGGGCACCGGGGCATCCGGGGTCCCGGTCGGCTGCGCCTCCTGCGCCTCCTCGTCCTTCGCCCGGCGCTTCGCCAGGACCGCGCAGACCATCAGCTGCATCTGGTGGAAGAGCATCAGCGGCAGCACCGCCAGGCTCGCGTGGGCGCCGAACAGGACGCTCGCCATCGGGAGCCCCGCCGCCAGGCTCTTCTTCGAGCCCGCGAACTGGATCGCGACCCGGTCCGCCCGGTCGAAGCCGAGCCGCCTGCCTCCGTACCAGCTGACGGAGAGCATCACCGCGAGCAGCACCGCCTCCACCGCCAGCAGCGCGGCCAGCCTCGCGGGGGTCACCTGGTGCCAGATGCCGGTGACCATGCCCTCGCTGAACGCGGTGTAGACGACCAGCAGCACCGAGCCCCGGTCGACCAGGCCCAGCGCCTTCCGGTGCCGGGTGAGGAAGCCGGTGAGCCAGCGGCGCAGCAGTTGGCCCGCGACGAAGGGGAGCAGCAGCTGGGCGACGATCTTGACGAGGGAGTCCGCGGAGAAGCCCGTCGTACCGCCGATGAGGAGCGCCGCCAGGAGCGGAGTGATCACGATGCCGGCCAGGCTGGAGAAAGAGCCCGCGCAGATCGCGGCGGGGACGTTGCCGCGGGCGATGGAGGTG
This sequence comes from Streptomyces sp. NPDC088554, assembly GCF_044752945.1. Classification (NCBI taxonomy): domain Bacteria; kingdom Bacillati; phylum Actinomycetota; class Actinomycetes; order Kitasatosporales; family Streptomycetaceae; genus Streptomyces; species Streptomyces sp. NPDC088554. The sequence continues at coordinate 175,867 of NZ_JBIVMF010000003.1, read as the reverse complement.
AAGGCGATGGACGACTGGACGGTCGACGGGACCAGACAGAGGAAGAGGAGCCCGCTGTGGAGCTGGGGGGTCAGGAGGTACGGCACCAGTCCCCGGGCGGCCAGCCCGAGGACCGGGAAGAGGACGAAGGTGCAGGCCAGGACGGTGAGGTGGAGCCGCCAGTGCTTCAGTCCTTCGACGATCTCGCGGGTGGAGAGCCTGGCGCCGTAGAGGAAGAACAGGAGCGCCACCGCACCGGTCGAGGCGCCTCCCGCGGCCTCGGCGGCGGCGCCGGAGACCGGGAGGAGGGCGGCGAGTCCGACGGTGGCGAGGAGGGCGAGGACGTACGGGTCGACGGGCAGCCAGGACGGTATGAGGGACGTGCGGCGGTTCATGTGCTCCACTGCTGACGCGCTTCGGGGTACGGATCGGGCCTCCCCATGGTCCACCTGTGCGACTTGATCGGGAATCCCGCATACCGCTCTTACTGTCATCGCGTTACGCGATAGCCTGGCGCCCATGTACGACCCGGGGCAGCTGCGCACCTTCCTCGCCGTGGCGCAGACGCTGAGTTTCACGCAGGCGGCCCGTCGGCTGGGGGTGCGCCAGTCCACGGTGAGCCAGCACATCCGCAGGCTGGAGGGGGAGACGGGGCGGCCGCTGTTCAGCCGGGACACCCACCGCGTGGAGCTGACCGAGGACGGCGAGGCGATGCTCGGTTTCGCCCGGACGATCCTGGCGGCGCACGGCCGCGCGGCGGCCTTCTTCGCGGGGACCCGGCTGCGCGGGCGGCTGCGGTTCGGTGCCTCGGAGGACTTCGTCCTCACCCTGCTGCCGGAGGTCCTGGAGTCGTTCCAGCGGGACCATCCGGAGGTCGATCTGGAGCTGACGGTCGAGCTGTCGGGCACCCTGCACGAACGGCTGGCGGCCGGCCGGCTCGACCTGGTGCTCGCCAAGCGGCGCACCGGGGACACCCACGGCGAGCTGGTCCGGCGCTCCGCCCTGACCTGGATAGGCGCGCCGCGGCTGCGGCTGGACCCCGGCCGACCGGTCCCGCTGGTCGTCTTCCCGCAGCCCGCGCTCACCCGGGCCAGGGCGCTGGAGGTGCTGGAGGCGCACGGCCGGGGGTGGCGGATCGCGTGTACGAGCACCAGCCTGAACGGGCTGGTCGCGGCGGCCCGCGCGGGGCTCGGGGTGATGGCGCACACCCGGGAGCTGATCCCGCCGGGGCTGGTGCCGGTGCCCGCGCGGGCCGGGCTGCCGGAGCTGGGCGAGATGGACTTCGTCCTGCTGCACGGCCGGGCCCCCGGGCACGGCGCGACGCGGGAGGCGGCGGACGCGCTGGCGGCGGCGGTGCTGGCGGGCGGCGAGCGGCTCCGGGAGCCGGTGGGTCCGGTTCCATGGCGGTAGGGGGTAGAGCGGTGGTGATCGCGGCGTACGGATTCGGTGGAGATTCCCCGGCACAGCCCCCGCCCGGGGGTCCGATGGCTGGTTCCCGCCATCCGATTACATGTCTTTCACCCTGCTGACCTGTGGTGATGGGGCTCTGTCCAGGTTGTGTACAGGCTCTGCCCCGAGGCCGCGTGGTGGGGTACCGTCACCGGCGCTGGTGCGGAGCGCCACAAGGAGCGAGTCATTGCGCGAGTTCACCGTCCCCCCTCTGCCGGCCGCCCCTCAGGTCGGTGGGCTCGCCGACATGGTGTTCGACCATGCCCGGTCCGATCCGGACAGGGTCGCGCTGTGCCGCAAGGACGCGGAGGGGCGCTGGCGGGATGTGACCTCGGCGGACTTCCGTGACGAGGTGCTCGCGCTGGCCAAGGGGTTGCTGGCGCAGGGCGTGCGGTTCGGCGACCGGGTCGCGATCATGTCCCGTACGCGGTACGAGTGGACGCTCTTCGACTTCGCGCTGTGGACCGTCGGCGCCCAGCCCGTACCGGTCTATCCGACGTCCTCGGCCGAGCAGGTCTACTGGACGCTGCACAACGCCGAGGTCTCGGCCTGTGTGGTCGAGCACGAGGACCACGCGATGACGGTGGGCTCCGTGATCGGGCGGCTGCCCCGGCTGCGGCGGCTCTGGCAGCTGGACGCCCGTGCCCTGGCGGAGCTGTGCGCGGCGGGCGCGGGGATCGACGACGAGACGGTGCACCGCCACCGCAGGGCCGTGACGCCCGGCTCGGTCGCCACGGTGATCTACACCTCGGGCACCACCGGCCGCCCCAGGGGGTGTGTGCTCACCCACGCGCACTTCATGTTCGAGACGGACACCCTGCTGAAGCACTGGGAGCCGGTCTTCCGCGCCAGGGCGGACGTGGAGGCGTCGACCCTGCTCTTCCTGCCGCTTTCGCATGTCTTCGGGCGGATGATCCAGGTCGCGGCGGTACGCGGCCGGGTCAAGCTGGGCCATCAGCCCGTGCTCCAGGCGAGCGCCCTGCTGCCCGATCTCGCCGCACTCCGGCCGACCTTCGTGCTGGCCGTGCCCTATGTGTTCGAGAAGGTCTACCACGCGGCGCGCAGACGGGCGCAGGCCGAGGGCAGGGCCGCCGCCTTCGACCGGGCCGTCGAGGTGGCGGTGCGGTACGCCGAGGCGCTGGAGGACCGGGCCTTCGGCAGCGGCCCCGGCCCCTCGGCCGGGCTGCGGATCCAGCACCAGTTCTTCGAGAAGGCCGTCTACGGCAAGGTCCGCGACGCGCTGGGCGGGCGGGTGCGGCACGCCGTGTCCGGCGGCTCCGCGATGGACCGGCGGCTCGGACTGTTCTTCGCGGGCGCAGGGGTCAATGTGTACGAGGGGTACGGGCTGACCGAGTCCTGCGCGGCGGCCACGGCCAACCCGCCCGAGCGCACCCGGTACGGCACGGTCGGGCAGCCGATCCCCGGGACGTCGGTGCGCATCGCGGAGGACGGCGAGATATGGCTCCGGGGCGGCCATCTCTTCGCCGGGTATCTGAACGACCGGAAGGCCACCGACGCCGTCCTGCACGACGGCTGGCTGGCCACCGGCGATCTGGGGAGCCTCGACGAGGACGGTTATCTGACCATCACCGGCCGGAAGAAGGACCTCCTGGTCACCTCCAGCGGCAAGACCGTGTCGCCCTCGGCGCTGGAGGAGCGGGTACGGGCACATCCGCTGGTCGCCCAGTGCATCGTGGTCGGCAACGACCGGCCGTACATCGCCGCGCTGATCACGATGGATCCGGAGGCCGTCGAGCACTGGCTGACCATCCGGCGCAAACCACCGCTCAAGGTGACCGAGCTGGTGCGGGACCGGGATCTGGAGACGGAGATCCGGCGTGCGGTGGTGGCGGCGAACACCTCGGTGTCGCAGGCCGAGTCGATTCGTACGTTCCGGATCCTGGCGCATCCGTTCAGCGAGGAACACGGGCTGCTCACACCGTCGTTGAAGCTGAAGCGCAAGGCGATAGAGGCCGCCTACGCGGCCGAGGTCGACGCGCTCTACCGTTGAACGGGCGGGTCGGGGAATCCGGCCGCCTCCACGATCGTTGGACCACAAGGAAGCAACCGGCAACGTTAGGATCGAGCGCTCGTGACCAAGGTCCCCGCCCTCACGCTCAACAACGGCATCAAGATGCCCCAGCTCGGCTACGGCGTCTGGCAGGTGCCGGACGACGAAGCGGCGCAGGCCGTCGGCGCGGCGCTGGAGGCCGGCTACCGCAGCATCGACACCGCCGCCATCTACGGCAACGAAGAGGGCACGGGCAAGGCCATCGCCGCGTCCGGGATCGCCCGCGAGGAGCTTTTCGTCACGACGAAGCTGTGGAACAGCGAGCAGGGTTACGACTCGACCCTGCGCGCCTTCGACGTCTCGCTGGCCAAGCTCGGCCTGGACCATGTCGACCTGTACCTCATCCACTGGCCCAGGCCGGCCGCCGACACCTATGTCGACACGTACAAGGCGTTCGAGAAGATCCTCTCGGAGGGCCGCGCCCGGTCGATCGGCGTGTCGAACTTCCTGCCCGAGCACCTGGAGCGGCTGTTCGGCGAGACCTCCGTGGTCCCCGCCGTCAACCAGATCGAGCTGCACCCGCAGCTCCAGCAGGCCGAGTCCCGCGCCTTCCACGCCCGCCACTCCATCGCCACCGAGGCGTGGTCCCCGCTGGGGCAGGGCAAGGGGCTCCTGGAGGTGCCGACCGTGGTCGCCATCGCGCGCAAGCACGAGCGGACCCCGGCCCAGGTGGTGCTGCGCTGGCACCTCCAGCTGGGAAATGTGGTGATCCCGAAGTCCGTGACCCCCGCGCGGATCCGGGAGAACATCGAGGTCTTCGACTTCGAGCTGGACGCCGACGACCTGGCGGCGTTCACCGCGCTCGACGAGGGCAAGCGCATCGGCCCCGATCCGGCCACGCTCAACGTCTGACCGGGACACACCGAACACACCACAGCGCCCTCGGATCCCCGCGCGGGACCGAGGGCACTGTGGTCAGCGCGCGCCGTGGGCCGGGGCGATCTCCTCGACGCGGGCGGCGAGAGTGAAGTCCAGCGCGGTGACGGCGCCGCCCGCGTCATGGGTGCTGACGGCGAGCGCGACCGTGGAGTAGCCGAGGGTCAGCTCGGAGTGGTGGTTCAACTCCTCCTGGATCCGGGCGATATGGACCGTCATCGCGGCCGCGCCGAAGTGGGTGGCGAGCCGGTACGTCCGGGCGAGGCGCCCGTCCGTCAGCGACCAGCCGGGCAGCGCCCCCAGCCGGTCCTCGGTCTCGTGCTGCGACAGCGGCTCTGCGGCCATGGCCGGGGCTCCTCGGCTGGTGCGGGCGACAACGCGGCCGACCCTACGCCGCACCACCACCCCCGAACCGACACGCCGTACCGTACACACCACTCGAATACCCTGTCCGGCCGCTCCCCTACGGTCCTCCCATGACGGTTCCCACTCCCACGATCGGCCCCCTGCCGCGTGGGACTGGCGCCGGGTGGGCCGGCTGGAGCCGGCGCTCCGGGCCGACTCGTCCGCGCGGCACATCAGCTTCATCGAGACCAACCCGTCGAGGAGATGGTGCTACGGCTGGCCGAGCATCTCGATGTGCCGGCGCGGGAGCGCAACTCCCTTCTGCCGGAAGCCGGTTACGTGCCCCGGTTCACCGGGACCGCGCTGGGCGACCCGGCCATGGACACACCGCGCGAGACACTCGACCGGCTGCCGCGGGGGTACGAGCCGTATCCGGCGCCGATCGTCGACGCGACGTGCACCGTGGTGTCCGCCGACCGGGGCGTCGCCCACGGCCGCTCGGGGGACCACGGCCGGAGCGGCTGCTCCGGTGCGTGGTCCCCGCCAAGGCGGCGGCCGGGCGGTGCGGCCCGGTGGTGGGGCTTGTCATGGCGCGTGGGGCCCGGCTCTCAGCTCTGCTCGAGAAGCCGGTCGCAGGCGCGTACGGCCTGGTCGAGCGCCTCCTGCGGACTCTGCTTCCCCTGAAGCGCCTTCGCCACCTGGTTGCGCAGCTCGGTCTTCATCTGCTCACTGAACAGGACGGGCATGTAATTGACCGCGTTCTTCAGGGACTTGGCGGCGGCGACCCTGACCCGGGTCACATCGGTGCCGTCCTCCTCGGTGAAGTACGGGTCGTCCAGCGAGCCTTCGGTGCTGGGGAAGATCGCGACCTTCTTGGCGAAGGACATCTGGCGCGTCGCGTCCGTGACGAAGTGGGCGAACTCCACGGCCGCGGGCTTCTCCTTGGTACGGGAGTTGACCATGACGCCCATGACGTACATATTGGCCTTGCCGGTGTTGCTGATCTGGTCCGTGATCCCGATGTTCTCGTAGAGGTTCGGGGCCTTCTTCTTGAAGTTCTCCAGGTCCAACGCGCTGCCCGGGTTCATGGCCACGGACTCGGTGAGGAACTTGGTGCCCGCGGACTCGGGGGTCGCGGTGAGCGCCTGCGAGTCGAGTGCCTTGTTGTCGAACAACTTCTTGTAGCGGGTGAGGAGTTCGACGCCCTTCGCGTCGTTGAAGGCGAAGCCCGTACCCTCCTCGTTCATCAGCTGGACGCCGTAGCGGCCGAAGTCCTCGATCGTGGGCACCTGGGCGAGGGCGGCGATCCTCCCACCGCTCCGCTCGGCCAGCTTCAGACCGTCCTCGAAGAGCTGGTCGTAGGTGGTGGGCGGCTGCTCGGGGTCGAGACCGGCCTCGCTGAACAGGCGCTTGTTGTAGAACGTCGGGCCGGTGTTCAGATACCAGGGGAAGCCGTACGTACCCTCCAGGCCCGGTATCCGATGGCTCTTCCAGGCGCCCGGCAGATACTCCTTGCCGTAGGAGGCCGCGGTCTTGTCCTTGTCGAGGTCGAGCGCGATCCCCGCCTTGGCCAGCGGGGCCACCAGGTCGGGGGAGACGTTGACGACGTCGGGCAGGGTGCCGCCGGCGGCGTCCGCGCTGAGCTTGTCGGCGTAGCCCTCGGCGGGCCGGTCGACCCACTTCACCTCCGTATCCGGGTACTTCTTCTCGAAGTCCTTGATGACTCCGTTGAAGTAGTCCTTGAAATTGGCCTGGAGGTTCCAGGTCTGGAAGGTGATCTGCCCCTCGACCGCGCCGGAGGAGTCGGAGGATTCGTCGTCCGATCCTCCGCCGCAGGCGCTGAGCGGCAGGACGGTGGCGAGAACAGTGGCTACGGCGACTGCTCTGCGGGAGATGCGCACGGTGAACGGCTCCTTCGCTCGTTGCTTATGCCCAGCAGACCCTGCAAGGCGCTGGCTGGAAAGTCAACAGACTCTTGGCGCGAAACCCCTGTCCCGCCCGCCTTGCGGCAGCTCGGGCCAGCTTTTCGCTTTTCTTGCGGCAGTTGACTCATGTGCTTTGGCGTGACGCCTCAAGCGCATGGGTCCGGGGTTGCACACAGCTCGTCCGGTACAACCGGAAAAGCCCTGTGATGCCCCCCTGTCGAGAGGTACGCGGGTGGCAGCGGACCGCCGGCGGCCGGGGAGACCCCGGTGACCGGGCGCACCCCGGCGCGCCCTCCGACGATGAAGACATCGCCCGGCGCACCGGGGTGTCGGAGAGCGCCGTGTCCTTCGCGCTCAACGACCGCCCGGGGTCTGCGAGGTGACCCGCGACCGGGTCCGCCGAGTGGCCGAACAGCTGGGCCGGGGACCCGGCGCCGCCGCCCGAGCGCTCTCCGGGGAGGGCGCCGCGACCGTGGTGCTGATGCCGGCCGGGCCCGCCGCGACCCTGGGCGTCGACTCGTTCTTCCTCCCGTCGGTCTCCGTGTTCCAGGAGATCCTGCCAGACCGTCAACTGGTCCTGTTGTTCCAGGTCGTGGAGGATGTGCGCGCGGAGTGCGCGGTCCACCGCCGCTGGTGGGCGGAGCAGCGGGTCGACGGTGTCCTCGTCGTGGACCCGAGGACCGCAGATCCTCGGGTCCGCGCTCCTGGCCGAGCTGGGGCTGCCCGCCGTCGTCATCGGCGCGCCGTCCGGCGAGGGCGGCGCGCCGCACCCCGGGCTCTCGCAGGTCCGGGCCGACGACGCGGGTGCCATGGCGGCCGTCCTCGGCAGGCTGTACGGGCTGGGCACCGGCGGATCGCGCATGTCGCGGGGCCGCCGTCGCCCGCCCGCACCGAACGGCGCGTCAGGTCACTGCGGGCCGAGGCCGACCGGTACGGCCTGACCGAGGTCCGCGTCCTGGCCACCGACCGCTCCGACCCCCAGGGCACGGCGGCGACCCGCCGGGGTGCCGGCGGAGGAGCGCCCGCCGACCGCGCTGGTCCACGACAACGACGTGATGGCCGTGGCCGGAACGGCCGTCATGGCCGGGCTCGGTCTCTCCGTACCCGGCGATGTCTCGGTGGTCTCCCGGGAGGACTCCGCCCTGCGCCGACCGGTCCGCCCCGGGCTGACGGCCTCTCCCGCGATCCGGTCGGGGCGGCGGGACCGCCGCGCGGGAGCCGGCCACGCTGCCCGACGGCGGCGGCGGGACCGTACGGCTGCCGCTCCCGGCGCTGGTCGAACGCGGGAGCCCGGCGGCGGCGCGCGGGTGAAGTGGTCCGGCCGGCCACGCCCTCGTGCGAGCGCGGCCGGCCGGGGGCGGCTAGCGCGCCGCCGTACCGCTCTCGTCCGGCTCGGAGTCCGATGACACGGACGACGCGGACGCGGTGACCGGTTCCGGCCTTCCCTTGCTCGGGGGGCGGAGCCGGGTGGCAGCTTCGTCGGTACGGGCGGCCTCGGCTCGGATCATGGCGTTGAGGGCGGCGAAGAGGTCGATGGGCATGGCGGTGTTCCTCACTGTGGGACGGTGCTGGATCGGCTGCTGGACGTACGGGACCGGGCAGGGTCCTGTCAGCAGCGCAGCACCGCACAGCGGGCGGCGCCGGGGGCCGCCGGGAGCGCGTCCCGCACACACCGGCCGGGGTACGGGGGGAGCCTCGGCCCGTACGTGCAGAGGAGGTCGGGGGCATCCACCCGCGCCCGGCCCGGCCGCTCGGTCCTGGCGGGGGTCACCTCTTCGGTCTCGGGGGTGTCCCGCTGCATCTCGCCCCGGCCGTCGCTCCCCGGGTCGCAGGGGCCCGACGCGGACGGCGGGGGCTGCGCGCCCCACGCGAGCGCGGCGCCGGACTCCAGCGACAGGCCGAGCAGGATGGTCAGGGCCAGCAGGCCCGCCAGCGCGGCCCGGCGTGCGCCCGCGGCGCGGGCGGCCGCCGCGGCGGTGCACGGGGGTGCGGAAGCGGTACGGCGCATGGGCACGACCTCCTGGACATGCGACCCCTGCCCAGGTACGCACGCACCCCGTCCTGCTACCGGCGGAAATCGCCCGCAGGGAGGACCGGAGTTACGCCGAGTCCGGCTCACCCTCGGTGGTTCGTGCGCCGGTCGTGCGCGCATTCGCCACCGGACCGGTCGCCGCCCCGGTCGTTCCCAGCGGCACCTGCGGCCCGCTGCCCTCGCGCAGCCAGCGCCGCAGCACCCCGTGCACCCGCTCGGCGCCCACGAGTTCACCGCCCGCCGGGACCGGTTCCGAGAGCGCCAGCGGCGACAGCAGGAAGGGGCGCGCCTGGTCGCCGCCGAGTCCGCCGTGCGAGCCGATCTGTTCCTCGAAGGCGTGCACCCGGCCGGTCCCGGGGTCGTACATGGAGTTGACCATGATGTCGGCGACGTGCGGGAAGCCGTCGGTGCGCCGTACGGCCTCGGCGGCGCCGGGGCCCAGCGCGGCGAGCGGGCCGTCGTCCGTCAGCGCGGCCACCGGGATCTCCGCGCCGCCGGGGCCGAGCACCACCGAGCCGTGCTCCTCGCTCGCGACCAGCAGGAAGCCGATCCCCGGGTGGCCGGCGAGGGTGCGCAGCAGCGCGGGGTGGCGCCGGTCGATGTGCTCGCGGGTCATCCGCCCCGGTGCGTCGGGGAACGAGATCAGGGCGAGGTTCCCGGAGGCCAGCACGACCGGGTCGGAGCCCCGTACCGGCTTCTCCCCGGTGGGCTCCGGCCGGTGGAGCGCACCGCGCACCGCGTGGCGCGCGGCGTCGCGCGCCTCCGCGCCGCTCCGCGTCCGCTCGGCCCTGCGGGGCACGGGCAGTCCGCAGCCCGCCCTGACCAGGTCCCGCAGGGTGAGCCCGTAGGCGCCCTCGAAGGTCTCGCCGGGGCTCTGCCCGTGGTCGGAGAGCAGCACGATCCGGTACGTACGCGGCGCGTGCTCGGCGGCCCTCGCGATCAGGCCCACCGCGCGATCGAGCCGGGACAGGACCTGCGCGGCGTCCCGGCTGTGCGGGCCCGAGTGGTGGGCGACCTCGTCGTAGGCGACGAGGTCGGCGTAGACGGCGGTACGGCCCGCCAGCATGTCGCCGATGACCGCGGTGACCACCACGTCCCGCTGGACGACCGTCGCGAAGGCCCGGATCAGCGGATAGAGCCCGCCCCTGCTCACCCTCGGCCGGTCACCGCGCAGCCGGGCCCGGACGGACTGGGCGATCTCGCGGCCGACGTCGGAGACGAAGGAGACAGCGGTACGGACGGCGTTGGCCGGGTCGGAGAAGTACGCGAAGTAGCCCGCCCTGGAGCGGTTGGCCCGGCCGCGTCGGGCGGCGATCGACAGCACCAGCGCGAGCTGGTCCGCGCCGCCGCTGAAGAGGTTGCCCCGGCTGGCGCCGTCCACGGTCAGCAGCCCGCCGTCCCCGGTCCGTTCGATGGCCCGGCGCTGGAGTTCGGCGGCGCTCGCCGGGCGGCTGCTGACCACGATCCGGCCGGTGTCCTTCTCGTACCAGCGGAAGGCGGGGACGTCATGGTTGCTGCCGTGCAGGATGCCCAGCTGGGTGGCGCCGGTCTGGCTGGACCAGTCGGTACGCCAGGGGGTGATCCGGTGGGTGGCCGCGGCCCCGCCGGTCCCCGCCCCGAGCCAGGTCGCGACCTGCGGCATCAGCCCCCGCTCCACCGCGTCCAGCAGCACCCGGTGCCCCACCCCGTCGAGCTGGAGGAAGACCGTGCCGGGCACCCCGCCGTGCCGTCCGTCCTCGCCGGTCCTGCGGCGGCGCCGGTCGGCGAGGCGCGAGAGACGCCGCCGGTACGCGTCGTCGTCACCGACCGCGAGCGCGGTGGAGGTCGCGGAGGCGACGGCGGACATCACGGCGGCGACCACCACCGCCGTCTCCGGGTCGGCGGCGCCCCGGCCGTCCGGGATGAGCCGCAGCGCGATCCACAGCAGCGAGCCGTTGAGGAAGAACACCAGCAGCCCGAGGACGAGCGCGGGGACGAGCAGCAACGCCCGTACGAGCACGGGCCAGACCAGCGCGCCGAGCAGACCGAACGCGCCCGCGCCCCAGGCGGCGGTGACCGCGATCCGGGTGGGGCTGTCCCCGTCGGCGGACTGGAGGCTGAAGTCCGGCAGGATCCCGGCGAGCGCCAGCATCGTCAGGGTGGACACCGCCCAGACGACGATCACCCGCAGCAGGGCGCCGACCGTCGTCCGCCATCGCCCCTTGCGCACCGCTTCTCCCACCTCATGTCAGGGCCCGCCCGTACGGCTCACGGGCTCCGTCCCCAGCGTCGCACAGGCCGTGCGGTCAGCCGCCGCGGTACCCGACCGTCGGTATCGAGAGTCTGCGGTGGACCTCGGCCTTCATCGCGGCGTCGTACCGGGGTTCGGCCAGGCCCACCGTCTCCAGCCGTACGCCCCGGCGTCCGCACTCCGCCAGGAACCCGGGCACCGAGGTGAACGCGCGGTCGAGCACCCGCTCGCTGGCCGCGACGAAGACGTCCACCAGCCCCGCGTCGACATCCCGCCACACGCCGCCGTGGTCGGGACGCAGCCGGTAGAGGAGCAGCTGCCGCACGACGGCGTACCCCTTGGCCTCGGCCCAGCGCGCGCACATCGCGTGCTGGGCACGGGTGTCCACGAGGAAGGGCTCCCGGTCGAGTTCCTCCAGCGGGGTCCGGCTGACGATCACCGCCACACGTAGCTCGCCCATGCCGGTCCCCCGTCTCCCCGTCCCCCTGACCTGTGCTCCGTCCGCCAGACCCTAACCCGCGCGCACCCCGGCGGGGCAGGCGCGCGGCAGGTGGTCGCGAGGGCGTGGACGGGCGCGTCGGCGAGGGCCGCGCTCCGTCCCGCACGCCCCCTGGCACCGGCGCCGTACGCTGAAAGCCGGTCAGGGGCGCGGACAGGAGCGGTGGTCGGGTTGGGAACTGTCATCACCTGGTGGGGCCATGCCGCCTGTACGGTCGAGGACTCCGGGGTCCGGCTGCTGACGGACCCGCTCTTCGTCCGCCGGATGGCCCATCTGCGCCGCCGCCGGGGGCCCGTACCGCCGCCGGGGGCGTCGGTCGCCGACGCCGTGCTGATCTCGCATCTGCACTCCGACCATCTGCATCTGCCGTCGCTGGCCGGGCTCGCGCCCGGCACCCGGCTGATCGTGCCGCGCGACGCGGAGCGTTCGGTGCCGGGGCTGCGGCGGCTGGACGCGCGCCGTCACCCCGCCGGGCTGCGGATCACCGAGGTCGACGTGGGCGACGAGGTCGAGATCGGGGCGGTACGGGTACGGGCGGTCCCGGCGTCGCACGACGGGCGGCGGCTGCCGGTCGGGCCGCACCGCTCCCCCGCGCTCGGCTATGTGATCAGCGGCGCGTCCCGGACGTACTTCGCGGGCGACACCGGGCTCTTCGCGTCGATGGCGGACGCCGTGGGGCCCGTCGATGTGGCGCTGCTGCCGGTCGGCGGCTGGGGGCCGCGGCTGGGGGCCGGGCATCTGGACGCCGGGCGGGCGGCCGAGGCGCTGGTCCGGCTGGCGCCGCGCGCGGCGGTGCCGGTGCACTACGGCACCTACTGGCCGATCGGTCTGGACGCGGTCAGGCCGTACGAGTTCCACGGCCCGGGTGACGAGTTCGTGCGGAAGGCCGCCGAGCTGGCCCCCAAGGTGACCGTGCATCTGCTGCGGCACGGGGAGAGCGTGGCGGCGGGGGGCGAACCATGATCGACCGGATCGTCTCGCGGCTGGCGGAGCTGCCGCCCGAGTCCACCCAGCAGGCCGTCGGCTATCCGTCGGTGTTTCTGCTGGTGGCGCTGGGCGCGCTGGTGCCGGTGGTGCCGACGGGCGCGGTGGTGAGTTCGGCCGCCGTGGTGGCCTTCCACCAGAGCGGTCCGTTCCCGATGGTCTGCGTCTTCCTCGTCGCGTCGTGCGCCGCCTTCCTCGGCGACATCTCGCTGTACTGGCTCGGGCAACGCGGGGTGCGCTCGAAGAACGGCTCGCGCCGGCTGGCCGCGCTGCGCAGACACGCCCCGCCCGACCGGCTGGAGCAGGCGCGGCTCAAGCTGCGGGAGAACGGGGTGACGGTGCTGGTGCTGTCCCGGCTGGTGCCGGCCGGGCGGATCCCGGTGATGCTGGCCTGTCTGCTCGGCGAGTGGCCGCTGCGCCGGTTCGCCCGGGGCGATGCGCCGGCCTGTCTGGCCTGGTCGGCGACGTACATGCTGATCGGGGTGGGCGGCGGCGCGCTCTTCCCCGAGCCGTGGGAGGGGGTGCTCGCGGCGGTGGCCCTGACGGTGCTGCTGAGCGCCGCGCCCGCGTTCTGGCGCAGACGGCGCCGTACGGGCTGAGCGGCCCTCAGCGCAGCTCGTCGAGTACGGACCTGAGCATGTCCAGCGCCTGGGCGACCTGCGGCAGGGCCAGCGGGTCCGGCGCGGCGAGGGACTCCAGGCGCTCGGCCGGGGCGGTGCCGAGCAGCGGTCCGGTCGGCAACCGTACGCGCAGCGCGCCCAGTTCGTCGCCGAACCGATGGCCGCCCGCGACGGGCATCCCGAGGCGCGCGCCGAGATGGTCCTCCAGCTCCATCGAGTCGCCCACGCCCCGGTCCGCCAGCCGGGCGCGCAACGGGCCGAGGTCGGCGTAGAGGTGGCGGCCCGACTGCGGGGTCCTGGCGAGTCCGCCGCAGTCGAGCACCGCCCGGTGCGCGGCGGCGGCCACGCGCGCGTGCAGCGCGGCGGCGGCGCGCGCCCTGGCGGTGACGGCGGCGGGTTCGTCGAGCGCGTGGGCGGCGGCGGCCCCGACCGGCCCCGCGACCAGCGCGCCGAGCGCGGTGAGGATGTCCACCGTCCTCGCCCGCAGGGCGGCGCCCGTCGCGGTGGTGGGGAAGCGGGCGACGGCCATCGGCCAGGCGGCCGGGAGCAGCGAGCCCGCCGCGTCGGAGACGATCACGACCTCGTCGGGCCACATCTCGGCGGGGCTGAGCAGCACCGTCTCGTGCGGCCGGTGCAGGGTGTCGCGCCAGGTCTCGTCGCTGATGACGTGCAGCCCCTCTCCGATGGCCGCCTCACAGACCTCGTGGACCAGTTCGGGCGGAGCGACGGTGGCGGTGGGGTCGTCGGCGACGGAGAGCAGCAGGACGGTGGGGACGCCGCCCTCGGCCCGTACCCGCCGCACGGTCTCCAGCAGGGCGTACGGGTCGGGCACGCCGCCCGCGTCCGCCGGGGCGGGCACGTGGTAGGCGGGTCTGCCCAGCAGCCGGACCTGTGGAGTCCACCAGGCGGGACAGGGGCGGGGCATCAGGACGTCCCCGCCGTACGCGGCGAGCAGCGCGAACAGCAGCGGCTGCGCGCCGGGCGCCACCGCCATGTCCCGGGGACCGCCGCGCAGCCCCCGGCGCCGCCAGTAGCCGCAGGCCGCCGCCCGCAGGACCGCGGAGCCGCCGGGCGGCTCCGGCAGGGTCCGGCCGGCCGCCGCCGCGCAGACCCCGACCAGCTCGGGCAGCGCGGGCAGCCCGGCCCCGGGCGCGGCCGGCGCGAACCGTACGGGGCCACGCCCCCCGACCACCGTGGGACACATACCGCCACCTCCCGCGCCTGATGGAGCCGCTTCGCACCACTTCATCCCTTGAGCCAGTTATACGGAGGTTTCGCGCCCGGCGCTCAGGGAGCGACCGCGTGCGGCGCCCCCGGAAGAAGAACCGCACCGCTCACATGGCGAGATGTGCATCTCACCATCCGGCGCGGAGGCGTAGCGCGGCCCCACCGCTCCACCCGTACGACCAGGGAGTCCGGTCATGCCGAAAGAGACCGCCGTCTACACCCATGGGCACCACGAGTCGGTGCTCCGCTCGCACACCTGGCGTACCGCCGCCAACTCGGCCGCGCGCACCTCCTGCCCTCGCCAACTACCCTGTTGCGCATGGAAATCCTGGGAACCACTCTGCGTATCTACGTCGACGACCTGGAGACCTCGGCGGCGTTCTACGAACGCCTCACCGGAAGTCCCGCGCTCCGCTTCGAGCGCGGCGGGGTATCGGTCGCCGCCGTCAGCTGCTTCCTCCTGATGAGCGGCCCCGAGGCGGAGATGGAGATCCTGCGCAAGGTGACGGCGACCGTCGCCGTCAAGGATCTCGACGCGGCGCACACCGCCCTCACCGAGGTCGGCGCCAAGGTCGTCGTGGGCCCGGTGGTGACCCCGGCGGGACGCAACCTGATCGCGGCACACCCGGACGGCTCGGTCTTCGAGTACGTCGACCGGGGCCGGCCGGACCCCACCGGCTGACCCCGGCCGACCACCGGACGGCGGATCAGGCGGAAGGGCTCCCGGCGCCCGCCGCCCCCATGTCCGCCGTGATCGCCCAGCGTTCGTGGTCGCGCCAGGCGCCGTCGATGTGGAGGAAGTCCGGCGAGTAGCCCTCCAGCCGGAAGCCCGCGCGGCGTACGAGGGCGATGGACGCGGTGTTGCCCGGCTGGATGTTGGCCTCCAGCCGGTGCAGGCCGAGCGGGCCGTGCGGGTCGAACGCCCGGCGCAGGACCAGGGCGAGCGCCTCGGCCATCAGGCCGCGTCCGGCGGCGTGCGCGAAGGCCCCGTATCCGAGCGCGCCGCAGCGGAAGGCGCCCCGGACGATGTTGTTGATGTTGATGAAACCCGCGATCCGGCCATCGGCGCGGTCACAGACGAGGTGGCCCGCCCTGGTGGGGTCCTCCATGATCCGGCCCGCGTACGCGGCGTAGGCGCCCGCGTCCGTGGGCGGGAAGAGCCAGGGGCGGTGCAGGTCCCCGCTCTCGCGGGCACGGGCGGTGAACTCGTCGGCGTCGCCGGGGCGGAAGGAGCGCAGGAGCGTACGGGGGCCCTCGGCGAGCGGGGCGGAAGGATGGCGACCGGGCATCCGGCCAGCCTAGAGCCTGTTTCAGGCCAGCGCGGGCGTCTCCGGGGTGAGGCTCGCCCAGCCTTCCCCGCCGGCGCGGCAGGACCGCCGGTACGCCCAGCGGGATCGTCGGCGCGGGATCGCCCTGGCCGAAACCCAGCTCCTCGACGACCGGGACGCCGAGACCGCCGAGCCGGTCGAGCATCAGCGCGCGTACGGCGTCGTACGGGCCGCACCGCGCCCAGGAGCCGAGCGCGATCCCCGCGACCCCGTCGAGCCGGCCCGAGCGCAGGAGTCGGGTGAGGATACGGTCGAGGCGGTACGGCTCCTCGTCGATGTCCTCGATGAGCAGCAGCCCGCCCGCCGCCGAGGGCCGGGCGTACGGAGTGCCGGTCCCGGGGGCGAGCAGGCTCGCGCGGCCGCCGAAGATGACCCCGTGCGCCCGGCCGGGGACCAGGGTCCTGGCGGTGTCCAGGCCGAGGGCGCGCACCGACTCGGGCGCGAAGAGGGTGGCGCGCAGCGACTCGCGGGGCGTGGCGTCGTTCAGGAAGGCCACGGTGGCGGTCATCGGGCCGTGCAGGGTGGCCAGTCCCAGCCGTACGGCGAACGCCTCGCGCAGCGCGGTGAGGTCGCTGTAGCCGACGAAGACCTTGGGCCCGGCCGCGCGCACCGCGTCCCAGTCGAGCAGCTCCACCACGCGCTGCGCGCCACAGCCGCCCCGGGCGCACAGCACGGCGCTGACGGACGGGTCGCACCAGGCGTCCGCGAGGTCGCGGGCACGCTCCTCGTCGGCCCCGGCGAGATGGCCGGAGGGGTGGGCGGCGAGGACGTGCGGGCCACCACGGGGTCGAGGCCCCAGCCGCGCAGGATGTCCGGCCCGGCGTCGAGCCGGTCGGCGGGGACAGGGCCGCTGGGGGCCACGACGGCGACCCGGGAGCCGGGGCGCGCAGCCGGGCGGGCCGGAGCAGCGGTGTGACGGTCACCGTGTCAGTTCCAGGCGCGGTACGTCGGGGCGCGCGAACCCGAAGGTCTGGGCGTACAGGGAGAGTTCGGCCTCCAGAGCGCGGATCATCGTATCGGCCCGGCGGAATCCGTGACCCTCGCCCTCGAAGGCGAGATACGCGTGCGGGATGCCGCGTCCGGCGGCCCGGTCGAGGAACCGTTCACACTGCGCGGGCGGACAGATGGTGTCGTCGAGCCCCTGGAGCAGCAGGAACGGCGCGGCGATCCGGTCGACGTGGTGGATCGGTGAGCGGTCGTGGTAGCGCCCGGGGACCTCGGCGAGCGGGCCGACCAGCGATTCGAGGTACTGGGACTCGAAGTCGTGGGTCTCGCCGGTGGCCCAGCCCAGCAGGTCGAGGATGGGGTACTTGACGGTGGCGCAGGCGTACACCCCGGTGGTGGTGAGCGAGGCGGCCGCCGTCCAGCCGCCCGCGCTGCCGCCGCGTACGGCGAGCCTGGCCGGGTCGGCGGCGCCCTCCTCGGCCAGCGCCCGCGCGACGGCCGCGCAGTCCTCGACGTCGACGATCCCCCACTGCCCGCGCAGCCGTTCGCGGTAGGCGCGGCCGTAGCCGGTGGAGCCGCCGTAGTCGACCTCGGCGACACCGATGCCCCGGGAGGTGAAGTAGGCGATCTCCAGGTCGAGTACGAGCGGGGCCTGCCCGGTGGGCCCGCCGTGGACCCATACCGCGTAAGGCGGCAACTCGCCCTGGGGTCCGGTTCGTTCGGGGTGGCGCGGCGGGTGGATCCGGGCATGGATCTCGCGTCCGCCGGGTCCGGTGAAGGTACGGGCGCGGGGCTCGGGGTAGTACGCGGGGTCCACCGGGTCGTGGCGTGCCGCACCGATCACCCGGGTGCGCCCGGTGGTGGTGTCCAGCTCCACGATCTCGTACGCGCTGTGCGGTCCGGCCGCCACACCGGCCACCCGGTCGCCGCGTACGGCGAGGGTGGCGGACCACTCCGTCCAGGGCCCCGCCACGTCGGTCAGTTCGCCGGTCGCCGGGTCGAGCACCCCGAGGGTGGTGGTGCCCCGGCCGTGGATGACGGCGATCAGGCCGTTGTCCAGGGGGTGGAACCACTGGAGGCCGATCTTCCAGAGGGGTCCGCCGAACTCCTCGTCCCGGCCGGGGCACAGGGACGTACTCGCGGCCGCTCCGAGCGCGTCGGGCCGGACGCGGTGCGGCTCCCACCAGCCGCCGATGTCGGTGACGAACAGCAGCGAGCCGTCCGGCGCCCAGTCGGCCTGCGCGACCGACTCGCCATCGCCACCGACGACGGGCCGCACCTCGGTGAACGGGCCTTTCCCCACAGGGACTTGGCCCAGCATCACCACCGTGGCGTCCCAGGGCATGTCCGGATGGTCCCAGGCGATCCACACCGCCCGGCGCCCGTCCGGCGAGAGCCGGGGCCCGGTGACGAACCGGTGCCGGTCGTCGGACAGCTCGGTCACGGCCGTACGATCCTCGGCGGCCGAGCCGTCCAGTGGTACGGCGGCGATCACCCGCCGCACATCGGTGGGCCCCTCCCCGGTGAACTCCTCGAGTACGCACCAGACTTCGCCCCGCTCCAGCTGAATACGAGGGTCGGCCCAGCGCAGTCCGCCGCCGGTCGCCGAGAGCGGGGTGAGCGGGCGGGGTCCGGCCGCGCCGTCCGGTTCGTACGCGTACAGCCGCTGGTCGGGGAAGTGGACGAAGACGACGAGCGGGCCGCCGGTCGCGCGCGCGGCCCCGGCCCAGGGCACACCGCCGTACTCGATCACCCGGCTGCGCACGTTCCACGGGGCGGGCAGCACCACCGCTCCCCCGCCCCCGGCCGTCCCGCGCACCAGCGCGCGGCGGCCCCCCTCGGCGGGGCGCGGCTCCGTCCACCACAGCTCGTCGCCGACCGCACCCAGATATTCGGGGCGTCCGTCGTGCGAGGCGGCGAGCGCGGCGTCGATCGGTGACGGCCAGCTGCCATAGGCCGCGACGGTCTCCATCAGCATGACTCCTAGGCGGACTTGAGGTAGTGGTCGAGTACGCGGACACCGAAGTGCAGCGCCGGGACGGGCACCCGTTCGTCCACACCGTGGAAGAGCGCCTGGTAGTCGAAGCCCGGAGGCAGCTTGAGCGGCGAGAAGCCGTAGCCGGTGATGCCGAGCCGGGAGAATTGCTTGGCGTCGGTGCCGCCCGACATGCAGTACGGCACGACGTGCCCGGCCGGGTCGAAGCGCTCCACGGCCGCCCGCATCTTGGCGAAGGCCGGGGAGTCGACCGGCGCCTGGAGCGCCACCTCCCGGTGGTGGAACTCCCACGCGACATCGGGTCCGGTCAGCTGGTCCAGGGTGGCGCGGAACTCCTCCTCGCCGCCGGGCACGATGCGTCCGTCGACCATCGCGGTGGCCTGTCCCGGGATCACATTGACCTTGTAACCGGCTTCCAGGACCGTCGGGTTGGCGCTGTTGCGCACGGTCGGCTCGACCAGGGCCGCGGCCGGTCCCAGCTTGCCCAGCAGCCCGTCCGTGTCGAAGTCGGCGGCGTGGACGTCGACGTCGATGCCGTGCAGCGCGGCCAGCTCGGCGAGGGCGGCCCGGACGGTCGGGGTGAGCCGGACCGGCCAGGGGTGGTCGCCGATCCTGGCGATGGCGGCGGCGAGCCGGCTGACCGCGTTGGCGCGGTTGACCTTGGAGCCGTGTCCGGCCCTGCCCCGGGCGGTGAGTTTGAGCCAGCCGGTGCCGCGTTCCCCGACGGCGATCGGGTAGAGGGCCATGCCGGGGCCGGCGTGGAAGGTGAAGGCCCCGGACTCGCCGATGCCCTCCGTGCAGCCCTCGAACAGTTCGGGGTGCCGGTCGGCGAGGAAGCCCGAGCCGTCCTCGGCACTGGCCTCCTCGTCGGCGGTGTAGGCGATCACGATGTCCCGGCGCGGCCGGATCCCGGCCCTGGCCCAGAAGCGGACGACCGACAGCATCATCGCGTCCATGTTCTTCATGTCGATCGCGCCCCGGCCCCACACCACCCCGTCCCTGACCTCACCGGAGAAGGGGTGCAGCGCCCAGTCGGCGGGCTCGGCGGGCACCACGTCGAGATGGCCGTGGACGAGCAGCGCCTCGGCGGACGGGTCGGTGCCCTCGATCCTGGCCACCACATTGGTCCGTCCGGGGGTCCGCTCCACCAGGGTGGGTTCGATCCCCGCGTCGGCGAGCCGCTCGGCGACGTACTCCGCCGCGGGCCGCTCCCGGCAGTCCCCGCCGCCTCGGTTGGTGGTGTCGATGCGGATGAGGTCGGAGGTGAAGGTGACCACCTCGTCCAGCGCCGTCGCATCGAGAGCGTCACGCGTGTCGGGCGTCATGTCAGCCATACTGCTCCTCCAACGCGGCCGAAACGATCGTCGTGACCGCTTTGAAGGTACGAATGGCCTCGTACATCGTCCCGCTGGTGTACGCGACCCGCCGTTCGCGGGACAGTGCCACGCCCGGGACGACCGTGGCGGCGGCCGGAAGATGGGCCGCGTCGAACTCCACCTCCACGGTGAACGGCCCGTCGTCGGCCGGTTCGCGCCGTCCCGCCAGCTCCATGGCGTCCTTCGCCGCGGCCCGGATGTCGGCGGCGGTACGGGCCGGGGTACGGCACACCGCCGCGTACCGCGAGACATGGTCCTTCACCGCGACCTTGCGCGCCTCGGGCGCGTAGTCGAGGGCGTCCTCGCAGGTCAGGTCGTCGCCGGTGACCAGGATGACCGGGACTCCGTACTCCGCGGCCACCCGGGCGTTCAGCAGGCCCTCGCTGGCCCGTACGCCGTTCAGCAGGACCTCGGTGATCGAGTTGGCGAGATAGGTGTGGGCGAGGACGCCCTCCGTCCCGGCCCCGGTGTGGTAGCCGACGAAGGCGACGGCGTCGACATCGCCGTACTGGACGCCCTCGACCATGGAGAGCGCCTTGTGGCGTCCGGTGAGCATCTGGGCGCGCTCGTCCAGCTGTTCCAGCAGCAGATTGCGCATGGTCGAGTGCGCCTCGTTGATGAGCACCTCGTCGGCGCCGCCGTCGAAGAAGCCGAGGACGGCGGCGTTGACATCGGAGGTGAACAGGGAGCGGCAGCGTTCCCACTGGGGAGTGCCCGGCAGGACGTCCGCCGGCCAGGTCACCCCGGTGGCGCCCTCCATGTCGGCGCTGATGAGGATCTTTCGCATGTACCACTCTTATCGCAGGCGCTTGTCGCAGGTGAGGAGCTGTCCGCGGAAGTCGTCCGCGGGATCGTTCCCCTGGGCCGTTCCCCGCATCGTTCACGGTCGTCCCCGGATCGTTCACAGGGATCGTGACCACGGCCCTCCCTCCCCGCGGGTGCCCTCACCGTACGCGCCGCGCGCCCGGCGCACGCCCGCGCATCGCGCCCGCGCTCTTCCCCGTACCATGCCCTCACAATCAATCTCGTGACACTGTGAGGATTCGGTAACACGCCTTTATTCCGGATGACTTCATTCCGCAATACGGGCTGGCTGGAGTGGGTGTCCACAAGCAGCGTCGGCACCTCACAGCCGCGCTGCCCCGCATGGAGGCTTCATGCCCGAGCTCTACTTTCATGTGCGCTGGCCGGACGGCGAGGTCGGCCGCTGCTACTCGCCCTCCACGGTGGTCGAGGACTACTTCGCCAAGGGCGACGTCTACGAACTCGCCGACTTCGTCGAGCGCAGCCGTACCTCGCTCTCCATAGCCGGGGAGCGCGTCCGGGAGAAGTACGGATTCTTCTGCACCGGGGCCTCCGACCAGCTCGCCGAGATCGAACGGACCGCCGCCGCCTACGCCTCCTTACCCGGAGCGAGCGTCACGGTCGAATCGCTGCGGTACGCGGACGGGAGCGAGCGTTGAGCGCGCGATGGCTCGGTGGAGCCCACTACCCGGTGGCCGTGATAGGCGGCGGTCAGGCGGGGCTCTCGGTCAGCTACTGGCTGGGGAGACGCGACATCCAGCACATCGTCATCGAGGCCCATCAGGTCGGCCACGAGTGGCGCGAGCACCGCTGGGACAGCTTCTGCCTCGTCACACCGAACTGGCAGTGCAGACTCCCCGGCTTCCCGTACGCCGGCCCCGACCCCGACGGGTTCATGGGCCGCGACGAGATCATCGGGTACCTGGAGGACTATGTCGCCTCCTTCCGCCCGCCGCTGGTCCAGAACGTGGCCGTCACCTCGCTGCGCCGGTCCGCCGACGGACTCTTCCAACTGAGCACCACCGAGGGCGATATCACCGCCGATCAGGTCGTGGTCGCCACCGGTCCGTACCACACCCCGGCCGTGCCGAGGATGGCCGAGCGCATCCCCACCGGCATCGAGCAGCTCCACTCCTCCCGCTACCGCAGCCCCGATCTGCTGCCCGAGGGCGGTGTACTGGTGGTGGGCACCGGCCAGTCCGGCTGCCAGATCGCCGAGGACCTCCAGCTGGCCGGACGTCAGGTGCATCTCGCGGTCGGCAGCGCACCGCGCGTGGCCCGGTTCTACCGGGGCCGCGACTGTGTGGCCTGGCTGGACGAGATGGGGCACTACGCCAAGAGCATCGACGCGTTCCGCGACGCCGGTACGATCCGGATGCGGGCCAACCACTACGTCACCGGCCGGGACGGCGGGCGCGACATCGATCTGCGGGCCTTCGCCCGGGACGGCATGCGGCTGTACGGACGGCTCACCGAAATCGGGGGCGCCTCACTGGAGTTCGCCGACGATCTCGGCGCCAACCTCGACCGGGCGGACGCGGTCTCCGAGTCCATCAAGGACGCCATCGACGCCCACATCGCCGCGCGCGGCATCCACGCCCCCGACGAGAAGCGGTACACGCCGGTGTGGAAGCCCACCGAGCCGCAGGGCACGCTGGATCTGACCGAGGCCGGGATCACCTCCGTCATCTGGTCGACCGGTTTCACCCGCGACCACCACTGGATAGAGATACCCGCCTTCGACGGCCGCGGCTATCCGATGCACCAGCGCGGCGCGACCAACTGCCCCGGGCTCTACTTCGTGGGTCTGCCATGGCAGCACTCCTGGGGATCGGGACGGTTCGAAGCCGTGGGCCGTGACGCGGAGTTCCTCGCGAACCACATCGACGCCTCCCGTCGGCTCGCCGATGTCTGCGGCGCCCTCACCGGGGCACCCACCGCTCTCTCCTCCGCGCTCCCCGTCGGCTGAAGGTCCCGGTCTCCCCCATGGTTTACGACGCGCACCGGCATATCGGCGTGCTTCCCCCCTTCCCCTTCTACGGCGGTCCTCCGGTCAAGCCGGACATCACGGCCCGTGCCACGATCAGACAGCTGATCGCGGATCTCGACGCCGAGGGCACCGATCGCGCCCTGCTGATCCCCAACTACGGGGTGCCCGACCCGGATATCGCCTTCTCCTTCAATGAACTGGCCATTGAGGCGGCCCAGTTGGACGATCGGATCCGGGCTGGGTTATGGGTCTCGCCGCGCCCGGAGGACGAACAACGCACCTCGCTGGCACTGGCGTTGGCCGGTGAGCGGGGGGTTCGGGCGCTCAAGCTCAGCTTTCTGCTGGGCGGCAGCCCCACCGATCCGGAGTGCCGGCCGATGCTGGACCGGATCTTCGCCGAGGCGGAGCGGCTCAATCTGATCGTCCATGTCCACACCTCGCCGGGCGCCGCGTCCGATATCGACCAGGTGGGCCGGCTGGTCGAGTGGTACGCCGACCGGGTGTCGGTGCATCTGGTGCACTTCGGCGGCGGGATGAGTGGCCATATCAAGCTCGCCGGGTCCCGGTTCTTCGACTGGATCGAGGACGGCAAGCGCGTGTACACCGATCTCTCCTGGGCCATCGGCTTCGCGCCGCGCTGGCTGGTCCGGGAGATCGAGCGCCGCGGCATCGGCCACGACCGGGTGCTCTTCGCCAGCGATCAGCCGTGGGGCGACTTCGAGGGCGAGTACGCCCGCCTCGCCGCCGCGACCGGCGACGGCGAACTCGGCGAACTCGTCTTCCGGGACACCTTCGCCGCGCTCTACGACTGACCTTCCCCAGCCCCGCTTCCATACGTACAAGGAGACAGCCATGTCCGACACCACGCCCGGACTGTCCGAGATCGAGAAGAAGTCCCTGGAGGAGATCCCGCACCCGTCCCTGCCGGAGGGCGCCAGCATCTACGGGTCGACCAAGGTCTTCCCCGACTACCGGGCCGAGGACGGCGAGACGTACTTCACGCTGGTCCACGGCATCGCCCACGAGTCGTCCGTGTCGTTCGTCGCCGTCCTCCAGGCCACCCGCGCGCTGCGCAAGGGCTTCGAGACCGCGATCTACTTCTACGGTCCCGGTTCGCTCAACTGCCTTGCCACCCGCGGCTTTCCGACGGTCGGCAACTCGGCGTTCCCCGGCGAGCACAACATCAACAACCAGCTCAAAACGTTTATCGCCGAGGGCGGCAAGGTCTACTGCTGTCGCTTCGGCCTCTCCCTGCACGGCGCCCGCGAGGAGGACCTCATCGAGGGGGTCATCCCGACCCATCCGCTGGATGTCCAGGACGCGTTGATCCACTATGCGCGCAAGGGCGCCATCATCAACTCCACCTACCAGCTCTAAGGGGCACGTCGTGAGCGTTGGCACCGAATCGACGAGTACGACGGCCACCATGCCGGTGGACGTACGGATCATGACCCGCGCCGAACTCGCCCTGCGCGGAGTGGCGCTGGAGGCGCCCGTCCGGCGGCCGGACGGCGCGGGCCCCAGCGACGACGGCCAGTTCGTCTTGGGGGACGGTCTCGTCGGCTGTGCCAACGCCGCGCTGCCCACCAACCCGGACAGTCCCTACAGCGTCCGCGACGGCAGGGTCTGGCTCGGTGACGAGGACACCGGGCTGACCCTGGAGCCCGTACGGCGGCCGAAGTTCTACGACCTGATGACGGCGGACGGTATCCGGTACGAGCGGATCGCCCGGCTGCACGGCGCCGATGTGCTGGCCACCACCGTCGTCCAGACGTGTATCCGCTACTCCGAGGCGGACCGCTGCCGCTTCTGCACCATCGAGGAGTCGCTGCGCTCCGGAGCCACCGTCGCCGCCAAGTCCCCGACGCAGCTCGCCGAGGTCACGGAGGCGGCCGTACGGCTCGACGGCGTCCGGCAGATGGTGATGACCACCGGCACCACCACAGGCCCCGACCGGGGTGCGCGGGTTCTCGTACGTTCCGTGCGGGCGGTGCTCGGCGCCGTGCCCGGACTGCCGGTCCAGGTGCAGTGTGAACCACCGCGCGATCTGGCATGGATCCGCGCGCTGCACGACGCCGGGGCGACGGCGATCGGCATCCATGTCGAGGCACTGGACGATTCCGTACGACGGCGGTGGATGCCCAGCAAGTCGACCGTCCCGTTGACGGAGTACGAGGCGGCGTGGGACGAGGCGGTCCGGATCTTCGGACCGAACCGGGTCTCCACGTACCTGCTCGTCGGGCTCGGCGAGGATCCCGACGAACTGATCGCGGGGGCAGGCGGGTTGATCGATCGGGGCGTCTATCCGTTCGTGGTCCCCTTCCGGCCGATGAGCGGCACACTCGCCGCCCGCGACGGCATCACCGGGCCGGGCGCGGAGCTGCTGCGGTACGTCACCGAGGGCGTCGCGGCGAAACTGCGCGCGGCCGGGATGCGCGGCGTCGACCAGAAGGCCGGCTGCGCGGCCTGCGGGGCGTGCAGTGTGCTGCCCTCGGCAGGCGGGTGAGCCGGTGAATCTCGACGGATCCACCACGGTGCCGGTCACGGACCGGCCACAGGACATCCTGGCGCTGCTGGGGGACCGCAGCACACTGGACCGGCAGCCGGTGTGCCGGATCGAGCAGGCCGACGACGCCGGGGCGCTGAGCGCCTACCGGCGGCTGCGCAGGGACGCGTTCGTCCATGAGCAGGGGCTGTTCGAGGGGCACGATCTCGACGACCGGGACTCCGATCCCCGGACCTCGGTGCTCGTCGCCCTCGACCGCGACGGCGCGGTGGTGGGCGGCGTGCGGCTCGGGCCCGTCGACGACGGACCCGACCTGGGCTGGTGGGCCGGCGGCCGGCTGGCCGTCGCGCCCGCCGCCCGCCGGCTCGGCGGTATCGGCCCGGCGCTCGTCCGCGCGGCCTGTGCCAGGGCCGAGGCCGAGGGCGCGCTGCGGTTCGACGCGACCGTACAGACGCGCAACGAGACGCTGTTCCGGCGGCTCGGCTGGGAGCGAATACGCGAGGTGCCGGTGGCCGGTGCCCCGCATGTGCTGATGCGCTGGCCGATCGGACGGATCGCCGCCCAGGTCGCGGCGACCAAGGCGGCGCTGGGCGGGCTGCTCGCGGGGCTGACGCCCGGCGGTGCCGGGTTCCTCGGCGACGACGGGGCCCCCGTACCCGGTACGGACATGATCGCCGCGTGTGACGCGATCGTGCCGTCCATGGTCGAGCGCGACCCGGAGTGGGCGGGCTGGTGCGCGGTACTGGTCAACCTCAACGACCTGGCCGCGATGGGCGCCGCCCCGTTGGGCCTGCTGGACGCGCTCGGCGCCCCGGACCGGGCGCATGCCGCCCAGGTCCTGGCGGGGCTGAAGCGGGCCGCCGACACGTACGGGGTGCCGGTCCTGGGCGGCCACACCCAACTGGGGGTGCCCGCCGCCCTGTCGGTGACCGCGCTGGGCCGTACGGACCGGCCGGTGCCGGGCGGCGGCGGCCGGCCCGGTCACACCGTACGGCTGACCGCCGACCTCGGTGGGGCCTGGCGGGCCGGATACCGGGGCCGCCAGTGGGACTCGACCAGCCATCGGCGCAGCGGTGAACTGCGCACGATGCTCGGCGCGGTCGCCACCGCCCGCCCGGCCGCCGCCAAGGACGTGTCGATGGCCGGGATCGCGGGCACCCTGGGCATGCTCGCCGAGGCGAGCGGCTGCGCGGCGGTGCTGGACGTGGCGGCCGTGCCCCGTCCCGGTGGTACGGCCATGGGCGACTGGCTCACCTGTTTCCCGGGGTACGCCATGCTCACCACCGGCGCACCGGGCGCCCCCGCGCTGCCCGCGGGGCCCGCCACCGGGGCGGTGTGCGGGGAGCTGACCGCGGGAGCGGGGGTCGGGCTGCGCTGGCCCGACGGAGACATCACAGCAGCGGTCACCACTACGGTGACCGGAATGGGAACCGCATGAACACCCTGCGCATGGCAGCCGTCTCGGCCTCCTTCGGCCGCGACCTCGAAGAGGACTTCGCCACCGTCGAACGGCTCATCGGGGAGGCCAGGAAGCAGAACGTACAGCTCCTCGCCCTCCCCGAGGCGTGTCTCGGCGGCTATCTCCTGAGCCTCGACGGGGACGGTACGGGGGACGGCGGCGCGGCGGACCGTGGCGCGGCCGGGGATCCGGGTCCGCCGCCGCTGGCGGTGGACGGTCCCGAGATCCGGCGACTGGCCGCGCTGGCCGGGGAGATGACCGTGGTCGCGGGGTACTGCGAGGCCGCCGGCGACACCCGCTACAACAGCGTGGTCTGTGTGACCGGCGACGGTGTCCTCGGCAACCACCGCAAGGTCCACCAGCCGCTGAACGAGGACGCCTCCTACGCCTCCGGCGACCGGTTCCGCGCCTTCGACACCCCCGTCGGCCGACTGGGCATGATGATCTGTTACGACAAGGCGTTCCCCGAGTCCGCCCGCGCCCTGTCCCTGGACGGCGCGGAGATCGGGGTGTGCGTGTCCGCCTGGCCCGGCGCGCGGACCGCCGCTTCCACCGATCTGGCCGCCGACCGGTGGAAGCGCCGCTTCGACCTGTTCGACCGGGCCCGCGCCCTGGAGAACCAGATCGTGTGGGTGTCCGCCAACCAGACGGGTACCTTCGGTTCGCTACGCTTTGTCGGCAGTGCCAAGGTCGTCGACCCGGGCGGTGAGATCCTCGCCGAGACCGGGGTGACGGCCGGTATGGCGGTGGCCGAGCTGGATGTGGCGCGGGCTCTGGTGACCGCCCGCCGGTCCATGGGGCATCTGCGCGACCGGCGCCCGGAAACCTACGACACCTCCCCGGGAGCGGTCAGCGTATGAGCACTGTCCGGATCGCGGCCGTGGCCGCCCACTTCGGCCGTGACCTGGAGTTCGACCTCGCGCGGATCAGCAAGCTGATCGACGACGCCCGCAAGGAGCGCGCGGGGCTGCTCGTCCTGCCCGACGCGGCCCTCGGCGGCTATCTCACCGATCTGCGCCACCCCGACCCCGACACACTGCCACCCGCGCTGGCCCCCGACCATCCACTGATCCACCGGGTGGCGGAGCTGGCCGCCGAGATGGTGGTGTGTGTGGGCTACCGCGAGGACGGCGGCGACGGAACACACTTCAACGCGGCGGTGTGTGTCAGCGGCGACGGTGTCCTGGGCCGCCACCGCAAGGTGCACCTCCCCGCGGGCGAGACCGCCGCGTACACACCGGGTGACCGCTTCGACGCGTTCGACACCCCGGTCGGCCGGATCGGGATGCTCATCGACTACGACAAGACCTTCCCGGAGTCCGCCCGTTCGCTGGCGCTGGACGGCGCGCAGGTCCTCGCCTGTCTCTCCGCCTGGCCCACCAGCATCACCAACCGCGCCCCGCGCATGGCGCAGGACCGTCAGGCCAGGCTCTTCGACCTGTACGACCAGGCGCGCGCCGCCGAGAACCAGACCGTGCTGGCCTCCTCCAACCAGACCGGCACCCTCGGCGGTATGCGCTTCCTCGGCCAGGCCAAGGTCGTCGGTCCCGGCGGCGACATCCTCGCCCGTACCTGGTCCAAGGCGGGGCTGGCCGTCGCCGAGGTCGACATCATCACCGAGATCGACCGTGCCCGCCGGGTCCTGCACCATCTTGAGGAACGCCGGCCCGACACCTACCGGGAGACCCGCCCGTGAAGATCGCGCTGCTCAGCTACTCCACCAAACCGCGCGGCGGTGTCGTCCACACCCTCGCGCTGGCCGAGGCGCTGGCCGCCATCGGCGAGGAGGTGACGGTCTGGTCGCTGGGGCGCGGCGGCGACAGCGGGTTCTTCCGCACGGTCGACCCGGCCGTGACCCTGCGGATCGTCCCCTTCCCGGACGGCCCGCCCGGGGAGGACGTCGGTGCGCGCATCCTGCGCTCGATCGCCGTGCTCCGCGACGCCTTCGACCCGGTCCCGTACGACATCGTCCACGCCCAGGACTGCATCAGCGCCAACGCGGTCGACCGCTGTGTCCGTACCGTCCACCATCTCGACCACTTCACCACCCCCGAGCTGGCCGCCTGTCACGAGCGGGCCCTCACCGACCCGTACGCGCACCTCTGCGTCTCCCGTACCGTCGCGGACGAACTGGCCGCCGGGTGGGGGCTGAAGGCCGAGGTCATCCCCAACGGGGTGGCGTACGAACGGTTCGCGGCCACCGCACCCGCCGACCGGGGGCGGTGGCGGGAGCGGCTGGGCCGCTATGTCCTGACGGTCGGCGGCATCGAACCGCGCAAGGGCTCCCTCGATCTGCTGGAGGCGTACGCCCTGCTGCGGGACCGGCGTCCGGACACCGCGCTGGTCGTCGCGGGCGGGGAGACGCTCTTCGACTACCGCGACTACCGGACCCGATGGGACACCCGGGTGGCGGAACTGGGTATCGAACCGGTCATTCTCGGTCAGATACCTGACCAGGATCTTCCTTCCCTGGTCGCCGCCGCCGACGTGTTCGCCTTTCCCTCCCTCAAGGAGGGGTTCGGCCTCGCCGCGATGGAGGCCCTCGCCGCCGGGGTGCCCCTCGTCGTCCGCGATCTCCCGGTCCTGCGCGAGGTGTTCTCCGGCGCTGCCCGCTTCGCCGCCACGCCCGCCGCCCTCGCCGCCGAGCTGGACGCGGCCCTCACCGACGACAGCCCGGCACGGCGGCGGGCGGGCCGCGCGCTCGCCGCCCGCCACACCTGGGCCGAGGCGGCCCGGCGCCATGTCGCCTTCTACCGCTCGCTCGGCCGAGGCCGAGACTGAGGCCGGGTCATGCGGTCACGTACGGGCCAGTACGAACCACCGGGCCGGCAGATCGATCCGCGTACCGTCCGCCAGGAACTCGGTCTGCGGGAGTACGGTGTCCCCGCTCGCCAGGACGGTCAGACCCGCCGTGTCCAGCAGCTCCACCACCTCCTCGTCCCGGGCGCCGGCCGGTTTGAGACCGTGGTCGAAGACCCGGCGCAGCTTCTCGGGCGGGCCGCCGGGAGCGCTCGCCGCCTGCTGGAGGACGGTATGGGAGGCGCTGGTCAGTTCGGCGACGAAGGCCCGGCCCCGAGGGCCGAGCAGTGTGGCGACGGCGGCGGCGACGGCGGGCCGGTCCTGGGGGTCGCTCTGGTGGATGACCGCACGCATATAGACATTGGCGTCACCGATCCGGTCACGCAGCGCACCGACCTGATCCTGATCGACCAGATTGAGCTGCTCGAACTCGGCGCTCTTCGCCGTGTCCGCGCGCCGCGCGTGCTCGATCGCCGCATGGGAGAGGTCGACCCCGATCGCACGGGTGAACCGGGTGGCGAGATAGCGGGTCTGGGTGCCGTTCCCGCAGCCGAGATCGACGACGGGCAGTGCGGGGTCGGCGTACGGAAGGAGCAGGTCGCAGTGGGGGGCGGCGGCGAGTGACGGATCCGTGTCCCAGATCGCCTCGCCGGGCGCGTCGGAGGTCTCGCGCCAGAAGCCTTCCCATGACGCGCGGTAGCGGCGTGAAACGTCCATCTGCGGTCTCCCCGGTGTCCGGCCCGCCGGAGACGGGCTGTAGGAGAGGAATACCGTCCGCTCGGGCCGGGGAACAAGAGGACGGTGGCGTTTCCCGCCCTCAGTTCGACCATATGGGCGCCGCTTTGGTAAGCGCCTGTTCGAACCAGACCGTCTTTCCCCGCGCCGAGCTGGTGGAGCCCCACTGTCGCGCCAGGCTGCTCACCACCCGCAGCCCGCGCCCGGCCTCGTCGTCCCGGCCGGCGCCGAGCAGCGTGGCGGGGGCCGGATCGTCGTCGACGACCTCGCACAGCAGCGCGTCCGTACGGACCAGCCGCAGGACGACCGGCTCGGAGCGCGCGTGGTTGATCGCGTTGGTGACCAGCTCACTGACCATCAGCTCGGCCGTCTCCACCGCGTCCGGCAGTTGCCATGCGAGCAACTGGGCACGGACCCGCCGTCTGGCCCTGGCCACTTCCCGTGGCTCCAGGGCGAGCCGGTGCTCGGCCACGGCCTCGTCCGGGATGCCGTTGAGCCTGGCCATCAGCAGCGCCACATCGTCCTTGCGCCCGCCCCGGGTGTTCAGCGCGCGGATGATGGTGTCGCAGGCGCCGTCCATCGAGGCGGCGGGGTGGGCGGCGGACTCGCAGAGCGCCGCGAGCCCGTCCCCGATGTCCGCGCCGCGCACCTCGACCAGCCCGTCGGTGCACAGCACCAGCCGGTCGCCGGGCCGGATCCGTACCGTCATGGTCTCGAAGGCCACACCGCCGACACCGATCGGCGCCCCGGTGGGTACGTCGAGGACCTCGGCGCTGCCGTCCTCGACACGGACGAGCACCGGAGGGATATGTCCGGCGTTGGCGATCTGGATCTCGGATCTGATCGGGTCGTACACCGCGTACAGACAGGTCGCCAGATACAGCTCACCGAGCCGCTGCGCCAAGTCGTCGAGATTGCGCAGCAGTTGGGCGGGCTCCATTTCCATGGTCGCCATCGTCTGGACAGCGGTGCGTAACTGGCCCATCATCGCGGCCGAGTTGAGGCCGTGGCCCATGACATCGCCGACGACGAGCGCGGTGCGCGATCCGGGCAGTTTGACGGCGTCGAACCAGTCGCCGCCGATCCGGCCGAGCCGGGTGCCCGGCAGATAGCGGGTGGCGATGTCACATCCCGCCATCCGCGGCGGGACCTGCGGCAGCATGCTGTCCTGGAGGGTCTCGGCGACGTTCTCCTGGTACGTGTACATGCGGGCGTTGTCGAGTACGAGCCCGGCGCGGGCGGCGAGTTCGGCGCCGGTCGTGCGGTCCATGTCGTCGAACGGCTCGCGCTCCCCGCGGCGCATCAGCACCATGAAGCCGAGCACCACATCGCGCGCCTTGAGCGGTACGAGCAGCATCGAGCGGTGGTTGATGAGCGGGCGCAGATCGCGCTTCTCGAACTGCGCGGAGATACGGTCGCCCGCCTCCTGGCTGATCCGGGTGATCAGGACGGGTTCGCCGGTGACCATGCACTGGAAGAACGGAGTGTGTTCCGGGAAGGCGATGGCCTCGCCGACCGGCACGGTGTCGTCCCAGCGGCCCGGCTCGTCGTTGTGTTCGACCCAGACCCGGTGCCAGATGGTGGTCACATCGGGCGGCCCGTCCGGGAACCCCTCACCGGCGAGGACGGCGGCGCGCAGATGCGTACCGGCGAAGTCGGTGAAGCGCGGGACCGCCGCGCTGGTGACCTCGCGGATGGTGCGGGCCAGGTCGAGGGAGGATCCGATCCGGCCGCTGACCTCGTTCAGGAACTCCAGCCGCTCACGCACCGCGGCGTATTCCAGGTCGAGTTCGGGCCGGGGCGCGGCCCGGCGCGCGGTCCGCGCGGTCCGCGTACCGTCATCGTCCTCCGGGGCGGGGTGCCCGGCCGAGCGGCGGGGCACGCCCCAGTCCGGGGTGACGGGGACCCGGTCGTGGTGGCTGAACTCCAGTACGGGGTAGCCCAGTTCGAGTACCTGTGCGACGACGCGGTTGGACTCGGCGGGGCCCATGTTCGGCAGGATGTCCGGCAGCCGCTTGGCGAGCGCGTCGGCGTCGGGGAACTCGGTGTGCAGGGCGAAGCCCGGGGCGATCCGCAGAACCGACGTATCGTCACCGCGGTCCTCGGCGGCGAACTGTCCGGCGTCCGCCGCGAGGATGAGATGGCGCCCGGCTCCCGGGCCGACCAGCGGATA
Source organism: Streptomyces sp. NPDC088554 (assembly GCF_044752945.1). Classification (NCBI taxonomy): domain Bacteria; kingdom Bacillati; phylum Actinomycetota; class Actinomycetes; order Kitasatosporales; family Streptomycetaceae; genus Streptomyces; species Streptomyces sp. NPDC088554. Next base: position 143,519 of record NZ_JBIVMF010000003.1, on the reverse strand, counting down.
GGCCCACCACAGCACATCGAGCCGGTCGCACCCCGGCTCGGATACCTTCGCGCGTCCGGCGGTGGGGTAGGAGCCGCGCGCGTGCAGCTCCGGGCCCAGCTCGTCGTAGATGTCGTACGTCCCGTGGGCGACGCCGTACTCCTCGGCGGCGAGGGCTCCGGCGACCGGCATCAGATCGGCCGCGGGCAGGCCGACCGCCTCGTCCTTCGCCCGGCCGAACAGCCGGCGGGCGCCGGACGACCAGTGCGACACCAGGCCGCCGCCGTCCACGACGACCACGGCGAGCGGAATCCGGCCGGCCGCGCCGAACTGCTCCGGCGACCGCGGCGGAATGCCACTGTCCATGGCTGGAAGGCTCCTTCCCTGCCGCCCGGATCCGCGGCTCCGCCCTCCACCGTACGGCCCTTCGCACTCAATGCGCCGGGCAATGAACTAATAGGTAGTGCGCCCGCGCACAACCTTTTTCTGACTGAAATTCAGTCAGTCCTCGTGGCTCAGCAGAAGATCGCGCTCGGTGCGTCCGCCGCCCGCCATCCGGAGCACCGTGGCCACCGGCGGGCAGCCCGCGGCGATCACCGTGTATTCGCCCGACGACAGGTCAACGAAGCGGAAGACACCGTCGGGACCGGTGATGAGGGTGTCCACCACATTCCCCGCCGCGTCGAGCAAGGTCACGCGCGCGTCCTCGACGGGCCGCTCTCCCCCGGCGCGAACGGTACCGCGCAGCACCGCTCCGCCCGCCAGTTCGATGTCCTGCCGGGTCTCGCGCGACGACTGCACACCGACCGGCAGCGCGGAGGGCCGGAAGGCCGGGGCGCCGGCCGCGAGGGTGTACTCCCCGGCCACCAGCTCCGAGATCACATAGCCGCCCTCGCGCCCGCTGCGGGTGGAGGCGACCACCTCGCCCCCTGTTCCAGCGCGGCCGGCAGCAGCGCGAGCATCAGCCCGGCGAAGACCAGCCGCACCTGACGCGGGCCGCGTGTCCCGGCGGGGAGCCCCCCGCCGGGCCGACGGGGGCGGCGAGCCGGCCGGTGCGGGAGCGGCCTGGCCCCGGCCCGCCCGGTGTCCTCCCCGCCCGGTCCGGCGCCCCGCCCGACACCCTTCACCAGAGTGGTCCCGCCCACGTACCGCTCCCCTCGTCACACCTGCGCGGCGTCATTGTTCACATCGCGCGCCAAGCGGGAGCAAGCGGGCTCTTCCAGCTCGAAGAGGCCCGGGAGAAGGGCAAGTTGGGCGGACGGATAGGGTGTCGAGGCGCTCATCAGGGGCTTTCCCGCGACGTGTCGCGCAGGCCCGCGGGGGGTGCGTCGAGGGCAAGACCACTCGAATCGGTGACTCCGGCAACGATCTCCCGGACACACCTCCGATTCATGGCCCCGGCTCAGTCCTTGGGCTGCGACTCGGTCTCGGCGGCGAGCTTTTCGAGCAGTTCGTCATAGACGCGCGCCAGCCCCTTGGGCGCGAAGGTCCGCTCGAAGAAGCCGCCGACCCCACTCGCGCCGTCCCAGACCGTCACGACGACGGCCTTCGAATGGCCCTCACCGGCCGGGGTGACGGTCCAGGTGGTGACCATCGAGGAGTTGCGGTCCTTCTCGACGAGCTGCCCGTCGGTCGGCTCGGTCACCTCCAGCAGGCAGTCGCGTACGCGCTTGCTGGTGGCCTGGAGCTTCCAGTGGACGAGGGTGCCCTCACCGTCACCGCCCTCCCGGACCTCGTACTCGCTGAACTGGCCCGGCATGAGCTTCGCGCGGGTGTTCTCGTAATCGGCCAGCGCATCGAACACCGTCTCCGGGTCCGCCGCGATGATTCGCTCCGTCGTGGCCTCGACCTGCGCCATGGATCTTCCTCCAGCACTCGGTATTTCGGTGGGGTGCGGTCAGCCAACCACCCTCCGGCGCACCCGCCCAAATCCGGGGCGCGGCGATCAAGTGAACATATGTTCTATTCTTCGGGCAGCACCACCGAGGAGGCAGCCATGCGCTGGGACAATCTGGTCGAGAACACCACGGTGACCGGGCCATCCGGGGCCATCGCGCTCTTCAGTACGGACGCGGTCACCACCCGCACCTTTGACACGCCCGAATTCCGCGGCGTCACCTTCCACGAGATCCGCGCCCGTTCGATCGTGAACCGGGTGCCGGGCGCGTCCCGGATGCCGTTCGAATGGACGGTGAATCCGTACCGTGGCTGTACCCACGCCTGTGTCTACTGTTTCGCCCGCAAGACCCACAGCTATCTGGATCTGGACACCGGGCTCGGCTTCGACTCGCAGATCGTCGTCAAGATCAACGCACCGGAGCTGGTACGGCGGCAGCTGGCCTCCCCCCAGTGGCGGGGCGCGCATATCGCGATGGGCACGAATGTCGACTGCTACCAGCGGGCGGAGGGACGCTACCAGCTGATGCCGGGGATCATCACGGCGCTGCGCGACCGGGCGAATCCTTTCTCCATCCTCACCAAGGGCACCCTGATCCTGCGCGATCTGGAGCTGCTGCGGGAGGCCGCCGCCGTCACCGAGGTGGGGATCTCGGTCTCGGTCGGCTTCGTCGACGAGGAGCTGTGGCGCACGGTCGAACCGGGCACACCGTCCCCCGGCCGCCGCCTCGACGTCGTACGCGCCATGGCCACCGCGGGCATCGACTGCGGGGTCCTGATGGCGCCGGTCGTCCCCTTCCTGGGCGACCGCCCCGACCAGCTGCGCGAGACGGTACGGGCGATAGCCGCCGCCGGGGCGACCTCGGTGACCCCGCTCGCCCTGCATCTGCGGCCGGGCGCGCGCGAGTGGTTCATGGAGTGGCTGGGGCGCCACCATCCGGGGCTGGTGGCGCGGTACGAACAGCTGTACGCCGACGGCGCGTACGCCCCGAAGTGGTACCGGCGCCGGATCACCCGGCAGGTGCACGAGCTGGCCGCCGAATTCGGCATCGGCCCCGCGAGCGGCGGCCGGGCCCGGCGCGTCACCGGCCGGGAGCGGCCGGGACCCGAGCCGGAGGCCACCCAGCTCACCCTGCTGTGAGCACCATGGATCCGGCGTTGTCAGTGGTGTCGTGGAGGATGTCCCCATGACCGAGCTCACGCGTCCACACGTCCGGGAGATGGCCGACGACGACTGCGAGGCCGTGGCCGAAATCCGGGTGCGCGGCTGGCAGTACGCGTACGTGGGACGCGTGCCACAGCCGTATCTGGACGCGATGAGCGTCCAGGAGGAGATATCCGTACGCCGTGAGCGGTTCGCGGAGGGCGCGGGACGGACGGTCGCCCTGGTGGCGGAGCGCGACGGCCGGGTCGTCGGATGGGGGTGTTACGGACCGGGCCGGGACCAGGACGCGCGGGACCGGTCCGCCGAGCTGTACGCGCTGTATGTGCTGCCCGAGCAGATATCCACCGGGGTCGGCCTGGCCCTGATGGAGACGCTGACGTCCCGGGCCGGGGCGGACGGCTACCGGTCGCTGCTGCTCTGGGTCCTGCGGGAGAACGCGCGGGCCCGGCGCTTCTACGCGAAGGCCGGCTTCGCGCCGGACGGCGCGGAGGCGGCCTTCGAGGTGGCCGGGGCCCAGGTCCCCGAGGTGCGTTACGCGATGCGGCTGAGCGCGTCGGAGGCGGCCGGGCCCAGCCTCGGGTGAGCCCGCGCGGCTTCGAGGACGTCCCGCGCCCCGCCGTCCCCGAGCCGCCCGAGACCCTCCACGCAGGCGAGTGCGACGCGCCAGTGCGGCTCGTCCGGCGCCAGCAGCCGGCGCAGCGTGGCGGTCAGCGCCGGTACGGACTCGGGGGCGGCCAGCTCCGCGAGCAGCCGTACGGGATGCAGGGCGTACGCGGTCCGCAGCGCGTTGGTGGCGAGCGCGGCGGCGGCTCTGGCGGTGCGGGGGTCGCCGAGCCGGGCCAGGGCGTGGGAGGCGGCGACACAGCGTTCGGGGTCGCGGTGGTTCAGGAGCAGCACCAGCGTCTCGAAGGCCCGCCGGTCGCCCGCGCAGCCGAGCCGGAACGCGGCGGTCTCCCGTGCCCAGAGGGGGCGTTCGCGTGCGGTGAGGACCGCGGCGAGCTCTTCCCGGTCCTCGGTGGCGAGAAGCCGTTCGCAGACGTCCGTCCCGCCGGATTCGGCCCGTACGCGGTCCGCGAGCGCGCGGAGGTCCTCGTCCATGCGGCCAGCGTAGCGATCCGTACCGCCGTGCCCCAGCGCACAGTCGCGGCCCACCGCCGACGCACACCACCGTCGCGCATCGCTGACGCACACCACCGACGCATGCCTCTGGCGCGCTCGTTACCCGTCGGTTAACCTCGGGTGGGCGGACACCCTCCGCGATCCATGACGGCCTGGTGACGCAGCCGCCATGAGTACCACCGCTGTCGGTTCAGCGGCACCGCGTGTACGGCGCGCCCCGGGACAGGGCCCGCCGCCTCTCCGCACCTCCCGCCCGACCGCCGCGCGCCTCACGCGCGTTCCTCAGCCGTCACTCTTCCTCTGGAGTCCCCCGATGGACATCCCCGCGGACACCTCCGCCGTCCCCACGGACAGCGCCGCTCTCTCCACGATCGCCGTCGTCGGCCTCGGCACGATGGGATCCGGCATCGCCGAGGTCCTCGCGCGGGCCGGCCGCGAGGTCATCGGCATCGACATCAGTGACGCGGCCGCCGCCCGCGCGGTGGCCGCGCTCGAAGCGTCCACCGCGCGCTCCGTGGCGCGCGGCCGGATCGGCGAGGAGGAACGGCGCACGGTGCTCGGCCGGTTCCGTACCTTCTCCGCTCCGCACGCCGTGGCGGCGGGCTGTCCGGACCGCAAGACGGGGCGCGGCTTCCGCGAATATGCCAAGCGGTGACCCCGTCGGGGGAACCGGTCCGTCCGGCCGCCCGGGACGGACCGCCGGACGGACCGCCGGACGGACCGGTGAACAGACCGGTGGACGCACCGCCGGACGGACCCGACGGCCCGCCCCCACCAGCGCGCCCTGCTGCGCGAATGCAGTACGTTCACCTCATGTCCCAGCCCGCCAGGTCCGCCCGTACCAGCCCCAAGTCCGACGTCCCGGAGAGTGCCGTCGGCACCCGGGCCGCCGCCCAGCGGCTCAAGATGCGCCGCGAGCTGGCGGCGGCGGCCATGGAGCTGTTCGCGGCCAAGGGGTACGAGGCGACGACCGTCGACGAGATCGCCGCCGCGGCCGGGGTCGCCCGCCGGACCTTCTTCCGGCACTTCCGCTCGAAGGAAGAGGCGATCTTCCCGGACCACGACGACACGCTCGTACGGGCGGAGGCGGTCCTCAACGCCGCGCCCGCCCACGAACATCCGCTCGACACCATCTGCCAGGGCATCAAGGAAGTCATGCGGATGTACGCGGCGTCGCCGGCCGTCTCCGTCGCGCGCTACAAGCTCACCCGCGAGGTGCCCACCCTGCGGCAGGCCGAGATCGCGTCGGTGGCCCGCTACGAGCGGCTGTTCACCCGCTATCTGCTGGGCCACTTCGACGAGCGCGACCACATCGACGGCAACGACGACCCGCTGATGGCGGAGGTGGCCGCGTCCGCCGTCGTCACCGCGCACAACCATGTGCTGCGGCGCTGGCTGCGGGCGGGCGGGCGGGGCGATGTCGAGGGGCAGCTCGACCACGCCTTCGCCATCGTCCGCACCACCTTCGGCCGGGGCATCGGCGTGGGCCCGATCATGGGCGGCGAGCCCCGGCGGCCCGCCGCCACGACACACACCAGCGGCGATGTCCTGGTGGCCGTGGCGCGTACGGACGCCCCACTGGACGAGGTCATGCGCACCATCCAGCAGGCGCTCAAGGACGCGTAGCCGCCCGCCCCGGCTTCCGCGAGGGCGGCACTTCCAGAGCTTTGGCACCCAGTGCCTTGCCACCTGTCACGCCGTGCCATACGTTGATGTCGTCCGGCCGTTCCACGGGCCATCTCCCCGTGACCCCGGACGCCTGCGTCACAGGCACTTCAGCACCGCACCGCCCGCGCCCACCCGGCGCCGCCCAGCAGCAGCACCGCCGAACCGACGGCACACCTCCACCGCACCCGGCGCCGTCCCGCGCCGGTCCCCCGACGTACCCTCAGCTTCGCCGGAGGCACCACCGTGAAGGAAATCCTGGACGCCATCCAGTCGCCGGAGAGCACGCCCGCCGACTTCGCCGCACTGGCCCTGCCCGCCTCGTACCGCGCCGTCACCGTGCACAAGGACGAGACCGAGATGTTCGCCGGTCTCCCCTCCCGGGAGAAGGACCCCCGCAACTCCCTCCATCTCGACGAGGTGCCGGTGCCCGCGCTCGGCCCCGGCGAGGCCCTGGTGGCCGTCATGGCCAGCTCGGTGAATTACAACTCCGTCTGGACCTCCCTCTTCGAACCGCTGCCGACCTTCGCCTTCCTGGAGCGGTACGGCAGGCTCGGCGAACTCGCCGGACGGCACGACCTCCCGTACCACGTCATCGGCTCCGACCTCTCCGGTGTCGTGCTGCGCACCGGCCCCGGTGTCAACGCCTGGCGCCCCGGTGACGAGGTCGTCGCCCACTGCCTCTCCGTCGAGCTGGAGTCGTCCGACGGACACAACGACACGATGCTCGACCCGGAGCAGCGGATCTGGGGCTTCGAGACCAACTTCGGCGGTCTGGCGGAGCTGGCGCTCGTGAAGTCCAACCAGCTGATGCCCAAACCCCAGCACCTCAGTTGGGAGGAGGCCGCGTCGCCCGGCCTGGTCAACTCCACCGCGTACCGTCAGCTGGTGTCCCGCAACGGCGCCGGGATGAAGCAGGGCGACAACGTGCTGATCTGGGGCGCGAGCGGTGGACTCGGCTCGTACGCCACGCAGTTCGCGCTCGCCGGCGGGGCCAATCCGGTCTGTGTGGTGTCCAGCGACCGGAAGGCGGAGATCTGCCGCCGGATGGGCGCGACGGCCGTCATCGACCGCAGCGCCGAGGACTACCGGTTCTGGCGGGACGAACACCACCAGGACCCGCGCGAGTGGAAGCGCTTCGGCCGGCACATCCGCGAACTGACCGGCGGCGAGGACGTCGACATCGTCTTCGAGCACCCGGGCCGCGAGACCTTCGGCGCCAGTGTGTACGTCACCCGCAAGGGCGGCACGATCGCCACCTGCGCCTCGACCTCCGGCTACACCCACGAGTACGACAACCGCTATCTGTGGATGTCGCTGAAGCGGATCGTCGGCTCGCACTTCGCCAACTACCGTGAGGCGTGGGAGGCGAACCGGCTGGTCGCCAAGGGGCGGATCCATCCCACGCTCTCCCGGGTCCACCCCCTGGAGGAGACCGGCCAGGCCGTGTACGACGTCCACCGGAACCTGCACCAGGGCAAGGTCGGTGTGCTGGCGCTGGCACCGCGGGAGGGGCTGGGGGTGCGGGACGAGGAGTTGCGGGCCCGGCATCTGGACTCCATCAATCTCTTCCGGAACGCGTGAGGTTCGCTCATGATCAACGGTATGACCGACCGCCAGAAGGACAGGCCGTGGCTCATGCGGACCTACGCCGGCCACTCGACCGCCGAGGCGTCCAACGAGCTGTACCGCCGCAATCTCGCCAAGGGGCAGACCGGTCTCTCCGTCGCCTTCGACCTCCCGACCCAGACGGGGTACGACCCCGACCATGTCCTCGCGCGCGGCGAGGTCGGCCGGGTCGGCGTGCCGGTCTCCCATCTCGGCGACATGCGGCGGCTCTTCCAGGACATCCCGCTGGAGCGCACGAACACCTCGATGACCATCAACGCCACCGCGATGTGGCTGCTGGCGCTCTATCAGGTGGTCGCGGAGGAGCAGGGCGCCGATCTCGCGCTGCTCCGGGGGACGACCCAGAACGACATCGTCAAGGAGTACCTGTCGCGCGGGACGCATGTCTTCCCGCCGGGGCCCAGTCTGCGGCTGACCACCGACATGATCACCTACACGGTCGGCCGTATCCCCAAGTGGAACCCCATCAACATCTGCAGCTACCACCTCCAGGAGGCGGGGGCCACCCCGGTCCAGGAGATCGCCTACGCGATGTCCACCGCCGTCGCCGTACTCGACGCGGTGTTCGCGTCCGGCCGGATCCCCGACGAGCGCAGGGGCGAGGTCGTCTCGCGGATCTCCTTCTTCGTCAACGCCGGGGTGCGTTTCGTCGAGGAGATGTGCAAGATGCGGGCCTTCTCCCGCATCTGGGACCGCGTCACCCGGGAGCGGTACGGGATCGAGGACGCCGGGCAGCGCCGCTTCCGCTACGGCGTCCAGGTCAACTCGCTGGGCCTGACCGAGGCCCAGCCGGAGAACAACGTCCAGCGGATCGTCCTCGAAATGCTGGCCGTCACCCTCTCCCGGGACGCCCGCGCCCGCGCCGTCCAACTTCCCGCCTGGAACGAGGCGTTGGGGCTGCCCCGACCCTGGGACCAGCAGTGGTCGCTGCGGATCCAGCAGGTCCTGGCGCACGAGAGCGATCTGCTGGAGTACCCGGACCTCTTCGAGGGCTCGCACGTGGTCGAGGCCAAGGTGGCCGCCCTGGTCGCCGAGTCCTTCGAGGAGATCGACCGGATCGAGGGGATGGGCGGGGTGATGGCCGCCGTCGAGTCCGGCTATCTCAAGTCGCGGCTGGTCTCCGCGCACGCCGAGCGGCGTGCGCGGATCGAGTCGGGCGAGGAGCGGATCGTCGGCGTCAACTGCTACGAGTCGACCGAGCCCAGCCCGCTCACCGCGGATCTCGACACGGCGATCATGATGGTCGACCCGGCGAACGAGGCCCGGGTCGTCGAGGCCCTGGGCACCTGGCGCGCCACCCGCGACGGAGCACGGGTCACCGACGCACTGGCCGCGCTGAAGGCGGTCGCCACGGGCACCGGCAGTCTGATGGCCGCCAGCGTGGAGTGCGCGCGCGCCGGGGTGACGACCGGCGAGTGGTCCGGGGCGCTGCGCGAGGTCTTCGGCGAGTTCCGGGCGCCGACCGGGGTGAGCGGCGCGCCCGTCGCGGTCTCCGCCGAGCGGGGCACCCCGCTGGCGGCCGTACGGGAGAAGGTGTCCCGTACGGCGACGGAGCTGGGCTGCGGGCGGCTGCGGCTGCTGGTCGGCAAGCCCGGCCTGGACGGGCACTCCAACGGCGCCGAGCAGATCGCGGTACGTGCCAGGGACGCCGGCTTCGAGGTGGTCTACCAGGGCATCAGGCTCACGCCCGAGCAGATCGTCTCGGCCGCGCTCGCCGAGGACGTGCACTGCGTGGGCCTGTCCATCCTGTCCGGGTCGCACTCCGCCCTCGTACCCGATGTGCTGGAGCGGCTGCGCGAGGCCGGCGCGGGCGATCTTCCGGTGATCGTCGGCGGGATCATCCCGAACGCCGACGCCGAGGAGCTGCGGGCGGCCGGGGTGGCCGCCGTCTTCACCCCGAAGGACTTCGGAATCACCGAGATCATCGGCCGTATCGTCGACGAGATCCGTATCGCCAACAAGCTCGACCCACTGGAGGTCTCCGCATGACTGTCCCCGAGAGCCGCGCCCACCGGCTGCGGCCGCGCCGCTCCTGCCTGGCCGTGCCGGGCTCGAACCCGCGCTTCCTGGAGAAGGCGCAGGGGCTCCCCGCCGACCAGGTCTTCCTGGATCTGGAGGACGCCTGCGCGCCCCTCGCCAAGGAGGGGGCCCGGCACACCATCGTCGACGCGCTCAACAAGGGCGACTGGACGGGCAAGACACGGGTCGTACGGGTCAACGACTGGACGACACACTGGACGTACCGCGATGTGATCACGGTCGTCGAGGGCGCGGGCCAGAACCTGGACTGTCTGATGCTGCCGAAGGTCCAGGACGCCCAGCAGATCATCGCCCTCGATCTGCTGCTGACCCAGATCGAGAGGACGATGGGCTTCGAGGTCGGCCGGATCGGGATCGAGGCGCAGATCGAGAACGCCAAGGGCCTGGTGAACGTCGACGAGATCGCGGCGGCCTCGCCCCGGCTGGAGACCATCGTGTTCGGCCCGGCCGACTTCATGGCCTCCATCAACATGAAGTCCCTGGTCGTGGGCGAGCAGCCGCCGGGGTACGGCGCCGACGCGTACCACTACATCCTGATGCGCATCCTGATGGCGGCCCGTACCCACGATCTCCAGGCGATCGACGGCCCCTACCTCCAGATCCGCGATGTGGACGGCTACCGCGAGGTGGCGCGCCGTGCGGCGGCGCTCGGCTACGACGGCAAGTGGGTGCTGCACCCGGGCCAGATCGAGGCGTCGAACGAGATCTTCTCGCCGTCGCAGGAGGACTACGACCACGCCGAGCTGATCCTGGACGCGTACGAGTTCCACACTTCGGCGGCGGGCGGCGCGAAGGGGTCCGCGATGCTGGGCGACGAGATGATCGACGAGGCCAGCCGCAAGATGGCGCTGGTGATCTCGGGCAAGGGCCGGGCCGCGGGGATGCGGCGCACCACCTCGTTCGAAGCGCCGGAGGTGTGAGCGATGCGGTTCGGGCGCACCTTTGAGGAGTTCGAGATCGGGGCCGTCTACAAGCACTGGCCCGGAAAGACGGTCACGGAGTACGACGACCATCTCTTCTGTCTGCTCACCATGAATCATCACCCGCTGCATCTGGACAGCAACTATGCGCGGAACACGACGGATTTCGGAAAGAACGTCGTCGTCGGCAACTACGTCTACTCACTGCTGCTCGGCATGTCGGTGCCCGACGTATCCGGTAAGGCCATCGCCAATCTGGAGGTGGAGTCGCTGCGGCATATCGCGCCGACTTTCCACGGGGACACGCTTTACGGCGAGACGACGGTCCTGGACAGGACTCCGTCGAAGTCGAAGAGCGACCGCGGAATCGTGTATGTGGAGACCCGGGGTTACAAGCAGGACGGCACGGTGGTGTGTGTGTTCCGCCGCAAGGTGATGGTTCCCACCGAGGCGTACGTCGAGGAACGCGGCGGCGAACAGCCGGGCCGTCCGGAGCCCTTGTCCACCCCCTCGCCGCAGCCTTTGTCCCCGCCGAAGCAGGAGAAGTGAGATGAGCCGACTCGCCCAGACCGCCGGGCTGACCGATATCCAGCGGGAGATTCTCTCGACGGTAAGAGACTTTGTCGACAAGGAGATCCTCCCGGTCGCCGGGGAACTGGAACACCGCGACGAATACCCGACGCGGATCGTCGAGGGCCTGCGGGAGCTCGGCCTGTTCGGGCTGATGATCCCGGAGGAGTACGGCGGTCTGGGCGAGTCGCTGCTCACCTACGCGCTCTGCGTGGAGGAGATCGCCCGGGGCTGGATGTCCGTCTCGGGCATCATCAACACCCACTTCATCGTGGCGTACATGCTCAAGCAGCACGGCACCCAGGAGCAGAAGGACGCCTTCCTGCCGCGGATGGCGGCCGGTGAGGTGCGCGGGGCGTTCTCGATGTCGGAGCCGGGGCTCGGCTCCGACGTGGCGGCCATCACGTCCAAGGGGGTCAGGGACGGCGACGAGTACGTCCTGACCGGCCAGAAGATGTGGCTGACCAACGGTGGCACCGCCGGCTTGGTCGCGGTGTTGTGCCGCAGCGACGAGGGACTGCCGGAAGGCGCGCCTCCGCACCGGTCGATGACCACGTTCCTCATCGAGAAGGAGCCCGGCTTCGGCGAGGTGCGGCCCGGTCTCACCATCCCCGGGAAGATCGACAAGATGGGCTACAAGGGCGTCGACACCACCGAGTTGATCATGGACGGAGTACGCATTCCGGCCGATCGGGTACTCGGCGGCACCACCGGCCGAGGGTTTTACCAAATGATGGACGGCGTCGAGGTCGGCCGGGTGAATGTCGCCGCGCGTGGTTGTGGAGTAGCACAGCGCGCATTCGAACTCGGCGTCTCGTACGCCCAGCAGCGCCATACATTCGGCAAACCCATCGCCCAGCATCAGGCCATCCAGTTCAAGCTGGCCGAAATGGCTACCAAAGTCGAGGCGGCCCATGCGATGATGGTGAATGCGGCACGCAAAAAGGACTCCGGGGAACGAAACGACCTGGAGGCAGGGATGGCGAAGTACCTCGCCTCCGAATACTGCAAGGAAGTCGTCGAGGACGCCTTCCGTATCCATGGCGGTTACGGCTTCTCCAAGGAGTACGAGATCGAGCGTCTCTACCGCGAGGCACCGATGCTGCTGATCGGCGAGGGTACCGCCGAGATCCAGAAAATGATCATCGGCCGCCGACTACTGGAGGAGTACCGATTCCAGGGTTAAGAGTCACTTTTCAGCCGATTTGACGGCGAAGAAAATCACACCCGACCGACCCCGGTCGCACGCTTCGGGCCGCCCGACTCGGGTGCTGGCTTGCTCAGTTGCGGCTCACAACCAGTACCATCGCTGAAAAGCCGCCGTCCCCCCGTTGCCAGCGCGGCATCCTCCGCTACGAAGGTCATTCATGCCCCACAGCCAAACCTCTGCACCACGCGGCCGGGTCCGCATCGCACGCGGAGCATCGCCGTGGCTCCTGCCGACCGTCGCCACCGCAGCGATCGGCCTGGTGCGCGCGCGCAGCTCCAAGCGTGCCGCAGTTCTCGCTGTACCCGCCACCGCGCTCGCGGCGGGCATGTTGTGGTTCTTCCGGGACCCGGAGCGTGAGATCGCGCAGGGCCGGGTCATCTCCCCGGCCGACGGTGTGGTGCAGAGCATCATGCCGTGGAAGGACGGGCGCACCCGGGTCGCCATCTTCATGAGCCCGCTCAACGTGCACGTCAACCGCGCTCCCCTCGCGGGAACGGTGACGTCCGTGGAGCACATCCCCGGCGGATTCGTCCCGGCGTTCAACAAGGAGAGCGAGAACAACGAGCGCGTTGTCTGGCACTTCGACACGGAGCTGGGCGACATCGAGATGGTGCAGATCGCGGGTGCGGTGGCCCGGCGCATCGTGCCGTATCTGCCCGAGGGCAGCAAGGTGGAACAGGGCGAGCGCATCGGCCTGATCCGATTCGGCTCGCGCGTCGACATCTACCTTCCGGAAGGTGTCGATGTCGCCGTCGAGGTCGGTCAGACCACGACCGCGGGGGTGACTCGAATTGACCGTGATTGATCCCGAAACCCAGGCCGGCTGGGTCCCGACGGCCGAGGCCAAGGCGGAGGACGACGCGGAGGACATGCCGCTGTCGATGCGGCTGTCGATAGCGGACACGCTTACTCTCGGTAACGCGACCTGTGGATTCATGGCCGTGTACTTCACCACGACCGGCATCCTCATCCCACATCTGACGGGCAGCGACGAGAGCGGCATGGCCCGGCACTCCGCCGCGACGGCCGTCATCCTGATGCTCGCTGCGGCGATCTTCGACCTGTTCGACGGACTGGTGGCACGCAAGCTCCGCAGCTCGCCGATGGGCGCGGAACTGGACAACCTCTCCGACCTGATCAGCTTCGGCCTCGCCCCGGCCTACTTCGTACTGGTGTACGGAATGGTCGCGGACGACGCACATCAACGGGTGTCGGCGCTGGCCGCCATCGTGGTGTTGCTGGCCGTGGTACTGCGGCTGGCGAGATTCTCCTGCGTGACCATGAAGGACGGCATGTTCCAGGGCATGCCGAGCCCCTTCGGGGCGCTCACGGTCATCTCGATCGTGCTGCTGGAGCTCCCCTTCGTACCGACGCTGCTCGCGATCATCGGTGTGGCGTGGCTCATGGTGAGCCGGGTCGAGTACCCCAAGCCGCGGGGCGTCCTCGCGGTGGCGATGCTCAGCTGGATCGTGGCGGCGATCGGGCTGCTGGCGGGCTGGGCGTTCGACGCCCCGGGCGGTCAGCTGCTGCTCCAGACAGGCTGCGCGCTCCAGGTGGTGGCGGCCGCGGTGATCCCGCTCTTCGCCACGGCGCGCCGGGTGAACACCTTCCGCGGCAACCGCCGCGAGGCACGGGCGGCCCAGCTGCCGTAAGGATTTTCGTACGACCACAGAGGGCCCGGGTGCATGCCGCACCCGGGCCCTCTCTGTAATGATTCCCGGTAATGATTCCCGGCCATGACCGATGGATCGATACTTCAGCTGTTCGAAGATCATGCACAACGGGCACCCGACCGGCTCGCCGTCGTCACGGAACGTGAGCTGATCGGCTACCGGGAGCTCGACACGGCGGCCAACCGGCCGGCCGCCCATCTCACCGCGAGCCGCGCGCTGCCGGACCCCGCCCCCGTCGCCGTCGCCATCGCCGTCGCCATCGCCATCGCCATCGCCATCGCCATCTGCACGGAACGCCCCTACGACGCCCTGGTCGCGATGGTCGCCGTACGGTCAGGGCGAGTTCGTCACGGGAGGCGGCCAGCTGCTCGGGGGCGTACCTCCAGTGCCCCTTGGAGCGCGGCACGAGCGCGGTCAGCGCCCGTGCCTCGCCGGGGCGGGCCCGCCGGATCCGCGTCCGGTCCCGCCGGATCCGCGTCCGGGCCCACTCAGGTCAGGAAGTCGCGCGCGATGTCCGTCGCCAGCCGCTCCAGCAGCGGGCCCGCCTCGGCCATGCAGACCGCGGGGTCGGACTCCAGGTCGGTGAGGGCGTACGCGCGGCGGATCCCCGCCCTGCCGAGGGCCTCCGGGAGGAGGGCGAGCCGGCCGCAGACCGCGATGACCTCGATGTGCCGGGCGCGGGCGGCCGCCGCGACGCCCGCGGGGGCCTTGCCGTGCAGGGTCTGTTCGTCGAGGGAGCCCTCGCCGGTGATGACGAGGGTGGCCCTGGCCAGCGCCGGCCCGAAGCCCAGGACATCGAGCATGACCTCGATGCCGGGGCGGAAGCGGGCGCCGAGGCCGACCAGCGCGCCGTAGCCGATGCCACCCGCCGCGCCGGCGCCGGGCGCGTACGCGAGATGGGCGGCCCGGGAGCCGACAGCCGCCTCCAGCACCGTGACGTAGTGGGCGAGGGCGGCGTCGAGCAGGGTGACCTCCTCGGGGCTCGCGCCCTTCTGCGGCCCGTAGACGGTGGGGGCGCCCTTGGGGCCGGTCAGCGGGTTGTCGACATCGCTGGCGAGGACGATGTCGGTGGCGGCCAGCCGGGGGTCGAGGCCGGAGAGGTCGGCGGTGGCGAGGGCGCGCAGCCCGCCGCCGCCGGGGCCGACCGGCCGGCCGGCCGCGTCGAGGAGGCGGGCGCCGAGCGCCGTGAGCATCCCCGCGCCGCCGTCCGTCGTGGCGCTGCCGCCGACGCCGAAGACGATGGACCGCGCGCCCGCGTCGAGGGCGGCGCGCAGCAGCTCGCCGGAGCCGTGGGTCGTCGCGGTGAGGGGCGCGAAGAACCCTTCGGGAAGGTGCTGGAGGCCCGACGCCTCCGCCATCTCGATGACGGCGGTGGTGTCGCGCAGCGCGTAGGCGGCGGTCACCTCGGCGCCGAGCGGCCCGGTGACGCGTACCTCGCGGCGCTCGAATCCGGCCGCCACGGCCGCCGCGACCGTGCCGTCGCCGCCGTCCGCGACGGGCAGCGCCTCGACCGGCACCCCGGGGGCGACCTGGCGCAGCCCGGCCGTCACCCGTTCCGCGACCTGGACGGCCGTGAGCGATCCCTTGAACTTGTCCGCCGCGATCAGTACATGCGCGGCTCTGGCCACCGGTCCGTCCGTCACCTTGTCATCCCTCGCTGTCGAACAGGCAGTCGCGCCGGTCCGACCCTATCCGTCCCGATGGCTCCCTGCCCATGGTCCCGACGCTCCTCTCGCGGCGAATCGCCACCCGATGGGCGATACGCCCATGTTCTGTGCGGAGTTGGCACGCGGATAGGCTTCCACCGTGACGGATACCGATACGCAGGACCAGGCCCCGCCCGTCGGCGGCGCGACCGAGGGAACGGACGCCGGTTATGCCGCGTACATCGCCGGACTTCCGCGCGTTCTCGCGGGCGCGGCCATGCTCTTCAGGGACGGCCGGGGCCGGGTGCTGGTGGTCGAGCCCAACTACCGGGAGGGCTGGGCGCTGCCCGGCGGGACCGTAGAGTCCGACGCGGGCGAGACCCCGAGCGAGGGGGCCAGGCGCGAGACCCTGGAGGAGATCGGCCTCGACATCGAGCCGGGGCGGCTGCTGGCCGTCGACTGGGTGCCGGGGACGGCCAGGCCGCCGCTCGTCGCGTACCTCTACGACGGTGGGGTGCTCGACAAGGAGCGGCTCGCCGCGATCGTGCTCCAGGAGGAGGAGCTGCTGTCGTGGCGGCTGGTGGAGCGCGCGGACCTTCCCGCCCATCTGCCGGGCTCGCTCGGGTCCCGGGTGCTGGCGGCGCTCGACGCGCTGGGGTCGGGCACGGGCACGGTGGAGCTGGAGAACGGCCACCGCCGCTGACGTGTGCTGTGACGTGTGACGTGCGGAGTTGACTTTCAAGCGGCATGAACGCCGACAATCGCCGCCATGGACAGCACTGCGGACCACACCCCCGACGGTACGACGCCCCCGCGCCGTACCACCCTCTCCCTCACCCCGGTCGACGCCTCGGGCGGCGTCCCGGCCGGTCTCACCCTCGGCAGCCCCGAGCTGCTGAGCATCGGCGCCTTCGCGCAGCGCGTCGGTCTCACGCCGAGCGCGCTGCGGTTCTACGACGACTGCGGGGTCCTGCCGCCCGCCCGGGTCGACGAGGCGACCGGCTACCGCTCCTACGGCCTCGACCAGGCGCTGCGGGCCAAGATGCTCCGGAGCCTGCGGGACGCGGGGCTGCCGCTGGCCGATGTGGGCGTCGTCCTGGACGGCGAGGAGAGCGCGGCCCGCGCCGTGCTGGAGCGGCACCGCAGGACCGTACGGGACAGATCACGGGCGGCGGACGCCACGATCGAGGCGGTGCTGCGGTCGCTCTCCGTCGCCGACCCCACGGTGGTACCGGTGCCCGAGGAGCCCATGGCCGAGCCGGCCACCCTGGTGCGGCTCGGCGGCGCGGAGCTGGCGAGTGCGGTGCGTCAGGTCGTACCGGCGGCGGGACGGGATCCGGAGCACCCGGTCCTGGGATGTGTGCTGATCGAGATCGACCAGTACGAGGTACGGCTGGTGGCCACCGACCGGTACCGGCTGGCGTTGCGCGATCTGAAGCCGGTCGTGTCGCTGGAGGGTCCCGCGCGCCAACTTCTGGTGGCGGCGGACCAGTTGGCCGAGGTCGGAGCGTGGGCCGCGCGGCGTACGGCGGTGACGGTCGAGAGCGGCCCGGACGGCACGGCCGTACGGGACACGGACGGCTCGGACTCCCGCGAGCTCGCGCTGTCCGACGGCGACTTCCCCGCCTACCACGAGATGCTGGCCGAACTGCCGCCGCACGGGCACCGGGTGATCGTGGGACGGCGGGCCCTGATCGACGCGGTCGGCGCGTGCGGTGACACCCCGGGGGTGGCGCTGGGGCCGGGCGCGGACGAGCTGTGCGTATCGCTGCCGGACGGCTCCCGGACGACCGCGGTGCCCGCCGTGCTGGTGGGCGGGGCGCCGCCGCGGATCGGCTTCGACCCCGGTGTACTGATCCCGGCCCTGGAGTCGAGCGTCGGCCCCGATGTGCTGCTGGAGATCTCCGCCGCGACCGGCCCGGTCGTGGTGCGCTCCGCCGACCAGGGCGGATTCACCATGCTGGTGATGCCCATCGGCCTTGCCCCGTAAGGCAACTGACGCTCCGGCAGAAACGGACCGTCCCGGTTGACGGCTTCGGACGGATCCGGTCGGGTGTTCATGCCGTGTTGCCCTGTCGTGCACCCGCGCCCGGCATCATGCTGGATTCCCCGACCACCCCGGAGGAACCCTTGCGAAGTCCTCGACGCCCTCGCCCGCGCGGACCGCGCCCGACGATCCTGGCCGTCTGCGCCGTCATGGTCACCGCTGTCCTCACCAGCGGCTTCACGGCCCCGAGCACGGCCGGGGCCGAGCGGCGGCCGGACCAACCGCCCCAGCCGCCCCCGGCGCCCACCACGGTCGACGGGGGCGCCTGGCGGTCCGGGCATCTTCAGGGCATGGCCGTGGACCGCCGCGCGGGCCGGATGTACTTCTCCTTCACCAACCTGTTGGTGAAGACCGATCTGCGCGGCACCCCGCTCGGCTCCGTCACCGGGTTCACCGGCCATCTCGGCGATCTGGACTTCGACGAACGGGACGGCAGGGTCTACGGCTCCCTCGAGTACAAGGCGGCCAAGGCGTTCTACATCGCGGCCTTCGACGGGGACCGGATCACCCGGATGAACATGGACGCCGCCTCCACCGGAGTGGTCTCCACCGTCCATCTGCGGGAGGTCGTGCGCGACTACACCGCCGATATGAACGGCGACGGTGTCTTCGACGGCGACACCGCCGACACCCCCGACCACCGGTACGGATGCAGCGGCATCGACGGGGTCGCCTTCGGGCCCTCGCTCGGCGGCGGGGGCGGCACCCTGCTCACCGTCGCGTACGGCGTGTACGCCAACTCCGGCCGCCGGGACAACGATCACCAGGTCCTGCTCCAGTACGACGTACAGCGGTGGAAGCGCTACGAACGCCCGCTGTCCGAGGACGCCCCGCACACCAGCGGCCCGCCCTCGCCCGCCGGCAAGTACTTCGCGTACACCGGCAACACCACCTTCGGCACCCAGAACCTGGCGTACGACGAGCACAGCGGCGACTGGCTGCTGGCCGCGTACCGGGGGAAGAAGACACACTTCCCGAACTACACCCTCTTCACCGTCGACGGCTCGCGGCCCGCCGTCACGGGCGCCGTGCGCGGCCAGCCCGAGCCCGAGGAGGGCAAGCTGCTGTCGCTGCTGCCGCACGGTCTGCACGACAGCGCCTCCGGTGTGTACGGCTGGGAGGCGGCGGGCCAGTACGGTCTGGTCTCGCTCGGCGACGGCCGCTACTACGTCGGCGAGGCGGGCACGGTCCAGGACGGCGGGCAGACGCTGCAGACCGGCCGCGCGGTCCTGCACCACTGGACGGGACGGCCCCCGAACCCCTTCGCACCGGTGGCCCCCGGTCACGTATGACAGCCGTGGCCGCCTCCGACCGTGGGGGTCGGTGTCGGGAAGCGGCGGCCAGGAGATATCTTGATGTCGAGACGTTGTCGACGTGAAGCGGAGTACCGGTGACTGACTCGACCATCATCTATACGCACACCGACGAGGCCCCGGCCCTGGCCACGTATTCGTTCCTGCCGGTGGTCCAGGCTTATGCCTCGACGGCGGGCGTGCGGGTGGAGACCCGTGACATCTCCCTGGCCGGGCGGATCATCGCGAGCTTCCCGGAGCGTCTGGAGGAGGGGCAGCGCATCGAGGACGCGCTCGCCGAACTCGGCGAGCTGGCGAAGACACCCGGTGCCAACATCATCAAGCTGCCGAACATCTCGGCCTCGGTCCCGCAGCTCAAGGCCGCCGTCGCCGAGCTCCAGGAGCAGGGCTACGCGCTGCCGGACTACCCGGACGACCCGAAGACCGACGAGGAGCGGGACACCCGCGCGCGGTACGACAAGGTCAAGGGCAGCGCCGTCAACCCGGTGCTGCGCGAGGGCAACTCCGACCGGCGTGCCCCCGCCTCCGTCAAGAACTACGCCAAGGCCCACCCGCACCGGATGGGCGCCTGGAGCGGCGACTCCAAGACCAATGTGGCGACCATGGGCGCCGACGACTTCCGCTCCACCGAGAAGTCCGCGGTCATCGCCGAGGACGGCACGCTCCGGATCGAGCTGGTGGGCGCCGACGGCTCCACCACGGTCCTGCGCGAGTCGGTACCGGTGCTCGCGGGCGAGGTCGTCGACGCGGCCGTCCTGCGCGTGGCGGCGCTGCGTGAGTTCTTCACCGCCCAGATCGCCCGCGCCAAGGCCGAGGACGTACTGTTCTCCGTCCACCTCAAGGCCACCATGATGAAGGTCTCCGACCCGATCATCTTCGGCCATGTCGTGCGCGCCTTCTTCCCGAAGACGTTCGCCGCGTACGGCGAGAAGCTCGCCGCCGCCGGTCTGAGCCCCAACGACGGGCTCGGCGGGATCCTCAAGGGCCTGGCCGCGCTGCCCGAGGGCACCGAGATCAAGGCGTCCTTCGACGCCGAGCTGGCCGAGGGCCCCGCGCTGGCGATGGTCGACTCCGACCGTGGCATCACCAACCTGCACGTCCCGAGCGATGTCATCGTCGACGCCTCCATGCCGGCCATGATCCGCACCTCCGGGCACATGTGGGGCCCGGACGGCCAGGAGGCCGACACGCTCGCGGTCCTCCCGGACAGCAGTTACTCCGGTGTCTACCAGGTCGTCATCGACGACTGCCGCGCCCACGGCGCCTTCGACCCGTCGACGATGGGCTCGGTGGCCAACGTCGGTCTGATGGCACAGAAGGCCGAGGAGTACGGCAGCCACGACAAGACCTTCGAGATCTCCGCGCCCGGCACGGTGCGGATCGTCGACGGCGGCGGCGCCGTCGTACTGGAGCAGGACGTGGCCGCCGGGGACATCTTCCGCGCGTGCCAGGCCAAGGACCTGCCGATCCAGGACTGGGTCAAGCTCGCCGTCACCCGCGCCCGCGCGACCGGCGTCCCGGCGGTGTTCTGGCTGGACGAGACCCGTGCGCACGACGCGCGGCTGATCGAGAAGGTCAAGACCTACCTCGCCGGCCACGACACCGAGGGTCTGGAGATCAAGATCCTGTCGCCGGTCGAGGCGACCGCGTTCTCCCTGGAGCGCATCCGCCGCGGCGAGGACACGATCTCGGTCACCGGCAACGTACTGCGTGACTACCTGACCGACCTCTTCCCGATCCTGGAGCTGGGCACCAGCGCCAAGATGCTCTCGGTCGTCCCGCTCATGAACGGCGGCGGACTGTTCGAGACCGGGGCCGGCGGCTCCGCTCCCAAGCACGTCCAGCAGCTCGTCAAGGAGAACTACCTGCGCTGGGACAGCCTGGGCGAGTTCCTCGCGCTGGCCGTCAGCTTCGAGCACCTCGCGCAGACCACGGGCAACGCGCGCGCCCAGGCGCTCGCGGACACCCTCGACCGCGCGACCGCGACCTTCCTCAACGAGGACAAGTCGCCCAGCCGTCGGGTCGGTGGCATCGACAACCGCGGCAGCCACTTCTACCTGTCGCTCTACTGGGCGCAGGAGCTGGCCGCGCAGACCGCCGACGCGCAGCTCGCGGAGGCGTTCGGCGCCCTCGCCAAGACGCTCACCGAGCAGGAGCAGACGATCGTCGGCGAGCTGAACGCGGTCCAGGGCTCGGCGGCCGACATCGGCGGCTACTACCAGCCCGACCCCGCCAAGGCGACAGCCGTCATGCGCCCGTCGAAGAGCTTCAACGAGGCCCTCGCGATCCTGGGCTGACGCCCGGGTTCATGGTCCATGGGAAGGTCCCGCAGGCCGTCGTCCCTGTTGACGGCCTGCGGGACCTTTCGTTGCCCCGCTACGTCCTTGTGCTGTACGGCGGGCCTACGGCCGCCACGCCTCCAGCGTCAGCAGCCGCTGCTTGCGTTCGAGGCCGCCGCCGTATCCGGTGAGGCCGCCGGTGGAGCCGATCACCCGGTGGCAGGGCACGATGATGCCGATCGGGTTCTTGCCGTTGGCGAGGCCGACCGCGCGGGAGGCGCCCGGCTTGCCGAGGGCCGCCGCGAGTTCGCCGTACGAACGGGTCTCCCCGTACGGGATCTTCCTGAGCTGTTCCCAGACCGAGCGCTGGAACGCGGTGCCGTGCAGGCACAGCGGCAGGTCGAAATCGGTCAGCTCACCGTCGAAGTAGGCGCCGAGCTGGCGGATCGTCTCGGTGAACGGCCGGGGGTCCGGGGCGCCGAAGGACTCCTCGGACGGGCGGTGGCGCTGGTCGACCATGTAGAGGCCGCTCAGTGCCGCGTCGGTCGCGACAAGGGTGAGTGGCCCGTAGGGGCTGTCGATCACGGTGTGCACGACATCGGGTCGGGTGGTCATGACGGGCTTCCTCAGGCTGGCAGCAGGTTGATGGCGTGGTCGTCGGTGGCCCAGAGATACTGGACGGCATAGGCCCGCCAGGGCCGCCAGGCGGCGGCGCGGGCGGTGAGGGCGGCGGGGGTGGACGGCAGGCCGAGGCCGGCGGCGGCCCGGCGGACGCCGAGGTCGGTGGGGAGGAACGCGTCCGGGTCGCCGAGTGCGCGCATCGCGATCACCTCGACGGTCCAGGGTCCGCATCCGGGCAGCTCGGTGAGGCGCGCCCTGGCCCGGTCCCAGTCGCTGTCGGGGCCCAGCCGCAGTGATCCGTCGGCGAGGGCCGCGATCAGGGTGGTCAGGGTCGTACGGCGACTGCGCGGCAGGGCCTGCGCCTCGGGGTCGAGCCCGGCCAGCGCCTCGGGGGCCGGGAACAGATGGGTGAGGCCGCCCTCGGGGTCGTCGACGGGCACGCCGTGCGCGGTGACCAGCCGGGCCGCGTGGGTGCGGGCGGCGGCGGTGGAGACCTGCTGGCCGAGCACGGCCCGTACGGCGAATTCGGCGGCGTCGACCGTACGGGGCACCCGACGGCCCGGTGCCTTGTCGACCAGCGGGGCGAGCAGCGGGTCGGCGCGCAGCTGCTCGTCGACGGCGACGGGATCGGCGTCCAGGTCGAGCATCCGGCGGCAGCTGCTGATGGCGAGGGTGAGGTCGCGCGGGTCGGTGAGGGAGAGCCGGCAGGCGATGTGGTCGGGGCGCGGCGAGAGGGCGACGATGGCGTGCCCGTACGGCAGGGAGAGCGTGCGCCGGTACGCGCTGTCGCGCCATTCCTCGACGCCGGGGACGGCGGTCGCGGCGAGATGGCCGAAGAGGTTGTCCGGGGTGAGGGGCGCGCGGAACGGCAGCCGGAGCTGGATCACGCCCGGGGGCGCCGGGCGGTCGGGGGTGCGGGAGCCCCGTACCCGCAGCTCGCTCGGGGAGAGCGCGAAGACCTCGCGGACGGTGTCGTTGAACGCCCGGATCGAGGCGAAGCCCGCCGCGAAGGCGACCTGGGCCATCGGCAGCGCGGTCGTCTCGATGAGGACGCGGGCGGTCTGGGCCCGCTGGGCGCGGGCCAGGGCGAGCGGGCCCGCGCCCAGCTCGGCGAGGAGCTGGCGCTCGATCTGGCGCGCGGAGTAGCCGAGCCGGCCCGCGAGCCCGGGGACGCCCTCGCGGTCGACGATCCCGTCCTGGATGAGCCGGACGGCACGGGCGACGGTGTCGGCGCGGGCGTTCCACTCCGGGGATCCGGGGCTGGTGTCGGGGCGGCAGCGCTTGCAGGCGCGGAACCCGGCCTGCTGGCAGGCGGCGGCGCTCGGGTAGAAGGTCATGTTCTCGGCCTTCGGCGGTACGACAGGGCAGCTGGGCCGGCAGTAGATCCGGGTGGTCAGAACAGCGGTGAAGAACCAGCCGTCGAACCGCGCGTCCTTGGATCTCACGGCGCGTACGCAGCGTTCGGTGTCGGTGTGCATGGTTCAAGCATCCGGCACCGAACGGGCGCGGGCTGGCGGAAAAACGACATCAGGGTGGGCGGGGGTGTCGGGCCGCCCGGCGGCCGACCCGTGCGGCCGCTCGCACCGGTCGATGAACCCTGTACGTACTGGACGGGGGCGTCCAGTACGTTTCCTGTACTCACGCCTGTTCCGCCCCCGCCCTTTGCCCCGGGAGTCCCGGAGATTTCCCGGAGAAGGTCCCCGAAGATTCCCCGGAGAAGCGAGATACCTGTGTCCCCCCTGCCGCCCTCACCGTCCGCGCCGTCCCCGGGCGCGGTCATCCGTACCGTGGCCCCCGCCGATCTCCAGGCCGTGGCCGATATCTACGCCCACTATGTCGCCCACAGCGTGGCCACGTTCGAGGAGACACCGCCGTCCGTCGCGGACTGGCGCATACGGCTGGACGACTTCGCCGGCCGGGGGCTCCCGTTCCTGGTGGCCGAGGTGGCGGGTGAGATCGCCGGATACGCCTACGCGGGCCCCTGGCGCGCGAAGCCGGCCTACCGGCACTCCGTGGAGGACACGATCTACCTCTCCCCGGACCACACCGGCCGGGGCCTGGGCGCCGTACTGCTGCCCGAGCTGATCGCCCACAGCGCCCGGGCCGGTATGCGCCGGATGATCGCGGTCATCGCCGACACCGGGAGCGACGCGTCGGCCGCGCTGCACCGCCGGTTCGGCTTCGTGGACGCGGGGCGGCTGCTGGAGGTGGGGTACAAGCACGGCCGCTGGATCGACACCCTGCTCATGCAGTGCGATCTGAGCGCCGCTCCCGTCCCCCCGCCGGTCCGCCCCTGACCGTCCGCGCCCTGTCCGCACCCGTCCGCGCCCTGTCCGCACCCGTCCGCGCCCCGTCCGCCCGGGCCGGACCAGCGCGTCAGACCTCGCGCAGCCGCCGCCAGACCGCCTTGGCCGCGTTGTGGCCCGACATCCCGTGCACCCCGGGCCCCGGCGGGGTCGCGGAGGAGCAGAGGAAGACGGCGGGGTGCGGGGTGGAGTACGGGAAGAGCGACAGCTTCGGGCGCAGCATCAGCTGGAGCCCGGAGGCGGCGCCACAGGCGATGTCCCCGCCCACGTAGTTGGCGTTGCGGGCGGCCAGCTCCGGCGGGCCCGCGGTGGCGCGGGCCAGGATCCGGTCGCGGAAGCCGGGGGCGAAGCGCTCGATCTGGCGCTCGACGGCGTCGGTGAGGTCGCCGTCCCAGCCGTGCGGGACATGGCCGTACGCCCAGAAGACATGCTTGCCCTCGGGCGCCCTGGACGGGTCGACCAGGCTGGGCTGGGCGGTGATCAGGAACGGCTTCTCGGGCGCCTGGCCCCCTGCGGCCTGCCGCAGCGCGGTGCCGATCTCCCGGCTGGTGGGGCCGATCTGTACGGTGCCGGCCCGGCGGGGCTCCTCGGCGGTCCAGGGCACGGGGCCGTCCAGCGCGTAATCGATCTTGAAGGCGCTCGCGCCGTAGCGGTAGTTGTCGTACACCCTGCCGAGCCCCGCGATCCGGGCCAGCGCGGTCGGTGAGGTGTCGAAGACGTACGCGCGCGCCGGCGGCAGGTCGTCCAGCCGCTTCACCTCGTACCCGGTGTGGATCGTGCCGCCCAGCTCGCGGAGGTACGCGGCGAGCGCGTCGGAGACCGACTGGGAGCCGCCGCGGGCCATGGGCCAGCCGCCCGTGTGCGCGGCGAGGGCGAAGACCAGGCCGACGGCCCCGGTGGCGATCCCGCCGAGCGGGGCGATGACATGGGCGACAAGCCCGGCGAACAGGGCCTTCGCCTTCTCGTCGCGGAAACGCCGCATCAGCCAGGTCGACGGCGGCAGCCCGGCGAGCCCGAAGCGGGCCAGGGTGACGGGGTCGCGCGGCAGCGCGGTCGACGGCAGGGACATGAAGTCCCTGAGCAGGGTGTCCCATCTGCCGACGAAGGGCGCGACCAGGCGGCGGTACGCACCGGCGTCCCGCGGCCCGAAGGAGGCGGCCGTCTCGGCGACGGAGCGCGCGAGGACGGCGGCCGTGCCGTCGTCGAAGGGGTGCGCCATCGGCAGCTCGGGGTGGAGCCAGTCCAGTCCGTACCGCTCCAGCGGCATGGTGCGGAAGACGGGCGACGCCAGCCCCAGCGGGTGGACCGCCGCGCAGGGGTCGTGCCGGAAGCCGGGGAGGGTCAGCTCCTCCGTCCTGGCGCCGCCGCCCACGGTGTCCTTGGCCTCGAACACGGCGACGGAGAAACCCCGTCTGGCCAGCTCGACGGCGGCGGTCAGCCCGTTGGGCCCCGCCCCCACCACGACGGCATCGAGCATCGACGTCATCCTCGGACTCCTCTGTCAGCCGGCGGCCAGGAGTCCCAGGATATTCCGGGGCACCGACAGCCCGAACGCCGGTGTCGCGCGCGGCGATCGGCCGGTACGGACCGATCGGCCGCCCCGGTTTTCCACAGACCCCCACGGTCACTTCGCGCATGTGTTCTACTACTCTGCGTTGCCCGGCCCCACGTTCGATGGGGCCTCAGTACAGAAGGGGATTTTCCGAGTGAACCGATTGCGCTCCCTCCTCGCCGGATTCGGCGTCACCGTCGCCCTGGCGATGGCGCCCGCCGCGAACGCGGCTCCGCAGCAGCCGGAGGACCGGACGGCCGCGGTGGCATCCGCGACAGCGTCCGTGGCGACCCGGCACGACCCCTGCACCGGGGAGTTCCGCGATGACGCGCGGCTCG
Organism: Streptomyces sp. NPDC088554; assembly: GCF_044752945.1. Taxonomy (NCBI): domain Bacteria; kingdom Bacillati; phylum Actinomycetota; class Actinomycetes; order Kitasatosporales; family Streptomycetaceae; genus Streptomyces; species Streptomyces sp. NPDC088554. The sequence continues at coordinate 117,551 of NZ_JBIVMF010000003.1, read as the reverse complement.
GGCCGAAGTGGCTGCCGAAGCGGTGGCAGGAGCCGGTGGGCCCGCTGCTGAAGAACTACCACCGGACGGGCTCCCTGTCCCCCGCCGCCTTCCTGCGGAAGTACTGGGAGGGACCGGCGGACACGGGCAGTTGGAAGTATCCGCCCAACGACGGCTTCGCCGAGGTCAACGGCGAGCTCGACAAGAAGGCCACCGAGCTGCGCAGCGGCCAGCGGCTGGACCGGTTCGGCTCGGAGTACGGGTCCTACCTGGCGCCCGCCGGTGACGCGTACGGCAAGCGTGCGCTGCCCCCGCAGAACCTCAACACCCGTGACGCCTCGGTGCCGTGCGACTACCGCGTCTACAAGGTGACGAAGCCGTTCTCGGTGTGGCAGGGCAGCATAGCCCCCTGGTTCGAGCAGCCGGGCCGGGGACAGCAGATCAAGCTGGACCCGGTCTTCCTCGACCCCGGCCAGGACCAGCGGCTCAATGTGAAGTGGCTGCTGGACCACGGCTATCTGACGCCGGCCGGCGTGTAGCCTCGCCGTCATGGATCGCCGGACACTGCGGACCGCGCTGCGCGCGGCAGGGGTACCCGATGGCTGCTACCGCGTCGAGGGCGTCCATGAACCGGTCCCCACGCCCCCCGACTTCCTGTTCCTGCGACAGGGCCCGGACGGGGTGTGGGAGACCGGGGTGTACGAGCGCGGGGTGTACGAGACCGTCACCCGCCACCCGGACGAGCAGGCCGCCTGCGCGCATCTGCTGCGACTGCTGACCTGACCCCGCCGCCGGGCCCGGTGGGCCGGTCAGCCCCCGGCCAGCAGCAGTTCCCGCACCCGTCGGGCCGTGGCCGCGTCCCTCGCCACGGTGAAAGGAAGCACGTTGCCGCCCGCGATGTCGTACGGCTCGCCCGTGAGCGTCATCTGGGCGCCGCCCGCCTCCGTGACCAGCAGCAGACCCGCCGCGTGGTCCCAGGCCAGCTCCCAGTTGAACGCCAGCGCGTCGAGCGTGCCGCGCGCCACGCTCAGATACTCCAGCCCCGCCGCGCCACAGGGCCGCGCGTCGATGCCCTCGGCGCGCAGACCGAGCAGGGCCCGCTTCTGTACGGGCGTGGTGTAGTCCGGGTGCGAGTGCGCGACCTTCAGTACGGCTCCGGGCCCGACGGCCCCGCAGCGCAGCGGGGCGCCGTCCAGCGTGGCGCCCCGGCCGCGTACGGCGACGGCCATCGTGTCGACCGCCGCCGCGTAGGTCCAGGACGCCAGCAGCTCGCCGCCCTGCGCGAGGGTGACGAGCGTGCAGAAGCCCGGCTCGCCCAGGACGAACTGGCGGGTGCCGTCGACCGGGTCCACGATCCAGACGGGCGCGTCGCCGCGCAGCGCCTCGTACGCCGAGGGGTCCGCGTGGACGGCCTCCTCGCCGACCACCACGGAGCCCGGGAGCAGCGCGGTGAGGGCGGCCGTGAGGTGCTCCTCGGCGCGCCGGTCCGCGACCGTCACCAGATCGTGCGGGCCGCTCTTCTCGATGATCTCGTGGGCGGCCAGTTGCCGGTATCGCGGCATGATCTCGGCGGCGGCCGCTTTGCGCACCGCCTCCTCGACGGCGGACACGCGGGGGCCGATGGCCCCCCCTGGCAGAGGAACCGTTCCGTTCACAGAGTCATCGATCATGCGTCCAGCCAATCACGCCTCGGCGTCGCGCGGCAGGGAGAGCCGTACCGTACCGCTCGGTCCACCGCCGCGTGAGCGCGTACCTTCACGGCCGGGGCCTGCGCGCCTCGCCCGCTCCGAGGCCGGGGCCGCCGAGCGCGGGGGGCATCTGCACGCCCTCGGGGCACTCCATCATCGGGGAGGCGGGCGGCAGGGGACTCGCGCCGGTGGGGGACAGGGCATCCATGACGAGTACGACATAGCGCCGCCAGCCCTCACTGGCGGGATCCACGTTCCACAGGACGCTGACGAGCATCCCCAGCACCCGCTGCATGTCCTCGGGGACGAGGTCGGCGCGGATGACACCGGCCTCCTGACCTCGGCGGACGAGCAGCATCAGGGAGTCGAGGAACGGGGCGGTGACCTCGGCGGTGAGGGCGCCGGAGTTGTCGGCGGCGGCCAGTGTGTTGCGTTCGCGGGCCACCATGGACAGGGTCGCCTCCAGCAGGGTGACCAGGCCCCTGCCGGGGTCGTCGTCGGCCAGCGCCCGCTCGATGGCGGGGGTGAGCTGCTCGGTGACGCCCTGTTCGAGCGCGGCCCGGACGAGCGTCTCCTTGTTGGCGAAACGGCGGTAGAGCGTGGCGATTCCCACATCGGCCCGGCGCGCGATGTCTTCGAGCATGGCGTCGGGGCCGTTCTCTGCGTACACCTCCCGCGCGGCCCGCAGGATCCGCTCGGAGTTTCGCACGGCGTCGGCGCGCAACCGCCGTGAAGTATCGGTGGACATACCATGAACAATACCATTCGAGATTCGACTATCACATATCTGCGGGGTCACCCGGGGACTCCCGATGGCCTCGGGCGGTTGGGCGACGGGCGACCTGTGGACCCGTGTGACAGTCACATCCCCATGGTGATAAGCGCTTCGGTCCGCGCCGAAGACCGCCGCCTATCCCGGAACGATCACTGAACGGACGCCTTCGGCCCGGTCCAGCAGGGCGATGCCGTCGTTGACCCGGTCGAGTGTGATGCGGCGGGAGACCATCGAGCCGAGGTCCAGCTGCCCGGTCTCGGCCAGGCGGATGTAACGGGGGTAGTCCCGCAGGATCTGGGAGCCTCCCATGACGGAGCCCTGGAGGCGCCTGCCGGAGAAGACGGCCATCATCGCCGAGAGCGACAGGACGGCATCCGCGGCCGGAGGCATCCCGACGAGCGTCACGGTGCCCTCCACCCGCGCCATGTCGAATGCCTGATTCATGAGCGAGGGCAGTCCGACCGCCTCGAAGGAGTGGTCGACGCCCCACCCGCCGGTCAGGGCGCGCACCCGCTCGACCGGGTCGCCCTCAGCCGGGTCGAGGGCGTGGGTGGCGCCCACGCGCAGGCTCGACTCCCGGCGCCCGGGTGCCAGGTCGATGGCGATGACGGTGGACGCGCCGGCTATGCGCGCGCCCTGGATCACCGACTGGCCGACGCCGCCGCAACCGATGACCGCCACGCTCGAACCGGGCGCGACCCGGGCGGTGTTCAGGACGGCGCCGAGTCCCGTCGTCACTCCACAGCCCAGCAGGGCGAGCTGCTCGTCGGGCAGATCGGTGTGTACGGCGACGACAGACGCCTCGTCGACGACCATGGCGTCGGCGAACGAGCCGCAGCCGCACAGCGCGGGCGCCTTCCGCCCGTCGGGGAGTTCGAAGCGGGGCGTGTACACCAGCGCCCCGCGCTCGCAGTGCTGGGACATCCCGTTCGTACACGGCCAGCACGCGCCGCAGGCGGGCGCGACCGAGGCCAGGACCCGGTCCCCCGCCTTCACCCGGCGCACCTCGGGGCCGACGGCCTCGACGATGCCGCAGGCTTCGTGGCCGGGCACGACGGGTGTGGTCCGCCCGGCGTTCCTGATCATGGTGACGTCGGTGTGGCAGATGCCGCTGGCCGCGACGGTCATCAGGACGTCGCGCGGCCCGATGGCGGGGGTGGGTACGTCCTCGACCACGAGTGGCGTACCGGTCTCGTAGGAAACGGCGACCTTCATGGAACTGCTCCTTCGGATGCGGATGTCTTCGGTTCCGGGGCTCGGATGCCTTCGGTTTCCGGGCCTCACACGGAACGAGGGGAATTTCCTCGGGCGAGCGTGGGAGGGATGCCGATAGTGCGGCTCTCCAGACAGCCCGCCAGCCCCTCGGGGCCGAGTTCACGGCCGAGGCCCGACTCCTTGAAACCGCCGAAGGGAACCATCGGCATGGGGGCGTGGTGCTGATTGATCGTCAGCACCCCGGTGCGCACGCGCCGCGCGACGGCGAGCCCCCGGGCCGGGTCGCCGGTCCAGACGCTGCCCGACAGCCCGTAGCGGGAGTCGTTGGCGATACGGACCGCTTCCTCCTCGCTGTCGTACGGTATGGCGCACACGACCGGTCCGAAGATCTCCTCCTGGGCGACGCGCATCGTGTTGTCCACATTGCCGAGGACGGTGGGCTCGACGTACCAGCCCCTGGGGAGGTGGCGCGGTCGGCGGCCACCGCTGACCACCTGGGCGCCCTCCTTGCCGGCCAGTTCGATATAGCCCTCCACCCGGGCGCGCTGCCGCTCGGCGACGAGGGGCCCGACCGCGGTGGCCGGATCGTGCGGGTCTCCGACGGGCAGGCCCGACGCCACGGCCTCGGCGAGGGCGAGCACCTCGGCGTACTTCCAACGGGGCACCAGGATCCGGGTCTGGGCGGCGCAGACCTGCCCGGAGTTGTACATCGCCCCGCCCACCAGCGTGGGGACGGCCTCGGTCAGGTCCGCGTCGTCCAGGACGACCGCCGCCGACTTGCCGCCGAGTTCGAGGGAGACGCGTTTGACCTGCTCACCGCAGAGGCTCATGATCCGCTTGCCGGCCTCCGTCGAGCCGGTGAAAGCGACCTTGTCGGTTCCCGGGTGGGTCACCAGATACTCGCCCACCTCCCGGCCGCCCGGCACCACGTTGATCACACCGGCCGGGACACCGGCGTCGTGCAGCGCCTCGGCCAGGATGAAGTTGCTCAGCGGCGCCTCGGGCGGCGGCTTGAGCACCACGGCGCAGCCGGCCGCCAGCGCCGGTCCCACCTTCCACGCCGCCAGGTTGACGGGGGCGTTCCAGGGGACGATCGCGGCGACCACCCCGACCGGCTCGGAGATCACCAGAGCCGCGGACTCCCCCGCCACGACCCATCGTTCGAACGCGAAGGTCCGGATCAACTGCGCGTAGTACTCGAACACCGGAGCCACCATGAAGTGGTGCATGGCGGCATGGCCGACGGCGATGCCCATCTCGTCGACGGCGACCTCCACGAGGTCGGGGAGACGCTCGCGCAGCTTCTCGGCCGCCCGCTCCAGCACATCGGCCCGCTCGCCCGGTGTCATACGGGGCCAGGGGCCCTCGTCGAACGCGGCCCGGGCCGCCGCGACGGCCCGGGCCACGTCCTCGGCCGTCGCCACCGGCACCTCCCCGACGATCTCCTCGGTCGACGGGGACACGACACCGAGCCGCTCGGCACCCGCCGGCTTGACCCACTCGCCCCCGATGTAGAACTCGTTCCGGTACATCAGTCGATCGCTCATAATGCGCCCCAAGTGGTCAGATACGCACGGGTGTACGGTTCTGGCCGGGCGGCGGGGGCGGAGAAGACGTACGCCGCCTCCGCCCCGGCCTTGTCCTCGTGGCCGATGGTCAGGCCGACCATTCCTGGTTGTCGTCCTTGCGGAGCGCCGACGCCTCCGCGGAGACATGCCCGCCCGCCGGGCCCCGGACGGCGCTGCCGACGAGCTCCTCGACCCGGCCCGCGGGCACCACGGCCCCCGGCGTCTCGAAGTGCCAGCGGTACGCCTCTTCCTGGGTGATGCCCGCGGGCGGCTGCGCCGGGAAGTAGGGCTGGACATAGACCGGGGTCTCCGGTTCGCTGCGCCAGCTGTCGGCGAGGGTGCCGATGTCCACCGCGTCGTACCCCATCAGGTCGAGCAGCCGGGCCACCTCCGCCTTGGCCGCCGGGTCGTCGCCCGCGATGGCCATACCGCTGCGGTCGTCGGCGCCGGAGGGCCGGGCGAGGGTGAACAGACGCCGGAAGTCGATGGTGTTGCACGCCTTGACCACACGGGAGCCGGCCAGGTGCCGCTGCACCAGCTCGCTGGAGGTCAGTTCCTGCGCGTCCAGCACGGCGACACGGCCGTCACGCTGCGGGTAGTAGTTCATCGTGTCGATCACGATCTTGCCCGCCAGGGCGGCGGCCGGAAGCTGGTCGTGGGCGCTCAGGGGAATGGTCGCCACGACCACGTCGCCCGCCTCGGCCGCCTCGACGACCGTGGCCGCCCGCGCGCGCTCCCCGAGTTCGGCGACCAGCTCGGTGAGGCTCTCGGGACCGTCCGCGTTGCTCAGTACGACATCCAGGCCGCCCGCGACGGCCAGCCTGGCCAGTGCACTGCCGATCATGCCGGTGCCGATGAATCCGAGGGTCTTCGTCATGGTGTCACTTCTCCATTTCATAGCTGAACTTCGGTGTGGATTCAGGGATGAACTCCGTAGGGTGGAAACGGTGTTGCCGAGCCACGGACTCGGGCACCGGCACCGGTTTCACTCGCGCAGGCTCGAACCGCCGCAGATCGACCAGGTCTGGCCGTTGATCCATTCCGCGTCGTCGGAGAGCAGGAAGGCGACGGTGCCGGCCAGGTCATCGGGCTTGCCCAGACGGGGACTGCGTACTATCCCCAGCACCTCGGCCTGCGTCTGCTCGTCGAGCGTCCGACCCAGGGCCTCCGTGACGACCGGGCCGGGGGCGACGGCGTTGCAGCGAACGCCCTCCTTGCCCCAGCGGGAGGAGATGTGCCGGGTCAGCGCGTTGACCCCGGCCTTGGACGCGGCATACGCGGGCCGTGCCGGCTCGCCGCCCCACGCGGCGGCGGAGGACGTGTTGACGATGGCACCGCCCCCCTGCCCCAGCAGATACGGAAGGACCGCCCGGCAGGCGACCGCGTAACCGAGCAGGTTCACCTCATGCGTACGGCGCCACACCTCCGGATCCATCTCCAGCAGATCGAAGTCCCGGCCGATGGTCCCCGGCGAAAGATCCGCGCCCACGTTGTAGAGCCCGTCGACCCCACCGAACTCGGTGACCGCCCGGTCGACCAGCGCCCGGATCGAGTCCCCGTCCGCAAGGTCGAACTCCACGGCGAAGGCAGTACCACCGGCCTCACCGATCCGCTCGGCCGTGGCCCGCGCACCCGCCAGATTGATGTCACCGACAACGACCGACGCACCCTCCTCGGCAAGCCGCTCGGCCGTAGCCGCACCGATCCCCGTCGCACCCCCGGCGATGACGATCCGCTTGTCCCGCAGTCCCCTCATATTCCTTCTCCTTTTCTCGATGCTGTTTCGTTGCCGCTGTTGTGAGCTGGTGTCACCAGGCGATGGGCAGTTCGCGTACGCCGTAGGTGCTCAGGTCGGTCCGGAACATCACCTGCTCCATCGGCACCGCCAGCCGCAGCCCCGGCAGCCTGCGCAGCAGTGTGGGCAGTGCGATCTGGAGCTCCACGCGCGCCAGCGCCTGCCCGAGGCACTGGTGGATGCCGTAGCCGAAGGCGAGGTGGCCGCGTGTGTTGCGGTCGATGTCGAATTCGTCGGGCCGGTCGAAGAAGGCCCCGTCGCGATTGCCCGTGGGCATGTTCATGAGCAGGGCCTCACCGGCCCGGACGAGCTGCCCGCCGACGGTGATGTCCTCGCTCGCCACCCGCAGGACCACGTCCTGGGGGACGGTCAGATAGCGCAGCAGTTCCTCGACCGTGTTGGCGATCAGGGCCGGGTCGTCGGTGTCGCGGATCCGGGCGAGTTTGTCGGGGTTCCGCAGCAGGGTCAGTGTGCTCAGACCGATCATGTTGGCCGTGGTCTCGTGACCGGCGAACAGGATGGTGAGCGCGTTCATCACCACTGTTTCCCGGTCGATCTCGCCGGTGGCGACCCGCTCGTGGACCAGACGGCTGATGATGTCGTCCGTCGGATCCTTCTCCTTGCGCGCCACCAGCTCCATCAGGTACTGGAAGAGCGCCATGATGGCCGCCCCCTTCTCCTCGGGCGCGGCGCCGTGGGAGATGAGGGTTTCGCTGTGGTGCTGGAAGAACTCGTGGTCGGAGTAGGGGACACCGAGCAGCAGGGAGATCATGACGGACGGCACGGGGTACGCGTAGTCGCGCACCAGATCGGCCGGCTGCCCCCGGCTGATCATCTCCTCGAGGATGCCGTCGACCACCTCCTGGATCTTGGGGCGCAGTTGCTCCATCCGCTTGACGGTGAAGTCTCCGGTGAGCATGCGGCGCAGCCGGGCGTGCTCCGGGTCGTCCATCCGGGGAAAGGCCCGAGGCATCTCCCCACTGCCCACCTGGGCCTGCGGGAAGCCGGGACGGGTGCTGTCCGCGCTGATCCGCGGGTCGTTGAGGGCTTCGCGGATGTCGGCGAAGCGGCTCACCATCCACACCGGTTCGCCGTGCAGCATCGCCCGCTGGAGCCCTTCCCGCTCCCGCCAGCCGGTGTGCTCGGCGGGCGGGTCGAAGGGGCAGCGCGCGTCGCGTACGCCCGGGAAGGTGGGCAGAGCGGCGGCGTCGTCGGTGTGCGTCGTCGGGTGGGTCGTACTCATGATGTGCTCCAATGAGGTGGAGGTGTGGAGGAGTTACGCGGCGACCTCGGTGCCGAGGGCGTCCGCCCAGGGGCTGCCCGCCGCGATGAGCGCCCGCCATGAGCGCAGTGTCTTCGGTGGTACGCCGACGGCCAGCACTCCGGCCAGCCGGTCTCCCGTGCGGTAGGCGACGAGGAGACGTCCCCGGGAGGCGTCGTCGTCCACGACCACCGCTTCGTCGTGGCCGCGCAGATACCCGTACGCCTGGATCTTCATCTCGTACTGGTCGGACCAGAAGTACGGCACCGGCGCGAACGGCCTGCGCGGGACCGGCTCCCGGGCGAGCAGGTTCCGGGCCACGGCCATGGCCTGCTCGGCTGCGTTGGTACGGTGCTCGACGCGCATCGCCGTACCGAACAGCGGGTTGTCCCAGCGGGCCACGTCCCCGACCCCGTACACACCGGGTGCGGCGGCGCTGAACTCGTCGCACACCAGCCCGTTGTCCACGGTGAGCCCACTGCCCTCCAGCCACTCGGTGTTGGGCACCGAGCCGATGGCGACCAGCACGTCGTCCGCCGGAATCACACTCCCGTCGGCCAGGGCGACACCGGTGACCTCGCCGTCGGTGGCGAGCACCTCGGACACCGAGACTCCGGTACGTATCCGGACCCCGTGGTCCTGGTGGGACCGGGCCAGCCACCGTCCGGTCCGCTCGCCGACGGCCAGCGCCAGCGGGACCGGGCCCGATTCCAGCACCGTGACCTCGACCCCGAGCCCACGCGCCACGGCGGCCACCTCCGCGCCGATGAACCCGGCGCCGACGATCACCAGCCGCCGCCCCGGAAGGAGGCGCGCCTTCAGGGTCAGGGCGTCCTCCAGGGTGCGCAGTGTGTGCACTCCGGTCACACCCTCGCAGCCCGGCAGGCGGCGGGGGCGCACCCCGGTCGCGACGACCAGGCCCTCGTACGGCAGGCGGGAGCCGTCGGCCAGGGTCACCGTCCGCGCCGCCACATCCAGCCCGGTCGCCCGTACGCCGAGGCGCAGGTCCAGGTCCAGCGCGTCGATGTCCGCCTTGGCCCGCAGTGGCAGCCTGTCGGGCTGCCACTCCCCGGTCAGAATCTGCTTCGACAGCGGCGGACGGTCGTACGGCAGGTACGGCTCCTCGCCGAGGACCGTGATCCCGCCGCCGTATCCGGACCGGCGCAGCGCCTCCGCGGTGGCGAGCCCGCCGGCCGACGCCCCGACGATGACGATCCGGTTCACGACTCGACCAGGCGGATCGCGGCGGCCGGGCAGATCATCGCCGATTCGCGGACCACTTCGTGCTGGTCCGGTCCGGGCGTATCGGTCAGCAGGACGACCACACCGTCTTCGTCACGCTGGTCGAAGACCTCGGGCGCGACCAGCACACACTGCCCGGCGGCAACACACTTGGCTTCCTCGATCTCCACTTTCATGGGGAACCTCCTCTATTTTCCGGCCGCACCCGCTCGCTTCGCCCCCCGAGACCGCACCGGACGGGTGCGGATCCGCCGATCCGGCTTCACGCCTTCGTCGGCGGCGGGACACACCATAGGATCTGAAGCGATATTCGACTATCGCTTAGCCACTACTCAACCCCATGTCGTATCGATAGTCAACTATCAACTGCCGATGTCGGGTGACCCGAACGGTCCCGGCACCCCGGGATGCCGGGATGAGCACGGCCACCGGGGCTACGACCAGGGCGGCCCCGCCGCAGCGCCGACGGCCGCGAGCGCGGCGATCACGCCTGCCGTCCGGGGCGAGGGCGGAGAGGGTCCCGCAGCGGAATTCCTCCCCCGAGGCGCTTCGGCGGACCGGGGCGCACGCGCACGCACATCACGCAGACCGCACAGCCGAAGACGCCACGTGAACGACGCGGGGCGCGACACGAACGGGACAGCGGCGACATTCGCGAACGCCCCACGTCCGCGAACGGGGAGGAATCCGGAGGTTCTACTGCCCGACACCAACAGTCGATAGTTGACTATCGATACGAAATGAGGTTGGCTGGTGGAGCAATCGATAGCCGAATATCGATTCTATCCGGCTCCTGGTGGACAGCTTCGGTGGCCAGGCAGTGTGTGAGGAGAAGCGGACATGAGGGGACTGCGGGACAAGCGGATCGTCATCGCCGGGGGTGCGACGGGGATCGGTGCGGCTACGGCCGAGCGGCTTGCCGAGGAGGGTGCGTCGGTCGTTGTCGGTGACATCAATCTGGCGGGTGCGCGGGCCACGGCCGAGCGGATCGGTGAGGCCGGTGGTACTGCCTTCGCCGTGGAGTTCGACCTTGCGGACGGGGACTCGATCCGGGCGCTGGTCGACCGGGCGGTCACCGAGTTCGGTGGGGTCGACGGGCTCTACAACGTGGGCGCGGATCTTTCGCCGGGGACCATCGGCCGGGACTTCGATCTGCTGGAGATGGATCCGGAGGTGTGGCGCCGTACGCATGAGGTGAACCTGCTCGGTTACGCGGTCGCCTGCCGGGCGGTCCTTCCGCATCTGCTGGGACAGGGAGGCGGTGCCATTGTCAACACGTCCTCCGCCGCCGCGTGGATAGGCGAGCCGGAGCGGCCCGCGTATGCCGCGTCCAAGGCCGGGATCAACGCGCTGACCCGCCACGTCTCCTCCCGCTGGGGCAAGGAGGGCGTCCGCTGCAACGCCGTCGCCCCCGGCCTGGTCCTGGGCGACAAGCAGCAGGACGGCCAGGCGCCGGCCGCGTATCTGCTGGCCACACGGAGCCACCGGCCGGGCGAGCCCGCCGATCTGGCCGGCACCGTCGCCTTCCTGCTCTCCGACGACGCGGAATGGGTCAACGGCCAAATCTGGTCGATATGCGGCGGCATGAGCCTGCGCGAGTGAGACCGGAGCGGCTCCGGTGCCGCTCCCTCCACGACCGAGCCCATCCCAACCCCCCGCCTATCGATGACTTGGAGACCTGACATGACGAAGACCCTCGGATTCATCGGCACCGGCATGATCGGCAGCGGCCTGGCCCGGCTGGCCGTCGCCGCCGGCCTGGATGTCGTACTGAGCAACTCTCGCGGCCCCGAGACCCTCAGCGACCTCGTCGCCGAACTCGGCCCCCGTGCCCGCGCGGCCACCCCGGCCGAAGTGGCCGAGGCCGCCGACCTGATCGTGGCGACCATCCCGTTCAGCTCCCACGACAGGCTGCCCGCCGCCGCCCTGGCCGGCAAGACGGTGATCGACACGATGAACTACTACCCGGACCGCGACGGCCACCTCGCCGAGCTGGACTCGGGCGGGGCGACCTCCAGCGAGCTGGTCCAGCGCCATCTGGCCGACTCCCACGTGGTCAAGGCGTTCAACAGCATCGGCTTCTTCAGCCTGTCCACCGCCGCCCGCCCCGCCGGCACCGGTGACCGCAGCGCGCTGCCCATCGCCGGTGACCACACGGCCGCCAAGGCCGAGGCGGCCCGGCTGCTGGACGTCCTCGGCTACGACGCCGTGGACATCGGCCCCCTTGCCGAGAGCTGGCGCAGCGAACCCGGCACCCAGGTGTACGTCCTGCCGTACCTGCCGAAGCCCCCGCAGGGCCTGAGCGAGCAGGAGGCGCTGGGCTGGATGTTCCAGAACCCGGGTGCGCCGGTCCCGAGCAGCCGGGTGAGGGAACTGACCGACACGGCCGTCCGGGTTCCGGCGGGCGAGCAGTCCACGCAGACGATGTCGGCCGCGATCCAGAGCATGATCGGCCCGAACTGACCGCGCGGACGCCTCGGGCGGCCACGACGAAAACACGTCGGAGCGCGTAAAAACACGTAAGAGCACCACAGTTCACAGACCAGCACGAGGAGCATGATGAACACTGCGGCACAGGACTTCCGGGGCAAGACGGTGGTGATCACCGGTGCCAGTGCCGGAATCGGCGCCGCGGCGGCCCGCGCATTCGCCGAGCGGGGCGCGAGCGTGGCGGTGGTGGGCCGCTCCCCGGAGAAGACCGCGGCCGTCGCGGCCCAGGTCGGCGGCAAGGCTCATCTGGCGGACTTCGGATCGCTGGACTCCGTACGCGCGCTCGCCGCCGACCTGTTGACCACGTACGACCGGATCGATGTCCTGGCCAACAACGCGGGCGCCATCTTCGAGAGCCACCGGATCAGCGGCGACGGCCACGCGATGAGCATCCAGGTCAACCATCTGGCGCCGTTCCTCCTCACCAACCTCCTCCTGGACCGGCTGACCCAGTCCCCCGACGCACGGGTGATCAACACGGGCAGCTTGCAGTACCGCAAGGCGCGTCTCGATCTCGACAACCTGAACGGCACCGGGGTCCGTTACCGCAAGCTGGAGGCGTACGGGGCGTCCAAGATCGGTACGATCCTCTTCACCCGTGAGCTGGCCCACCGCACCCGGGGGACGGGCCTCACCACCTCGGCCTTCCACCCCGGAGCGGTCGCCACCGAGGTCACCCGCGAGAACACACTGCAACGCGCGATCATGAAGTCCCCGCTGGGCAAGATCCTGCTGCTCTCCCCCGAACAGGGCGCCGCTCCCCTGCTGCACCTGGCAGGCGTGGCCGACCCCCAGTCCGTGAACGGCGCCTACTTCCACCTGCTGAACCGTGAGGAGCCCAAGAACGAGCAGGCCCGCGACGCGCGTCTGGCCCAGCTGCTGTGGGAGCGGTCGGCGGAGCTGACCGGCCTGCCGGTGCTCCCCCACGCGTCGGCGGGCGGAATCCGGGACGTCGACGGCCCGGCCTGACCGTACCGTGCACGCCGTGGTGTGCACACGGGTTGCGTCGGCGTGTGTTCACGGATTCCGTCGCCGTGTGTTCACGGATTCCGTCGGCCCGGCAGCATGAGCGCGACGTACAGCGCCGGCGAGGCCGCCAGTCCCACCGCCCAGCCGTAGTCGGCGAGCGGTTTCAGGAAGGGGACCAGTCCGTCCTCGGGGAAGGTCCCCCTGCCCGGGGCGGAGTGGGACCCGCCCACGGCCAGGACGCCCCCGACGGTGAAGGCGAGCACCGCGCGGGGGTTCGAGGACAGCTGTCGGGGACGTTCGAACGAGGCCGTGCGGGCGGTCGAGTGGCTGCGCGCAAAGGGGAGTTACCGAGGCGGCACGGAGGGAGTCGTGGGTACGGGACGGTCGCGGCGGGTCAGCCCCGGAGCGCGGGGATGATCTCGGCACCGTACGCGTCGATCGTCGCCTCCCGCGCGTCATGCATGTTGTAGACGGCGAACTGGTCGACGCCCAGGTCCCGCAGGACCCCGAGCTTCTCGATATGCGCCTCGGCGGGACCCAGCAGACAGAACCGGTCGACGATCTCGTCCGGTACGAAGTCCGCGTCCGGGTTCCCGGTGCGGCCGTGGTGGCTGTAGTCGTACCCCTGGCGGCGCTTGATGTACTCCGTCAGCGCCTCGGGCACCAGTCCGGAGTGTTCCCCGTAGCGCGAGACCAGGTCGGCGACATGGTTGCCGACCATCCCGCCGAACCAGCGGCACTGCTCCCGCGCGTGCGCGACATCGTCACCGACATAGGCGGGCGCCGCGACGCAGATCGTGATCGAGTCCGGGTCCCGCCCGGCGTCGGAGGCGGCCGTACGGACCGCCTTGACCATCCACTCGGTGAGGAACGGGTCGGCGAGCTGGAGGATGAAGCCGTCGGCCTTCTGCCCCGCGAGGGCGAGCGCCTTCGGCCCGTACGCCGCCATCCACACCGGCAGGCTGCCGTCCTTCACCCAGGGGATCCGCAGCGGCCGGCCGTCGATGACGGCCTCGCGCCCCTCCCCCAGATCGCGGATGACCTCGATCGCCCGGCCGAGCTGGGCCAGTGTGTTGGGCTTGCGGCCGGCCACCCGCATCGCGGAGTCGCCCCGGCCGATGCCGCAGACGGTGCGGTTGCCGTACATGTCGTTGAGTGTGGCGAAGGTGGAGGCGGTCACCTCCCAGGTCCTGGTGGACGGGTTGGTGACCATGGGCCCCACCGTCAGCTTGGTGGTGTGCTCCAGGATGCGGCTGTAGATGACGAACGGCTCCTGCCAGAGGACTGCCGAGTCGAAGGTCCAGCCGTAGGTGAAGCCGTTGCGTTCCGCGCGCTGCATGAGACCGATGACCGCCGAGGCGGGCGGGTCGGTCTGGAGGACGAGTCCGAAGTCCATGACGTGGCGCTCCTGGTTCTCAAGAAAGGTACTGGCAGGTGGCACGGGGGGTGTATTGGCCGTGTCCGGCCATGCCGGTGAACTCCCGTCGGTCGATGACGAGTTCACCGCGGGAGAGCACCGTCTCCACCTGTCCGGTGATCCGCTTGCCCTCGTACGCGGAGTAGTCCACGTTCATGTGGTGTGTCTCGGCGGAGACGGTCTGCTCGGCCAGCGGGTCGTAGATGACCACATCGGCGTCGGCGCCCGGCGCGATGGTGCCCTTGCGTGGGTAGAGACCGAACATCCTGGCCGGGGAGGCACAGGCGATCTCGATCCAGCGACGGCGACTCAACTTGCCTTCCACCACGGCCTGATGGAGCAGATCCATCCGGTTCTCCACCCCCGGCAGTCCGTTGGGGATCTTGGAGAAGTCGCCCCGGCCCAGCTCCTTCTGGCCGGAGAAGCAGAAGGGGCAGTGGTCGGTGGAGACCACCTGGAGGTCGTTGGTCCGCAGCCCGCGCCAGAGGGCCGCCTGGTGCTCCACGGGCCGCAGCGGTGTGGAGCAGACGTACTTGGCGCCCTCGAAATCCGGCTCGGCGAGGTTGTCGGTGGAGAGGAAGAGGTACTGCGGGCAGGTCTCGCCGAAGACCGGCAGCCCCTTGTCGCGGGCGGTCGCCAGCTCGGCGAGGGCCTCCTCGGCCGAGACGTGCACCACATAGAGCGGCGCGTCCGCGACCCGGGCGAGCTGGATGGCACGGTGGGTGGCCTCGGCCTCCAGCAGGGCCTTCCGCACCTCCCCGTGGTAGCGCGGGTCGGTCCGGCCGGCGGCCAGGGCCTGTTCGACGAGGACATCGATCGCGATGCCGTTCTCGGCGTGCATCATGATCAGCCCGCCGTTGTGCGAGGCGCGCTGCATGGCCCGCAGGATCTGGCCGTCGTCGCTGTAGAAGACGCCGGGGTACGCCATGAAGAGCTTGAAGGAGGTGACCCCCTCCTGGACGAGGAGGTCCATCTCCTTCAGGGTGCTCTCGGTGACGTCGGACATGATCATGTGGAACGCGTAGTCGATCGCGCAGTTGCCGTCCGCCTTGGCGAACCAGGCGTCGAGCCCCTCGCGCAGTGCCCGCCCCCGGGACTGGACGGCGAAGTCCACGATGGTGGTGGTGCCGCCCCAGGCCGCCGCCCGGGTGCCCGTCCCGAAGGTGTCCGAGGCGAACGTGCCGCCGAACGGCAGCTCCATATGGGTGTGCGCGTCGACCCCGCCCGGGATGACGTACTTCCCGGTGGCGTCGATCGTACGGCCGGCGGTCCAGCCCTCGGCCGCCCCGGAACCGGGCGCGGCGAGCGCGGCGATCCGGCCGTCCTCGATCAGCACATCGGCGTGGATCTCGTCGGACGCGGTGATGACCAGACCACCGCGGATCAGGGTGCGGGTACTGCTCATACGGGTGGCGCTCCCTCGCTGTTCGGGGTACGACTACGCGTTACGCAGGGGCGGTTCGATGCGGCTGGGCGTTGCACAGGGCCCGTTCGGTACGACTGGGCGTTGCACAGGGCCTGTTCGGTACGACTAGACGCCGCGCAGGGCCTGTTCGAGAACGGCCGCGCCCTCTTCCGCCTCGGCGACGGTCAGCGAGAGCGGGGGCGCGATCCGCAGGACACTGGTGTTGTGACCGCCGCCCTTGCCGATCAGGAGCCCGCCCTCGCGGGCCGCTTCGAGGACGGCACCGGCCGCCTCGGGCACCGCCTCCCCCGTACCGGGCTTGGCCAGTTCGATGCCGATCATCAGCCCCCGGCCGCGCACTTCCCGTACGGAGTCGATGCCGGCGCCGATGGCCCGCAGCCGCTCGATCAGCAGGCCGCCGACGCGGCGGGCGTTGCCCTGGAGGTCGTGCTCCTGGAGGTAGGCGAGGTTGGCGAGGCCGGCCGCCATGGTGACGGGGCTGCCGCCGAAGGTCGAAATGGAATTGGCGTCAAGGCAGTTCATGATGTCGGCGCGGGCGACGACACCGCCGATCGACATGCCGTTGCCGATGCCCTTGGCGAAGGTGAGCATGTCCGGCGGGCCGTTCTCGGCGTGTGCCTGCCAGCCCCAGAAGTGCTCGCCGGTACGGCCCCAGCCGGTCTGCACCTCGTCGCTGATCCACAGGATGGAGTGACGGTCGAGAACTTCACGGAACGCGGCGTACAGCCCGTCCGGCGGAGCGGTGAACCCGCCGACGCCCTGCACCGGTTCGGCGATCAGCGCGGCGGGCGTACGGACGTGGCCGAGCAGGTCCTCCAGGTCCTCGACACAGGCGTCGATGAACCGCTCGTCGGTAAGGCCCGCGTACGGGCCACGGTTGCGGACGCCGCCGTGCACGTACAGCGTCTGGAGCGGGGAGAGCCCGGTCGGCGACCAGCCGCGGTTGCCGGTGACGGAGACGGTGGAGAAGGACCGGCCGTGGTAGCTGTTGCGCATCGCCAGGATCTGGTTCGACCCTCGGTACGCGGTCGCCAGCATCAGCGCGGTGTCATTGGCCTCGGTGCCGGAGGTGGTGAAGAAGACCCGGGCGTCCGGGATGCCGGACAACGCGGCGACGCGCTCGGCGAGTTCGACCATCGGGCGGTTGAGGTAGAGCGTGGAGGAGTGGATGATCCGTCCGGCCTGCTCGCTCACCGCCTTGGTGACCTCGGGGAGCGCGTGGGCGGTCATCGTGGTGAGAATGCCGCCGAAGAAGTCGAGATAGCGATTGCCGTCGGCGTCCCAGACATGGCGCCCCTCGCCGTGGGTGATCTCGATCGGCCGGTCGTAGTAGAGAGCGAGCCAGTCGGGGAGAACCTCGCGGTGGCGGTTGTAGAGCTCGGTCACGGTTGCACCAGTCCTTCGTACGCGTCGGGGCGGCGATCACGGTAGAACGCCCACTGTTGACGTACCTCATCGATCAGGGCGAAGTCCAGATCCCTGACGACGAGTTCCTCCGACTTGTCGCTGGCGGGCTCACCGACGAACCGGCCGCGCGGGTCGACGAAGTAGCTCGTGCCGTAGAAGTCGTTGTCGCCGTACTCCTCCTGGCCGACACGGTTGATCGCGGCGATGAAGTACTCGTTGGCGACGGCGGCGGCCGGCTGCTCCAACTGCCAGAGGTAGCTGGAGAGTCCACGCGAGGTGGCGGAGGGGTTGTAGACGATCTGGGCGCCGTTCAGGCCGAGTTGGCGCCAGCCCTCGGGAAAGTGACGGTCGTAGCAGATATAGACGCCGACCTTGCCGACCGCGGTGTCGAAGACGGGCCAGCCCGCGTTGCCCGGCTTGAAGTAGTACTTCTCCCAGAACCCCTTGACCTGCGGGATGTGGTGCTTGCGGTACTTGCCGAGATACGAACCGTCGGCGTCGATCACCGCGGCGGTGTTGTAGTAGAAACCGGACTGTTCGACCTCGAAGACGGGGACGACAATCACCATCCCGGTCTCCCTGGCCAGCTCCCGCATCCTGCTGACAGTCGGCCCGTCCGGAACCGCCTCGGCCCAGCGGTAGTGCTCCGGCTCCTGCACCTGACAGAAGTAGGGCGCGTTGAAGACCTCCTGGAATCCAATGATCTTCGCGCCCTGCCGGGCCGCCTCGCGGGCATGCTCCTCATGTTTGGCGATCATGGACTCGGTGTCACCCGTCCAGGTCGCCTGGACAAGTGCGGCACGTACGACTGAAGCCACGAGCTGCTCCTTCGGCGGGTGCTTCCGTAACTCTACGCACGTAGACCGATGCGTAGGAGGAGAACGTAAACCGCGTCCCACACGGGGGCAAGACCATCGTCGTTAACCCGCTGAGTCGATCAAGTTTCATACCCGAGCGGTCGACAGAGGACAGTTCGGGTCGGACCGGCCGGGCGGGACGACGCGTCAGGACGCCAGGAGTCCCGCCGCCCGCAGGGCGTGGACGAGAGCACGTTCCCTGGCCGCCGAGACCGCGCGGGCCGCCTCGATCAGCTGCGGGACGAGGCGGCGCGGGTCGGGGGTGGCCACCAGCGCGGCATCCTCGGGCGCACGCGTCTGTACGAAGGCGCTGAGCAGCGCCTTCGCCTCCTGGCCGCGCCCCGCCCCGCCCAGCGCCAGCACGGCGTCGGCGATGTCCTCGGCCGGGCGGGAGACGACCTGGCGCAGCAACTGCCCGCAGTCGTCGTCCCGGCCCGCCACCGCGAGCGCCCCGGCGGCCGCGGCGAGCTGCGCGGGCGGCAGGAAGGACGCCTCCCACAGCAGCTCGGCCCAGTCGGCGCCGAGTCCGGCGCGGTGCAGTTCGGCGGCGAGCAGGGGGAGCTGCCCGGGGGGCCGTCCGGCGGCCTCGCAGAGTACGACGTGCGCCTCGCCCGAGCGGCCCTCGGCACGCAGCCGGATCAGCTCCGCGACGATCCCCGTGGCGGCCCACCGGTCCTCCGGCGAGACGGTGGCCGTCTCCGGTTTCAGCGGCTCGGCGGGGACCGCGACGAAGCGCGCGCCCCTGGGCGCGGTGGGGACGGCGGGGGCTGGGGCGGGCTCCTGGCCTGGCTCTTCGGTCTCGTCCTCATCGAGTCCCGCGAACCGGGCGCCGCGCGGCTTGCGTTGGGGCGCGGGCCTCTTCTCCTTCCCCCTCTCCTTCTTCTCTCTCCTGTCCCTGGACGACTCTTTTCCTGCCCTGGACGACTTGAACAGGGTGGACGCCCTGCCCCGTGGCTCCTCGTCCGGTGGCCCCTCGTCCGGGGCCGGTGGGCGCGGCCCCGGGGCGGTGTGCCCTGGCACCGCCAACGCGGCGATCCTGGAAGAGAGTTCGGCGATTCGCGCGGTGGCCCGGGCGTGGTCGTCGCGGATCCAGGCCAGGTCGTGGGTGAGGCGCTCGGCTCCGGGCGAGCCCTCCGGGACCGTCCGGAGCGTACGTACCAACTCCTCGGCGCGGCCCGCCGCGTAGCTCTGCTCCCGGAACATCAGCCGCAACCGTCCGGAGAGCGCGTCGCCCCCGCCGGGGAGCCGGTCGTGGACGGCGACGGCGGCCGCGTACAGCCGTCGCGCCCGCGCCGTCTCGTGGGCCAGGGTCCGCTCGTCGCGCTCGGCGGCGAAGTCCTGGAGCAGTGACTCGACCACGTCCCAGGGCGGGATCTGCGCGCCGTCGAAGCAGGCGCGCAGCCCGTCGGGGTCACGGTGCCCGAAGACTTCGTACCAGCCGCCGGCCGGATCGAGCAGTGCCGCCAGATCTCTCAGATACCGCGCGAACTCCCTGCGTTCCGCCGGGAGTTGATGCACCACCATCGCTGCCCCGTCCCTACCGAGCCGCGCCGGGCCCTTGCCCCTACGGAAGAACACTTCGCTCCGCAGGCATTGGACCCCAGCCGTGTTACGGGAGCGCTAAGGACACTTTGCGGGAGCGGTTCCGGTATTCCCGCCCCGACACCGGCCGACGCGGGGTCAGAGGGTGATCGCGATGCCGGTGTGCGGGCGCTTGCCCCGCCGTACGACCATGGCGGGCACATCGACCAGCCAGAACTGCCAGGCGTACTTGCGTGCGATCAGTCCGCGCACCCGGCCCACCCCATCGGCGCTTTCGAGCAGCCGGGCCGTGCCCTCGGCGCTCGGCGCGCCCGGCGCGATGCGCCCGCGCACATCGCAGGCGGCCACGAGCACCCGGGTGTCGTTGCGGAGGCGTTTGACCTTCCAGGAGTCGGAGCGGGTCCAGACGAACAGCTCGCCTCCGTCCACCGCGTGCCAGACCGGGGTGGCGACCCCCGTACCGTCCTTGCGGTAGGTGGTGAGGCTCAGATAGCGGCTTCGGCCGAGTTCTTCGAGGATGGTCACAGTCGAGGAGACTACGCCTCCCGGCCCCGTGAAGCCCCGTCAGGCGGGCACCGGTACGCAGCTCGCCGCGATCTCGTCCATGGACAGCCCCAGCGCCCCCGCGAGCGCCGCCACCGTGAAGAAGGCGGGCGTCGGGGCGCGGCCGGTCTCGATCTTGCGGAGGGTCTCGGCGGAGAGCCCGGCGACGGCGGCGATCTCCACCATGCTGCGGGTGCCGCGCGCCTCGCGGAGGAGGCGGCCGAGCCGCTCGCCGCGTTCGCGCTCTTCCTGGGTGAGGGGGCTGCGTACCATTCCGTCATTGTAATACCGGCCCCATGGATTCCGCTCCACCCACCGGACCGGTATAGTTATTGGAATGATGGAGATCAAAACCGATGCGTCCCTGGAGTCCATGCGTGCCGCGGGCCGGGTCGTCGCACAAGCGCTGGCGGCGGTGCGCGAAGCCGCGGCCGTGGGGGTCACCCTGCGCTCCCTCGACACGATCGCGCACGCCGTCCTGCGGGAGGCGGGCGCGGGCTCGCCCTTCCTCGACTATCACCCCTCCTGGGCACCGACGCCCTTCCCGGCCGTCATCTGCACCTCCGTGAACGACGCGATCGTGCACGGCATCCCGGACGCGTACCGGCTGCGGGACGGCGACCTCGTCTCCATCGACTGCGGCGCCGTACTCGGCGGCTGGGTCGGGGACTCCGCGATCAGCTTCACGGTCGGCCGCGCCCGCCCCGACGACCTCCGGCTGATCGACACGGCCAATGAGGCGCTGGAGGCCGGTATCGCGGCCGCCGTCGTCGGCAACCGCATCGGGGACATCGCCCACGCGGTCGGCCGGGTCTGCCGCGCGGCGGGCTACGGCATCCCCGACGGCTACGGCGGCCACGGGATCGGCCGCACCATGCACGAGGACCCGGGCGTGCCCAACGAGGGGCGCCCCGGGCGCGGGATGCCCCTGCGCCACGGCATGGTGCTGGCGATCGAGCCGATGCTGACCGGCAGCGGTACGGACCAGCACTACACGGCCCGCGACGGCTGGACGATCCGCACCCTGGACTCCAGCCGCGCGTCCCACGCGGAACACACCGTCGCGATCACCGACGCCGGCCCGCGGATCCTCACCGCGCTCTGACCGTCCGCGCCCCGACCGTTCACCGCTCCCACCCCGGCTCCCCCGGTCGACTCCGGGGGAGCCGCAGTCGGTTACCTCCCGCGCGCCGGATGGACGACCATCGCCGAACCGCCGCCCCTGCGTACCGTCTCGGCCGCCGCCAGCCAGCGGCCGTCCGGCAGCCGCTGCACCCCGGTCGCCGCGCCGATCTCGGGGTTCTGGGTGAACACGTGCCCCAGCGCCTCCAGTTGCTGACGCACCGGGCTGTTCCACAGCCCCGGCTCCAGCTCCGTCGCCGCCGTGTTGCGCTGGCTGGCCCTCGGCGCCGCGATGGCGTCGACCAGTGGCAGCCCCCGGTCGAGCGTGCCCGTCAGGGTTTGGAGCACGGTGGTGATGATGGTCGAGCCGCCCGGCGAACCGACCGCCAGGACCGGCCTGTTGTGCCGGTCGAGCACGATCGTCGGGGAGATCGAGGACCTCGGCCGCTTGCCGGGGCCCGGCAGATTCGGGTCGTGGACCGCCGGGTTGGCCGGGGCGAAGGAGAAGTCCGTCAGCTCGTTGTTGAGCAGGAAACCCCGCCCCGGCACGGTGATCGCGCTGCCGCCGGTCGACTCGATGGTCAGGGTGTACGCGACGACGTTGCCCCACTTGTCGGCGGCCGTCAGATGCGTGGTGTTCTCGCCCTCGAAGGTGGTCGGCGCGGCGGTCCCGCCGGTCGCGCACGGAGTGGGATCGGCCGGATCGCCGGGCGCCAGCGGGCTCTTGAGGACCGCGTCGTCCTTGATGAGGCAGGCGCGCGAGTCCGCGAACCGCTGAGAGAGCAGTCCCTCGGTCGGTACGTCCTCGAAGGCCGGGTCACCGACCCAGCGGCCCCGGTCCGCGAAGGCGATCCGGCTCGCCTCGATGTAACGGTGCAGGTACCGCGCCTGGGACGCCTTCGAAAGGTCCGTCCCCTCAAGGATGTTGAGCGCCTCGCCGACGCTCGTACCGCCCGAGGAGGACGGCGCCATGCCGTACACATCGAGCCCCCGGTACGAGACCTTCGTCGGCGCCTGCCGCTTGGTCCGGTACGAGGCGAGGTCCCCGGCGGTGAGGTCGCCGGACCGGACGACCCGGGTGGCGTCCGGGGAGACAGGGGGATTGCGTACCGTACGGACGATGTCGCGGCCCAGCTCGCCCCGGTACAGCGCCCCGGTGCCCTTGCGGCCCAACTCCGCGTAGGTGCGCGCCAGATCGGGGTTCTTGAAGACCGATCCGACGACCGGCAGCGCACCGCCGGGCAGGAAGAGCCTCGCCGTGTCGGGGAAGTCCGCGAACCGCTCCTGGTTGGACTGGGTCTGCGCGCGGAAGGTCGCGTCCACGGTGAAGCCGTGCTTCGCGAGCCGCTCTGCGGGTTTCAACAGCTGCCCCAGCGACCGGCTGCCCCACGCGCCGAGCGCGGCGTCCCAGGTGGCGGGGGTGCCGGGGGTGCCGACGCCCCGGCCGCTGGTCATCGCCTCCGCGAACGGGATGGGCCTGCCGTCCTCCAGGAAGAGCGAGCTGTCGGCCGAACGCGGCGCCGTCTCACGGCCGTCGATGGTGTGGACGGTACGGGAGCGGGCGTCGTAGTAGACGAAGTAGCCGCCCCCGCCGATGCCCGCGGAGTACGGCTCGGTGACTCCGAGCGCGGCGGCGGTGGCGACGGCCGCGTCCACGGCGTTCCCGCCGCGCCGCAGCACCTCGATCCCGGCGGCCGAGGCGTCGGCGTCGACGCTGGCGACCGCTCCCCCGTAGCCGGCCGCCACCGGGGTCTTCTCCGGTGGCGGCGCGGTCGCGGAGTGGGAGGGCGGCGCCGCGGCGCCCACCGCAAGCAGGGCCACGGCAACAGCCGTCACAGGGACATTCCGCGAAGCGGAGCGACGCATTTCCGGACCTCCAGTCGAGAACAGTCCGCGCAGCGTAACTTCACCGGGCCCGCCACGTCAGGACCGTCTCATCACGGAGCGGGAGCGCCGACGTGCGCGCCCATGGGTGCGCGGAGGCCGGAGGCGGGTGGTCGACCCACGGGAACACGACCCGACCCGGCGCGCAGCTGACCTTCTCCCCGTCCGTACGAGAGTCGGGCTCTGTCGTACGAGAAGTGATCTCCGGCTGCCGCCGGGCGGGCCACTGCCCCTGTGCTACCGCCCGCCCGGCAGTAGCGTCCCTGGGGAGGCCGGGGCGATGCCCGCGGCCTCTGTTCTCGGACTGCGCCGCTGACGCCTGGCCATCCAGTGGGCGAACCAGGAGAGCAGCATGCACATCCCGATGTAGATCGGCGAAATCACCATCACCACGGGGATGAACGGCAAATCGTAGTCGAGATTCGAGGCGATGAGCTTTCCGGCATGGAGGAACTCCTCATAGGTGATCAAATAACCCAGTGATGTGTCCTTGAGAGCGACCACCAGCTGACTGATGATCGTGGGCAGCATGGCGCGGACCGCCTGCGGCACCAGCACGTACGACATGACCTGCGTCTTGCGCATGCCGAGCGCGTACGCCGCCTCCCGCTGACCGCGCTCCACCGAGTTGACTCCGGTACGGAACACCTCGGCGAGCACGGAGCCGTTGTAGAGCGTGAGACCGGCCACCAGCGCCGGCAGGGCCTGCACCTTGAGCGCCACGAAGATGAAGAAGATCATCACCAGTACGGGCATGGCGCGGAAGAACTCGACCAGGGCCGTGGAGATCCAGCGCACCGGGCGGTGTTCGGAGAGCCGCCCGGAGGCGAGGAGCGCGCCGAGTGCCAGCGAGAGCACCGCGGCGTACGCGAATGCCTTGAGGGTGTTGCCGAGCCCGCGCAGCAACAGCTCCTGGATGCCCCGGTATTCGAAGGGCGTCCATTTGGCGGCGGTGAACTGCCCGGTGTCGAAGAGCAGATAGAGCAGCCAGCCGAGGAGCGCGACGATCGCGGCCGACGCCAGCACGCCGTAGACGCGGTGGCGGCGGCGGGTCGCCGGGCCCGGGATGTCGTACAGCGCGGTCGACTCGGTCATCGGGCGACTCCGTAGTGCTTCTCCAGGAAGGTGAACAGCGCGCTGATGGACAACGTGATGATCAGATAGCCGACAGCGATCCAGACGAAGGTCCAGACGATGCTGTAGCCCCTCTCGTTGAGGTCCTTGTACGTGCCGAGCAGCTCCGTGACGCTGAACGCGCCCGCGATGGCGGAGTTCTTGGCGAGGGCGATCAGCGTGGATCCGACGGGCGGGATGACCGTACGGAACGCCTGCGGCAGTACGACGGTGCCGAGGGTCTGACCGAAGCTCATCCCGAGGCTGCGTGCCGCCTCCCCCTGCCCCTTGGGCACGGTGTTGATGCCCGAGCGCAGCACCTCGCAGATGAATGCCGAGGTGTAGCAGCCGAGCGCGAGGACCGCGAAGAGCTGGAAGGGCAGGATCAGCCCGAAGCGCGGCAGGCCGAGCACGACCGCGAAGAAGAGCAGCGTCAGCGGGGTGTTGCGCAGCACGGTGACCCAGACAGTGCCCAGCGCCCGCAGCGCGCGGACGGGCGCGACCCGGAAGGAGGCCATGACGAAGCCCAGCGCGAGCGCGAGCAGCGAGGCGTATACCGTCAGCTCCAGGGTGCCGAGGAAGCCCTTGCCGTAGAGGGCGAAGTTCTTGGTGAGTACGTCCATGGCGTCGGCCTCAGCTCGCCGGGTAGCGGTCGATGGGCGGGGGCGGGGTCGCCGCGCGTCCGGAGAGGCCGAGCGTCGCGTCGTACGCCTTCTGCCAGTCGCCGTTGCGCTCGTGGACCGCGAGGGCGTCGTCGAGCGCGAGCCGCAGCGCGTTGTCGCCCCGGGGTACGCCGATGCCGTACGGCTCCTTCGAGAAGGGCGCGCCGACCACCTTCAGCTCGTTCGGGACCTTGGCCGCGAAGCCCTGGAGGATGGTGTCGTCGGTGGTGACGGCGTCGACCTGATAGGTGAGCAGGTTGTCCACGCAGACGGAGTAGGTGTCGTACCCGACGAGTTCGACGCGCGGGTAGTCGTCCCGCATCCGCTGGTACGGGGTGGATCCGGCGGCCGAGCAGACGCGTTTGCCGTCGAGGTCGCGGGGGCCCTTGATGTGCTTCTCGCCGGCCCGTACGAGGAGGGACTGGCCCGCCATGTAGTAGGGGCCGGCGAAGCCGACGAGCTTCTTGCGGTTGTCGTTGATGGTGTAGGTGCCGACGTAGTAGTCGATCTGCCCGTTCTGGAGGGCGGTTTCGCGGTTGGCCGAGGCGATCGTGCGGAAGCTGACGCTCTTCGGCGCGAAGCCGAGGGAGGCGGACATCATCTTCGCGATCTCGATGTCGAAGCCGGAGTAGACACCGGTGGCCGGGTCCTTCTCGCCCATGTACGGCTGGTCCTCCTTGGCGCCGACGACGAGATGGCCCCGCCGCTTCGCCTTCTTCCAGGTGGGCGAGTCGGGCAGCGTGAAACCCCGGTCGACCCGGTACTGGGGCAGGGTTTCGGGGCGCGGCCCCTTCACAGGTGGGCTGCCCTCCTTGCCGCAGCCGAGGACGGGCAGGGGCAGGAGCGCCAGGAGGAGGAACGCGGCGAGCCGGGTCCCGCTCCGGCGCGGCATGCGGACGGACATCATGAACCGCACCCCCGTCAGTGCTTGAGGATCTTGGAGAGGAAGTCCTTGGCCCGGTCGCTCCGGGGAGCGGTGAAGAAGTCCTCCGGGGTGCGGTCCTCGACGATGCGGCCGTCCGCCATGAACACGACGCGGTTGGCGGCGGAGCGGGCGAAGCCCATCTCATGGGTGACCACGACCATGGTCATGCCCTCGGCGGCCAGTTGCCGCATGACTTCGAGGACCTCGTTGATCATCTCCGGGTCGAGCGCCGAGGTGGGCTCGTCGAAGAGCATGACCTTGGGGTCCATGGCGAGCGCGCGGGCGATGGCGACGCGCTGCTGCTGGCCGCCGGAGAGCTGGGCGGGCAGCTTGTCGGCCTGGTCGGCGAGGCCCACCCGCTCCAGCAGCTCGCGGGAGCGCCGGTCGGCCTCGCCCTTCCCGCGCCCGCGGACCTTGATCTGCGCGAGGGAGACATTGGCCAGCACGGTCCGGTGGGCGAAGAGGTTGAACGACTGGAAGACCATGCCGACTTCGGCCCGGAGCCGGGCGAGTCCGCGGCCCTCGGCGGGGAGCGGGACGCCGTCGATGGTGATGGTGCCCGACTCGATCGTCTCCAGCCGGTTCACGCACCGGCAGAGCGTGGACTTGCCGGAACCCGAGGGCCCGATGATCACGACCACTTCGCCGCGCGCGACCGTGAGGTCGATGTCCTGGAGGACGTGCAACTCTCCGAAGTGCTTGTTCACATCACGAAGCTCGATCAACGGATCGACGGCCATACCCTGCCCCACCCACTCTCGGCTGTGTCGAGGTCCGCGCAAACTATCCAGCGGGGCAACGGACTTCGCACTCGACACGCACATATGGGGCATAAGCAGTATTTAATGGGGAGTCGCCCCGGGAGGGGGGGTCAGGCTTCGGCCGCCTCCGCGTACACCTGGGACAGCTCGGGCGCGCCGGTGGCCGCCCAGTCCAGACCGGCCTCGACCACCGGGAGCTCCCGTCCGGAGGCCAGGCACACCACGGGATGGCCGCCCGGCCAGATCCGCCAGCGGGCGCCCGGGACCGTACGGACGATGACCGTGCCCAGATACAGCCCCGCGTCGTTACCCAGCCAGGGCAGCTCCTCCGGGTCGTCGCGCCAGCGCGGCGGAAGCTGGTCGAGCGCTTCCAACGAGGCCGGGGAGTCGTCCAGTTCGAGCCCCTCGCGTGTCGCCCTGGCCCGGAGCAGCTCGCACTCGGAGAGCAGCTCGGCCACGCCCGCCGGGTCGTCGCCCACGGCGGAGGCGAGCTCCTGGCCCGCTTCGCCGTGCCGCCTGCGCCAGTTGTCCAAGAAAGGGATGTTCATGCCACTCAGCCTGCCATTCCCCCCGAGCGGGGCACCATAGGACGCGCGGACCTGCGGGGCCGTGCGAGCGGCTCAGACGTCGAGATCGACCACCACGGGGGCGTGGTCCGAGGCGCCCTTGCCCTTGCGCTCGTCACGGTCCACGTAGCTGTCCTTGACGGCCTCCGCGAACGGGGTGTTGCCGTAGACCAGGTCGATGCGCATGCCCCGGTTCTTGGGGAAGCACAGCTGGCGGTAGTCCCAGTAGGTGTACGGGTGGTCGTACTTGAGCGGGCGGGGCACCACATCGGTGAGCCCCTGCTCGCGCAGGGCCGCGAGCGCGGCCCGCTCGGCGGGGGTGACATGGGTGGCGCCCTCGAACGGGGCGAGGTCCCATACGTCGTCGTCGCCCGGGGCCACGTTGAAGTCGCCGAGGACGGCGAACGGGCGCGGGCCCGCCGCGTCCTCGGCCACCGCCGCGCGCAGCGCCTCCAGCCAGGCGAGCTTGTACGCGTAGTGGTCGTGGCCGACCTCGCGGCCGTTGGGCACATAGACCGACCAGAGCCGGACCGGACCACAGGTCGCGGAGATCGCCCGGGGCTCCGCCACCCCTTCGTACTCCGGGCCGCCGGGCAGGCCGTGGACGACGTCCGTCAGGCCGGCCCGGGAGATCAGCGCGACCCCGTTCCACCGCCCGGTGGCCAGCACCGCCGATTCATACCCCAGCTCGCGCAGCTCGGCGGCGGGGAACTGCTCCTCGGCGCACTTGGTCTCCTGGACGCACAGCACGTCCGTACCGCTGCTCTCCAGCCAGGCCAGCAGGCGGGGCAGCCGGGCGGTGATCGAATTGACGTTCCAGGTGGCGATGCGCATGGAGGACAGCCTATCGGCGGGGTACGACAACGGACGTCACAGCTCGGTGGAGCCGCCCGGGTCCAGCCTGCCGTGGTCCGTACCGCCCAGGGAGCCGATCAGGTTGTCGTAGACGGGCCGGGCGAGACCGGCGAGGAGCCCGTCGTGGACGTCCAGGGCTCGCCGGGGCTTGACCTCGCGTACGTAGTCGATCACCTCGGAGACCTTGCTCCAGGGCGCGTGCACGGGCAGCAGCAGGGTGTCGACCGGATGGTCGGGGACGGTCAGCGCATCACCCGGATGGAAGACCGTACCGTCGACGAGATAGCCGACATTGGTGATCCGGGGGATGTCCGGGTGGATCACGGCGTGCAGCTCGCCGTAGACCCTGACCTCGAAGCCCGCCGCCGAGAAGGCGTCGCCGTGGCCGACCGTACGGACCCGGCCGGGGAAGGCCGCGGAGAGCCGGTCCGCGACGCTGCGCAGCGTCCAGAGCCGGGCGGCCGGGTTCGCCTCCAGCGCGGCCCGCAGCCGGTCCTCGCTGAAATGGTCGAGATGCTCATGTGTGACGAGGATGGCGTCCGCGCCGCTGGTGGCGTCCTCCTCGGTGAAGGAACCTGGGTCGATGACGAGCGTGTGCCCGTCCTTCTCCAGCCGGACACACGCGTGCGTCTTCTTGGTGAGCTTCACCGCTGACCGCCTCTCTGTGGCTTTCCCCTGTGGTCCTCGTACGTCAATCCTGCTACGCCTCGGGGGTGGTCTCCTCCCGGATCACCGTGCCGACCACCCGGAACGCCGTGTTCGCCGCCGGGACCCCGCAGTAGACGGCCGTCTGGATCAGCACTTCCTTGATCTCCGCCGGGGTGAGGCCGTTGCGCAGCGCGGCCCGGGTGTGGAAGGCCAGCTCCTCCAGATGTCCGCCGGAGATCAGCGCGGTCAGTGTGACCGCGCTGCGGGTACGGCGGTCCAGACCGTCCCTGGTCCACACCTCGCCCCAGGCGTAGCGGGTGATCAGCTCCTGGAAGTCGCCGGTGAAGCTGTCGGCGCCGGCCGTGGCCCGGTCGACATGGGCGTCGCCGAGGACCTCCCTGCGGACCCGCATCCCCGCGTCGTACGGGTCGGCGCGCCCGGTGAACACGGCCTGGGGCTGTTCGGCGGCCGGGGCGATCTCGGCGACCGGTCCCGGCGACGCGGAGGCCACGGGCTGGGCCATCCGGTCGGGCATCACGGTCAGGCTGGTGGAGGTGTCGGACGGGTTGTACCAGGCGGTGGAGAAGTGGTGGACGAGCAGGTCCGTGACGGCGGCGGGCTGCTCGACGGGGGCCAGATGGGAGGCGCCCGGCACCAGCGCGAGCCGGGCGTCCGGTATCCCCGCGACCAGGGTGCGGGCCTCGGCGGGGCCGGTGACCTGGTCCTCGGCGCCGACCAGGACCAGGGTGGGCACGGCGATACGGCCCAGCTCGGCCCGGATGTCGAAGGCGGCCAGCGCCTCGCAGGAGGCGATGTAGCAGCCGGGGTCGGTGGTGCGGACCATCTGGACCGCCCATTCGACGATGGCGGGCTGGGCGGCGGCGAAGCCGGGGGTGAACCAGCGTTCCGGGGCGGTCCGGGCCATCGGGTCCAGCCCGTTGGCCCGGACGATCACCCCGCGCTGGCGGAACTCGTCGGCCGTGCCGAACCGGGGCGAGGCGGCCACCAGGGCGAGCGAGGCGATCCGGTCGGGGCGGCGCAGCGCCAGCTCGGCGCCGATGGCCCCGGCGATGGAGCAGCCGACATAGCCGAAGCGCTGCACCCCGAGTCCGTCGAGCGTGGCCAGCAGCCGTTCCGCCAGTTCGGGGACGCTGGTGGCGGGGTGCGCGGGGGCGCCGCCGTGGCCGGGCAGGTCGAAGCGGAGCACCCGCCACTGCCGGGCCAGTTCGGGTACCTGGCGGTCCCACATGTGCCAGGTCGTCCCGAGAGAAGGGCCGAGGATCAGTACGGGGGCGTCCTCCGGACCGTCCATGCGGTACTGCAGGGTCTTGGGGGGCGTCGTCTCACTCACCCGCGCCAGGTTAGTGAGGCGGTGGCGGGTGCCGGTCACGGGGTGGCCGTCATCACGGGTGTGAAGATCCGGTACCACGGGCCGCCGGCGGACACGCGCGGGCCGGCGACCGCTCAGGGAGTGGTGGTGGAGACGACGAACACCCGGGGGAAACCGGGGTCGGTGAGGTCCACGACGATGTCCTGGCTGGGGCGCGGGCTCTTCTGCCGGTGGCTGACTCCGGCCCAGTCGTGGCCGGGGAGGTCGAAGTTCCAGCCGACGGCGGAACGGTCGCGGGGGGTGATCGTGATCGAGCCGGCCCGGAGCGCGGAGCGGGTGGTGCCCAGCTCGGTCAGGAAGGTGTCGAGGCGTCCCGAGGTGACGTCGAACTGGACGTACAGCCTGCTGGTGCGCCAGTTGCTCGTCTCGTAGTAGCGCACGCCCGTGGCGCCCAGCGGGATCGGGACCTCGAAGATGTTGCGCTTCATCCTGGAGGGGCGCACCTGCTGGAGGCCGGTGGCGGAGGACTCGGCCTCCTTGTCGCGGCCGCTCTCGCGGCTCTGCCCGGCCGAGATCACCAGATAGCCGGCCGGGATGCCGATGAGCAGCACGATCACGATGGCCGTGAGCCAGCGGCGCCGGTTGCGGTGGCGGCGGGCCTCCGGCGGCGGGCCGCCGGTACCGGCGCCGCCCGGGGCGCCCGTACCGGCCGGGGCGGCGGGCCGCTCTCTGTTTCCCCTGCCGTCCCCGTCCGGGGACGGCAGGGGGCGTTCCAGGGTCATGACGGCGGGTCCTGCGGTGCGCGCGGACTGCGGATGGCCTGGGTGTAGCGCTCGTACCGCTCGTAGCGCTCCACCCGGCGGCGCTTGGCGCGGCGGAAGCGTCTGGCCACCAGCCGGGAGAGATCGGCGGCGCCGACCATGCCAGCCTCGGGGCCGAGCTGCGCCTTGGCGATCCGGGCCTCGGGGCGGTAGCCGCGGCCGGTGAGGTTACGACGGAACGCCTCCCGGGCCGGTCCGATGAGCAGATCGTCGGCCGCGCTGACCCCGCCGCCGATCACGAAGCAGGACGGGTCGAGCGCGGCGGCCAGATTGGCGATGCCGACCCCGAGCCACTGGCCGATGTCCTGGAACAGCTCGATGCACATGGCGTCGCCCTCGCGGGCGAGCTCGGTGATCAGCGGTCCGGTGATCTCGTGGACGTTGCCCTTGACGCGGTCGATGATGTTGTACGCGACCGGCGAATCGGCCGCGGCCAGCTCCCTGGCCTCCCGGACGAGGGCGTTGCCCGAGCTGTACTGCTCCCAGCAGCCGCGGTTGCCGCACGGGCAGCGGTGGCCACCGGGGACGACCTGCATATGGCCGAACTCACCCGCGACGCCGAACTTGCCGCGCTTGACCTGGCCGTCCTCCAGGATCGCCCCGCCGATGCCGGTCCCGAGCGTGATCATGACGAGATGGTCCTCGCCGCGTCCGGCACCGAAGCGCCACTCGGCCCAGGCGGCGGTGTTGGCGTCGTTGTCGACCATCACGGGAACCGCGAGCCGGTCGGAGAGCGCGTCCCTGAGGGGCTCGTCGCGCCAGGCGAGATGCGGTGCGAACAGCACCCTGGAGCGGTCCGCGTCGACCCAGCCCGCCGCGCCGATGCCGACCGCGTGCACATCGTGGCGGTCGGAGAGGTCCAGGACCAGTTCGACGATGGTGTCCTCGACGACCCGGGGGCTCTTGGACTTGTCCGGAGTCTCGGTGCGGAGCGTCTCCAGGATGTTGCCGTCCGGGTCGACGACCCCGGCCATCACCTTCGTACCACCGATGTCGATGCCGACGGTCGGTACCCGGGGCGCGGTGAGCAGGGAGCGGCGCTCCCGGGTGCCGACGGTGCGCAGAACGGTGGCGCGGGCGGTGCCCCGATGGGCGAAATCACGGTACGTACTCATCGGCGCGGCCTCCCCGTGTCCGTCGGCTCGGTCTTGCCGTACCGGGTGGAACAGCGGCTGGATGCTCGCACGAGTCGTGTCGTCCCTGCGGGGTCGGGGACCGGCCCGCCCGGGTGGGCAGGCGGCCGCGGACGGAGTCCGCCGTGCCAGATTGTGCCATCCGGGCCGGGCGGAGGCGCCGCACGGCCCGGGTGGCGGGCGCCGGAAAGGGGCCGGTGACCGCCCCGGGTCAGCCCTGCGGGCCGGGTGCCCGCCGCAGCTCGTGACTCAGCTCCTCCAGCTCGGAACCGCCCGCCATCTGGCGCGTCAGCTCGTCCAGGGTGATGGAGTCCTTGGTGTGGCTGCCCGCCATGGCGCCCCGCTTGAGCAGGACGAAACGGTCACCGACCAGATAGGCGTGGTGCGGGTTGTGAGTGATCAGTACCACTCCGAGTCCTGCGTCACGCGCGGCGGCCACGTACTTGAGCACCACGCCGGACTGCTTCACCCCGAGGGCGGCGGTCGGCTCGTCCAGGACGAGGACCTTCGCGCCGAAGTGGACGGCGCGGGCGATGGCCACGCACTGGCGCTCACCGCCGGAGAGCGTGCCGATCGGCTGGTCGACATCGCGCAGGGCGATACCCATCCGCAGCAGCTCGGAACGGGTGGTCGCGCGCATCAGCGGGACATCGAGCCGGGTGAAGGGGGCGCGCCCCTTCCTCGGTTCCGAGCCGAGGAAGAAGTTCCGCCAGACCGGCATGAGCGGTACGACGGCGAGGTCCTGGTAGACCGTGGCGATCCCCCGGTCCAGCGCCTCGCGCGGGGAGCCCAGGGTGGTCCGGACGCCGTCGATCAGGAAGTCTCCGCTGTCGTGCTGGTGCAGCCCGGCGATGATCTTGATCAGGGTGGACTTCCCGGCGCCGTTGTCGCCCAGGACGCAGGTGATCTCCCCGGCACGGACCTCCAGCGAGACGCCCTCCAGGGCGCGTACATGGCCGTAGTACTTACTGATGGTGTCGAGTGCGACCAGCGGCGTCGCCGGTCCGGTCGACGGGCTCGCCGCCGGGGCCCGCGCGGTCATCGGGACGACTCCGCCCGCTTGCGCACCCAGGCGTTGAGCAGGGTCGCCAGAAGGAGCATCGCCCCGAGGAAGAACTTGAACCAGTCGGGGTTCCACTCCGCGTACACGATGCCCTTGCTCGTCATGCCGAAGATGACCGCGCCGACCGCCGAGCCGATCGCGGAGCCGTAGCCGCCGGTGATCAGACAGCCGCCGATGACGGCCGCGATGATGTAGATCAGCTCGTTGCCGACGCCCTCGCCCGACTGGACGACGTCGAACGAGAACAGCAGGTGCTGGCCCGCGATCCAGGCGCCGAAGGACACGCCCATGTAGAGGCCGATCTTCGTCCGCGCCACCGGGACCCCGACCGCGCGCGCGGCGTCGGCGCTGCCGCCCACCGCGAAGATCCAGTTGCCGAAGCGGGTGCGCAGCAGGATCCAGGTGGCCAGCGCGATCAGCCCGGCCCACCACAGGATCGTCACCTTCAGCTCGACCCCGCCGAGGGTCAGCTGGGAGGCGAAGAGCTTCCGCGCGGAGGGGAAGCCCTCCATGTCGGCGATGGTCTTGGTCGAGACGGTGCCGCTGATCAGCTTGGTCAGCCCGAGGTTGAGGCCGGTGAGCATCAGGAAGGTGCCCAGCGTGATGATGAAGCTCGGCAGTTTCGTCCGGGTCAGCATCACTCCGTTGAAGACCCCGAAGGCCAGGGTGACCAGCAGCGACACCCCGACGCCCACCCAGACGTTCGCCGTCATCTGGTAGCTGAACATCGAGGAGACCAGCGCGGAGCTGGTCACCATCACCCCGGCGGAGAGGTCGAACTCACCGCCGATCATCAGCAGGGACACCGGGACGGCCATGATCCCGATGGTGGAGGCCGCGTACAGCACGGTGCCGAGGCTGGACAGCCGGAGGAAGGAGTCCGCCATCACCGAGAAGAAGAGGAAGACCGCCACCGCGCCGACGACCGAGCCCAGTTCGGGGCGGCCGAGGAGCTTGCGGAGCGTGGAGGTGTGGAGCAGCCGCTCGTCACCGGAGCGGCCGGGCGCGGGGGCCGGGGGCGCGGTCGTGCTCAACGGGTCCTCCGCTTCGTGTACTCCTCCAGCGCGCCGGCTTCCTCGCGGGTGATGATCTGCGGCCCGGTGAGGACCGGCCGGCCGCCGCCGAGCACATCGGCGTTGTAGCGGTAGAGCCAGAGCAGGTCGACGGCCTCGTACCCCTGGAGGTAGGGCTGCTGGTCGACGGCGAAGCCGAGCGTGCCGGCCTTGAGCGAGGAGACGACGCGCGCGTTGAGGTCGAAGGTGTCGATCTCGGCCGTGCTGCCCGCCGACTGCTTCGCCTTGACGGCGGCGTCCGCGAAGGGGGCGCCGAGGGTGACGACCGCGTCGATGCTCTTGTCGGTCTGGAGCTTGGCCTCGACGGACGCCTGGACGTCGGGCATGTTCGTCCCGTCGACGTACAGGTTCCGCATCGTGCCGCCGAAGGTCTTCCGCGCACCGGCGCAGCGCTGTTCGTGGCCGACGTTGCCCTGTTCGTGAATGACGCAGACGGCCTTCTTCCGGCCCCGCCGGTCCAGTTCCTCGCCGACGGCCTCGCCCGCGATGGTCTCGTCCTGGCCGATGTGGGTGAGCGCGCCGAACTTCTTGGAGTCGGCGGCGCCGGAGTTGACGGTGATGACCGGGATGCCGGCCCGGACCGCCTTGGTGACGACGTCCTTCATGGAGTCGGGCTTGGCGAGCGTGACGATCAGCCCGTCGACCTTCTTGTCGATGTACGACTGGACGAGCTGGGCCTGCTCCTGGCCCTGGTCGCTGTTGGCATACAGGAACTTGATGTTGTCCTTGGCGGCCGCCTGCTCGGCGCCGCTCTGGACGATGTCCCAGAAGGTGTCGCCGTCGCCCGAATGGGTGACCATGGCCACGGTCCACCTGGGTGTGTTCACCGCGGCCCTGCCCTGCTCGGCGGCCCGCCGGTCGCGTTCCTCCGCGCGTTTGCCGCCGGTGCTGCTGCATCCCGCGAGGGCGAGGACCCCCACGGTCGCCGCCAGCACGGCGCCCAGCGCGCGTACCCCTGTCCGAACCGTTGCCACGACGTGCCGTGCCCTTCTCCGCATGTGTCCCTGGATACGGCCGGGGGGGCGCGTACAGGCCTCGGCCCGGCCTGCCCAAGTATCGGTCATGGGCACCCGCCGGTAACGCATCGGGTACGGAGAGAGCGCTTACCGTGTTGGCGCGCAGGCCCTGGTCAGAGGCGGTCGTACGGGAGTGGCGAAGCGGCGGCGGCACTACGGCCGTACGAGCAGCTGGAACTCGAACGCGTAGCGCGAGGCGCGGTACAGATGCGAGCCGAACTCCACGGCCCGGCCGGTGTCGTCGAAGGTGGTCCGCTCCATCGTGAGCAGCGGCGCGCCGACCGGTTCCGTCAGCCGCTCGGCCTCCTCCTCGGTGGCGGCGCGCGCGCCGACCGACTGCCGGGCGCTGTGCAGGGTGATCCCGGCGGACCGCATCATGCGGTAGAGCCCGGTGGCCCGCAGGCGCCCGGTGTCGCAGTCGAAGAGCCCGGCCGGCAGCCAGTTGTGCAGATACGCCATCGGCTCGTCGTGGGCGTACCGCAGCCGCTCCACGAACACCACCTCGGAGCCCTCCGCCACTCCGAGCGCGGCGGCGACCTCGGCGGTGGCCGGCATGAGGGTGTTGAGCAGGACGCGGGTGGCGGGGCGCTGGCCGGCCGCCTCCAGGTCGTCGAAGAGGCTGCTCAGCTCCAGCGGGCGCTTGACCTGGCTGTGGACGACCTGGGTGCCGACGCCCCGGCGGCGCACCAGCAGCCCCTTGTCGACGAGGGACTGGATGGCCTGGCGGACGGTGGGCCGGGAGAGTCCGAGCCGGCCCGCGAGTTCGATCTCGTTGCCGAGCAGGCTGCCGGGCGCGAGCCGGCCCCGTTCGATCGCCGCCTCCAGTTGCTGCGCGAGCTGGAAATAGAGCGGGACCGGACTGGTGCGGTCGACGCTGAGCTGAAGCGGCGTGGCACTGTCGGCGCGGGTGTCGGCCGTCTCCGGTCCGGGTCGGGATGATCTCGGCTGCTGGGGCACGCACCGAGCGTAGTCGCATGGAATGTTGACGGGAAGTCGGGTAGTTCGATTGTCCGGACAATTGCTTGACATCGTGAGCGGCGGACCGCCACCTTGGGGCCATGCGCATCGGACTCATCGGCGCCGGCCGGATCGGCACCCTGCACGCGGGCGTGCTCAGCCGCCATCGCGAGGTCGGCTCCCTGGTCATCGCCGACACCGACCCGGCCAGGGCCGCCTATGTCGCCGACCGTACGGGGTCGACCGCCGCGCCCTCCGTGAACGAGGTCTTCGACTGGGGCGTGGACGCCGTGGTGATCGCCTCGGCCACCTCGGCGCACGGCGATCTGATCGGCCGGGCCGCCCGGGCCGGGCTGCCCGCCTTCTGCGAGAAGCCGATCGCGCTGGACCTGGCGGGCACACTGGCCGCGCTGCGCGGGGTCGCGACGGCGGGCACCGTGCTCCAGCTGGGGTTCATGCGCCGCTTCGACGTGGGGTACGGCCGTGCGCGCGATCTCATCCGGTCGGGGGCGCTGGGCCGGCTGCACACCGTACGGACGGTCACCTCGGACCCGGCGCCGCCGCCCGCCTCGTATCTGCCGCTCTCCGGCGGGCTGTACCGCGACGCGCTGGTGCACGACTTCGACATGATCCGCTGGGTGACCGGGCGCGAGGTCGTGGAGGTGTACGCGACGGGCTCGGACGCCGGGCCCGCGGTCTTCCGCGAGGCGGGCGACATCGACACCGCCGCCGCCGTGCTCACCCTGGACGACGGGACGCTCGCCACGGCGACCGCGACCCGCTGCAACGGGGCGGGCTACGACGTACGGATGGAACTGGCGGGCGAGCTGGACCAGTTCGCGGTCGGGCTCGACGACCGGACGCCGATCACCTCCACCGAGCCGAAGGGCCCGCCGCGCTGCGACAACCCGTGGCCGGGCTTCGTGGAGCGGTTCGCCCCGGCGTACGAGGCGGAGCTGAACGCCTTCCTCAAGGTCGTCACCGGCGAGCTGGCGAACCCGTGCGACGGCGGGGAGGCACTGCACGCGCTGCGGATCGCGGAGGCCTGCGAGCTGTCCCGCCGCGAGCGCCGCTCGGTGGCCCTGAAGGAGATCCCCGGCGGCTGGTAGCCGTTCACCGCTCAGGGGGTCCGACAGCTCCGCGTCGTGGACCAGCAGGGCGATCCGGACCCGGTTGTCGAGGGGAGGGGGCGCGACAGCGACCGAAGTCCGGGGACGGCCGAACTTCGGTCGGGGACGGCTACGCCCCTCGGTGGCGGGCGGCCAGCTCCGCCGTACCCCGCTCGGTCAGCGATCCGAACAGCCGCAGCCGCGAGATCCCGCCGTCCGGGAAGATGTCGAGGCGTACGTCGGTCGCGACCACCTCGGCGTCCAGGACGAAGCGGTGGTTGGTGTCGGGCTGGAGCCGGGTCCTGGGCAGGAGTTCGGTCCACTCACCGCTCTCCCCGTCGCGTACGGAGAGGGCGGCCCAGCCCGCGGCGTTGCCCTTCAGGCACGCCGTGTCGATCTCGGCCGCGCGGATCGCGGACTGCGCGGCCAG
Source organism: Streptomyces sp. NPDC088554 (assembly GCF_044752945.1). Taxonomy (NCBI): domain Bacteria; kingdom Bacillati; phylum Actinomycetota; class Actinomycetes; order Kitasatosporales; family Streptomycetaceae; genus Streptomyces; species Streptomyces sp. NPDC088554. Next base: position 79,909 of record NZ_JBIVMF010000003.1, on the reverse strand, counting down.
CCGGTAGCGGATCCAGTCGTTCTCCTTGTCGCGGCGGCGCCGGGTCTCCCAGCCGTCGTCCATCCGGCGGGAGCGGCCGGGCTGGATGGTGTGGGTGGCGGGCGAGTAGAAGAGGTCGGAGGCGTCCTCGACCCGGCCGCCGTTCTCCAGGGCGATCAGGTCGAACGTACCGAGGGCGGCGAGCCACGCGGGATCGGGCGCGACCTCGCCGTACACCCTCAGCCGGGCGATCCCGCCGTCCGGATGCTGGTTGACCCGCAGATGGGTGAAGCGTCCCGGGGCGTCGACGGCGAAGCCGTTCGCGGCGTGTCCGCCGATGGCGGTACGGGGGACGAGCACCGTCCAGGTGACGTCGTCGGCGAGGAGGTCCTCGGGGGACGGGGTACCGGGCAGCGAGGTGGCCTCCACGGAGACGGCCTGCGGGTAGTTGCCGCGGAAGTGGGCGGTGTCGACGACGATGCCGTGGATCACGCCGGGCGCGCCGAGGCGTACGAGCGCCCAGTCGTGGTCCGCGTCGGTGGGGTGCGGCTGGTCGGCGCCGATGCCCCGGCGGCGGCGGGTCTCCCAGCCGTCCATGATCTTGCCCTTGTGGCCGAACCGCTCCGGGTCGAACTCGGCGGGCCCGATGCCCAGCATGTTCTCGCGCTCGGCGAAGAACTCGTCGTTGGCGGCGGTCACCCCGGCGCCGAGGCGCCGGTCGGCGAGGTCGACGAAGCGGGTGAAGGGGAAGTCGGCGGTGCGGTAGTCGGCGTACGGGTCGCCGCCTCCGTAGGGCCGGGCGTCACCGGTGAAGGAGGGAATGGCGGAGCCGGTGGAGGGGGCTTCGGGCACAGTCAGTCATTCCTTACGTGGCGGGTGGACACCTGGTGGGTGGGGTGGTCCCGGTCGAGCAGTCTGCCCGACGGCCCGGCGAGCAGGCCGTCGTGGGCGATCCGGTCGCCGCGCAGCCAGGTCGACCTGACGACGCCGTACAGCGCGCGGCCCGCGTACGCGGTCACCCGGTTGCGGTGGTGCAGCTCCGCCGGGTCGACGGTGAAGACGGCCTCGGGCGCCAGGACCACGAAGTCGGCGTCGCGGCCCGGCTCGATGGCGCCCTTGCGGGTCAGTCCGGCGAGGGCGGCGGGGGCCGTCGACATCCAGCGGGCGACATCCGTCAGGGGGCGGCCCCGGCGGCGTGCCTCGGTCCACATCACGGGCAGGCCGAGCTGGAGCGAGGAGATGCCGCCCCAGGCCGAGGCGAAGTCGGGGGTCTTGAGGTCGGTGGTGCAGGGCGAGTGGTCGGAGACGACGCAGTCGATGGTGCCGTCGATGAGCCCCTGCCACAGCGCGTCCTGGTTGGCGGCCTCGCGGATCGGCGGGCAGCACTTGAACTCCGTGGCGCCGTCCGGGACTTCCTCGGCGGTGAGGGTGAGGAAGTGCGGGCAGGACTCCGCGGTGATCCGGACACCCTCTCGGCGGGCCTCGGCGATCAGCGGCAGGGCGTCGGACGACGACAGGTGCAGCACATGGACGCGGGCGTCGAGCCGCTTGGCGTGGGCGATCAGGTTCCCGATCGCCGTGTTCTCGGCGTCGCGCGGCCGGGACGCCAGGAAGTCGGCGTAGGCCGGGCCGCCCCGCCGGGGCGCGGCGGCCAGCTCGGCCGGGTCCTCGGCGTGGACGATCAGGAGTCCGTCGAAGCCGGCGATCTCGGTGAGCGCGCGGGCCAGCCGCTCCTGGTCCAGCTCGGGGAACTCCTCCACGCCGGAGGGCGACAGGAAGCACTTGAAGCCGAAGACCCCGGCATCGTGCAGCGGCCGCAGCTCCTTGACGTTGTCGGGGACGGCGCCGCCCCAGAAGCCGACGTCGATATGGGCCTTGCCCCGGGCGACATCCCGCTTGACGCCCAGATGGGCGGGGGTGGTGGTGGGCGGCAGCGAGTTCAGCGGCATGTCGAGCAGCGTGGTGATCCCGCCCGCGGCGGCGGCGCGGGTGGCGGTCCAGAACCCCTCCCACTCGGTGCGGCCGGGGTCGTTCACATGGACATGGGTGTCGACGAGACCGGGCAGTACGGCGTCGTCGCCGACGTCCGCCAGCCGGGCCCCGGCCGGGATCTCCGTGTCGTACGGCAGGACCGCGGTGATCGTGCCACCGGTGACCGCGATGGCTGCGGGCCGCTCCCCCGCGGGGGTGATCACACGCGTCGACCGCAGTATCAGGCTCACCTCGGACACCCGTGCCCTCGCTTCCTTACCCATGGCAACGTGCCCACTGGAGCTCAACGAACTGTTGAACGAGTGTTCACGCCGGAACCTGACCCGTCAAGAGCGGTGGGTCCGGGCGGTCCGTCCGCGTCCCCGCGTCGACCTGCCCCGGACTGCCCGGCCATCCCGGCCGGTAGGCTGCGTGCCTGCCCCCGCGCCGCCCCACCTCACCCCCCAGAAAGGACCGTTGACGTGCCGCCGTCCAGCGCCAGCACCTCCGACGCCGCCAAATCCGCTTCCGGCGGTGGCGTCCAGTCCCTTGAGCGCGCCTTCGATCTGCTCGAACGGATGGCGGACGCGGGCGGCGAGGTCGGGCTGAGCGAGCTGTCGGCCAGCAGCGGTCTGCCGCTGCCGACGATCCACCGGCTGATGCGCACGCTGGTCGCCACCGGTTACGTACGGCAGCAGTCGAACCGCCGGTACGCGCTCGGGCCGCGCCTGATCCGGCTCGGTGAGTCGGCGTCCCGGCTGCTGGGGAGCTGGGCCAAGCCGTATCTCGCCCGGCTGGTCGAGGAGACGGGCGAGACCGCGAACATGGCGCTGCTCGACGGCGACGAGGTCGTGTACGTCGCCCAGGTCCCCTCCAAACACTCGATGCGGATGTTCACCGAGGTCGGCCGCCGGGTACTGCCCCACTCCACGGGCGTCGGCAAGGCGCTGCTGGCGCACACCTCGCCGGAGGAGGTACGCGCGCTGCTGGCCCGTACGGGCATGCCGGCCGCCACCGAGCGGACGATCACCACGCCCGAGGGGTTCCTGGAGGCCCTGGAGCTGGTGCGGGCGACGGGGTACGCGGTCGACGACAACGAGCAGGAGATCGGGGTCCGCTGTCTGGCCGTGACGGTGCCCGGCTCCCCCACCGCCGCCGCCCTCTCCATCTCGGGCCCGGCGGGCCGGGTGACGGAGGAGGCGACGCGGCGGATCGTACCGGTGCTCCAGGAGGTCGCGCGGGATCTCTCGGCGGCGCTGACGAACACGGCGGCGCAGGCGCAGCTCTGAGCGCCCGCGCTCAGGCGTCCGCCGCCGCGTACCGCCAGAAGTCGCGCATCAGCTCGGGCGGGGTCGGTCCGGTCATCTCCAGCTGGCTGAGCAGGAGGGTGACCGTGCCGGTGGAGGCGGTGAGGTGCGCCGCCGTACCGGTGCCGCCGACCCAGCCGTAGCGTCCCGGCACGTTCCACGGGTCGATGGTCGCGACATCGACCGAGCCGCCGTAGCCCCAGCCCTGGCCCTCCAGGAACAGCTGTCCGGCCGCGCGCTGGGAGCGGGTGAGATGGTCGGTGGTCATCCGCCGGACCGACTCGTCCGACAGCAGCCGTTCGCCGCTGTCCGCCGTGCCGCCCGCGAGCAGCATCCGGGCGAAGGCGTACCAGTCGTCGGCGGTCGAGACCAGCCCGCCCGCGCCGGACGGGAAGGCGGGCGGGCGGCTCCACTGTCCGTCGGGGGCGTCGACCAGTTCGACGCCCCCGGCCGGGGAGGGCCGGTAATAGCTGGTGAACCGGTCGAGGCTGCCCGCCGGTACGGCGAATCCGGTGTCGGCCATCCCGAGCGGGTCGAACAGCCGCTCGGCCAGGAACTCCGGCAGCGGGCGGCCCGCGACCCGGGCGATCAGCACGCCCAGAATGTCGGAGCAGGTGTTGTACAGCCACAGCTCGCCCGGCTGGCCGAGCAGGGGGATACGCGACAGCGCGGCCATCCACGCGTCCGGCGCCGCCACCTGCTGGACCTGCGGCCCCTGCTTCAGCTCGTCGAACAGCGGCGCGACCGCGGGCAGGGAGAAGTCGGCGGGGAAGCCGTATCCGGCGCGGAAGGTGAGCAGATCGGCCACCGTGATCGGCCGCGCCGCCGGGACCACGTCGTCGACCGGGGAGTTTGGGGTACGGACGACGACGGGCGCCGCCAGCTCGGGCAGCCAGGTCGCGACCGGGGCGTCCAGCGCGATCCGGCCGTCCTCGACCAGGGCCATCGTCGCGGCGGCGGTGACGGGTTTGGTGAGCGAGGCGATACGGAAGATCGAGTCCCTGGCCAGCGGGGAGGTCCCGGCGGCGTCGGCGGAGCCGGCGACCGCCACCTCGACCCGGCCGCCCCGGGCCACCAGGCCCACGATCCCGGGCACCGGGCCTTCGTCGACGTGCTGGTCCAGCAGGGTCTTCAGGCTGGTCATCGGGCCACCTCCGGCTGCGGGTGCGTGCGGTCGGGGTCAAGACTCCCGCCGCGCCCCGAACGCATCGGCCGGACACGCCGGATCCGCTCGGCCCTCGTACGATCGCGGCGTCAGCGCGGCAGGCGCGGTACGTCGGCGGGCTGCCGGGGCACTTCGGCGGCCCGCCGGGGCGCGTCCCCGAAGAGGTCGACCGCGTGCCGTACGCCCATCAGCGCCGGTCCCAGCGCGCTGACCGAGCCGGTCGAGCCGACGATCAGCAGCAGCGAACGCCGCATCCTGGCGGTCTCGGGAGCGCCGTCCGCGACCATCGCGGCGAGCGCGGCCAGCTCGTCCTCGGCGATGGCCCGGTCCTGGAACTCCGCCTGGTAACCGGCCAGTTCGCGCCGGAGCCGGGACACGGCGGCGCGCAGCCGCACGACTCTCGGATCCTCGTCCCGCTCCGTCGGCGGCGTCTGCCCCACACTCCGCAGCAACGTACTCCCCCTCGCGCTCGCCCCGGCACGCCGTTGTGCCCGGTACGGTTCTGTCCCGCTTTGCCGTTCCCCCCTGGACGATGGTCAAGCGCCAAGGTTCGCGGGCAAGTTAACGCCATCCCGTACGGTGTGCGCCACTCCGGGGTGGTATGCAGGGCTCATGGCAGGCACACACGACACATCGGACCCGCCGGTCGCCGGGCTGCTGCTCGCCGCGGGCGGCGGCCGCAGGCTGGGCGGCCGGCCGAAGGCGCTGCTGGCGCACCGGGGCCGCCCGCTGGTCGAGCACGCCGCGCGCGCACTGCGCGAGGGCGGCTGCGGCCCGGTGCACGTGGTGCTGGGAGCGGCCGCGCGGGAGGTACGGGACCGGGCCGAGCTGCCCGGCTGCGCCCTGGTCGACAACCCGCGCTGGGGCGAGGGCATGGGCTCCTCGCTGCGCGCCGGGCTCGCCTCGCTCTCCGGTACGGGGGCACGGGCGGCGCTGGTGCTGCTGGTGGACCAGCCGGGGATCGGCGCGGCGGCGGTGGCCCGGGTGGTGGCGGCGTACCGTACGCCCGATTCGCTCGTCGCGGCCTCGTACGGCGGCGAGCGCGGTCATCCGGTGCTGTTCGGCGCGGCCCGCTGGGCGGATGTCGCGGCGGCGGCCCGGGGCGACCGCGGGGCGCGCGGGTATCTGGGGGCGCACGGGAGCGAGATCGTCCTGGTCGAGTGCGGCGATGTCGCGCGGGCGTACGACATCGACACGGAGGAGGATCTCGCGCGCCTGGAGCCCGCGCCCTGAGCCCGGAGCGCGGAGCCGGTGTGTCCCGGAGCGACCGGGCCGGTATGTCCGGAGCACCGGGCCGGTATGCCCCGGAGCGACCGGGCCGGTATGTCCGGAGCACCGGGCCGGTATGTCCGGACTTCAACAAAACATTGAAGTTCCACGATAAGGAAACTAATATCCACAAAGCAGAGGCGCCCGACCCTGACGGCGCTCGTGAAGGAGTGACAGCTCATGTCCGCACCGGCGCCCTCCCCGCTGGCCATCGTCGACGCCGAACCCCTGCCCCGGCAGGACGAGGTACTCACCGAAGCGGCCCTCGCGTTCGTCGCGGAGCTGCACCAACGGTTCACCCCTCGCCGTGACGAGCTGCTGGCCCGCAGGGCCGAGCGCCGGGCCGGCATCGCCCGTACCTCCAGCCTGGACTTCCTGCCCGAGACCGCCTCCGTCCGCGCGGACGAGAGCTGGCGGGTCGCCCCCTCACCGGCCGCGCTGAACGACCGCCGGGTGGAGATCACCGGACCCACCGACCGCAAGATGACCATCAACGCGCTCAACTCGGGCGCGCGGATCTGGCTCGCCGACTTCGAGGACGCCTCCGCTCCCACCTGGGAGAACGTGATCGGCGGCCAGCTCAACCTGATGGACGCCTACCACCGCCGTATCGACTTCACCGACCCGCGCACCGGCAAGTCGTACGCCCTCAAGGACGCGGCCGAGCTGGCGACCGTCGTCACCCGCCCGCGCGGCTGGCATCTGGCGGAGCGCCACCTCCAGCTGGACGGCGAGCCGGTGCCCGGCGCGCTGGTCGACTTCGGGCTGTACTTCTTCCACAACGCCAAGCGCCTGATCGAGCTGGGCAAGGGTCCGTACTTCTACCTCCCGAAGACGGAATCGCACCTGGAGGCCCGCCTCTGGAACGACATCTTCGTCTTCGCCCAGGACTACGTCGGCATCCCGCAGGGCACCGTCCGCGCGACCGTGCTGATCGAGACGATCACCGCCGCGTACGAGATGGACGAGATCCTGTACGAGCTGCGCGACCACGCCTCCGGGCTCAACGCGGGCCGCTGGGACTATCTCTTCTCGATCGTGAAGAACTTCCGTGACGGCGGCGCCAAGTTCGTCCTGCCGGACCGCAACGCGGTCACCATGACAGCGCCGTTCATGCGCGCCTACACCGAACTCCTCGTCCGCACCTGCCACAAGCGCGGCGCCCACGCCATCGGCGGCATGGCGGCCTTCATCCCCTCCCGGCACGACGCCGAGGTCAACAAGGTCGCCTTCCAGAAGGTCAAGGCCGACAAGGACCGCGAGGCCGCCGACGGCTTCGACGGCTCCTGGGTCGCCCACCCCGACCTCGTGCCGATCGCCATGGCCTCCTTCGACGCGGTCCTGGGCGACCGCCCGAACCAGAAGGACCGCCTCCGCGAGGACGTCTCCGTCGCCGCGGGCGATCTCATCGCCATCGACTCCCTCGACGCCAGGCCCACCTACGACGGCCTGCACAACGCCGTCCAGGTCGGCATCCGCTACATCGAGGCGTGGCTGCGCGGCAGCGGCGCCGTCGCCATCTTCAACCTGATGGAGGACGCCGCCACCGCGGAGATCTCCCGCTCCCAGATCTGGCAGTGGATCAACGCGGGCGTCGAGTTCGAACACGACGGACAGACCGTACGGGCCACCCCGGAGCTGGCCCGCGCCCTCGCCGCCGGCGAACTCGCCGCGATCCGCGCCGACATCGGCGACGAGGCGTTCGCCGCGGGCCGCTGGCAGCAGGCCCACGACCTGCTGCTGACCGTCGCGCTCGACGACGACTACGCGGACTTCCTCACGCTCCCCGCGTACGAGCAGCTCCGCGGCTGACGGCCACCGCCTTCCCCGATGCACCCTGAGGCCCGGCGCGACCCGCCGGGCCTCAGGCGCGCGGGCGCGCGGGTCGGGCGCGCGGTCACTTCTCCGTGGGGCGGGCCTGTACGTGCATGCGCTCGCCCTGCCGCCCGAACAGGCTGAGGAACTCCACCGCCTCCGGGCCCGCGCCCGTCCACGCGTGCGGGGTGCGGGTGTCGAAGCCGGTTCGTCAAGCCGGGCGGACCGGAAGGGACGTAGCACGGTCCGTGCCCCCCGTACCGGCGTTTCCGGGTGATACCGGTCCGCTCACGTACCCTCGGGGGCCGGGCCTGCGCACACCACACCCACAGGGAAAGGGCCGGTACGTGATCCACACGCTCCGCCGACTGATGCTCGTCCTGCTGCTGCCGGTGCTGGCCATGACCGCCGCCTGTACCTCGGCCTCCGGTGCGGCCGTGGGGCTGGACGACCCGGGGAAGAAGGACATCGCGATGCGGCTGGTGTCCAGTGCGGAGAACTCCTCGCTGGACTGGAAGGACCAGTACCGCTACATCGAGGACATCGGCGACGGCCGGGGCTACACGGCGGGCATCGTCGGGTTCTGCACCGGCTGCGGCGATCTCCTCAAGGTCGTCGAGCGCTACACCCTGGCCGTGCCGGACAACGGGCTCGTGCGGTTCCTGCCCGCGCTGCGGGCGGTGAAGGGCAGCGCCTCCCACGAAGGGCTCGGCACCGCCTTCACCACCGCCTGGCGGAAGGCCGCCGGGGACGCCGCGCTGCGGCGGGCCCAGGACGAGGAGCGGGACCTGCTGTACTTCGACCCGGCGGTCTCCCGGGCCAAGGCCGACGGGCTCGGCGCCCTGGGACAGTTCATCTACTACGACGCCTATGTCATGCACGGCTACGGCGATACGGAGGGCTCGGTCGGCTTCCGTACGATCCGCGCCAACGCCCTGCGCGCGGCCAGGTCGCCCCGGCGCGGCGGGGATCAGAGCGCGTATCTCCACGCGTTCCTCGACGCGCGGGTCGCCGCGATCCGCAGCGAGCCGTCCCACAACGACACCAGCCGACTCGACACCGCGCAGCGCGTCTTCCTCGACCAGGGCAACCTGAACCTCGACACACCCCTCAACTGGAAGGTATACGGGGACCGTTACCGCATCGACTGACCACGCCCCCGGCGGCCCTCACTCACCGGCCGCGATCCGGGCGAGCCGGCGCGCCTCGCTCCGGGTGGCGCGGGCGATGGCGTCCTCGTCCACCGTGGTCAGTCGGCCGTCCTCGACGACGGCCCTGCCGTTGACCAGCGAGAGTGTGACGGGGGCCGCCGCGCCGAGAACCAGCGCGACCACCGGGTCGGCGATGGACGCGTGGGCCAGTGTGTCCATCTTCCACAGCACCAGGTCGGCGAGTTTCCCGGCCTCGATGGAGCCGATCTGGTCCGCGCGGCCGAGGACCCCGGCGCCGCCGTACGTACCGAGGCGCAGTGCCTGACGGGCCGTCAGGGATGCTTCCCGGTGCGGGCCGAGGCGGTTGAGGAGCAGGGCGTTGCGCAGTTCGGTGTGGAGTTCCCCCGACTCGTTGGAGGCCGTGCCGTCGACACCGAGGCCGACCGGGATACCCGCCGCCAGCATGTCGGGGACGCGCGCGATCCCGGCGGCCAGCCGGGCGTTGGAGGAGGGGCAGTGGGCGACGCCCGTGCCCGTACGCGCGAAGGCGGCGATGTCGGAGTCGTTCATATGGACGCAGTGGGCCATCCACACATCGGAGCCGAGCCAGCCGGTGGACTCGAAGTAGTCGGTCGGGCCCATCCCGAACAGCTCTTTGCAGAACTGCTCCTCCTCGACGGTCTCGCTGCCGTGGGTGTGCAGCCGCACCCCCTTGCGGCGGGCCAACTCGGCTCCCTGGCGCAGCAGTTCCGTACTGACGGAGAACGGGGAGCACGGCGCGACGGCGATCTGGGTCATCGCGTCGAAGGAGGCGTCGTGATGGGTGTCGACGGTCTCCTCGGTCGCCGCGAGGGCGCCGTCGAGGGACTCGACCGCGAAGTCCGGCGGCAACCCGCCGTCCGACTCGCCCCGGTCCATGGATCCCCGGGCCAGGGTGAACCGTACGCCCATCTCCGCCGCCGCTCCGATGATCGCGCCGGAGAGGTCGCCCGAGCCGCGCGGGAAGACGTAGTGGTGGTCCATCGCGGTGGTCACACCACCCCGCGCCATCATGGCCAGCGAGCCCTGCGCGGCGGCGCGAACCATCGGCTCGTCGATCCGGGCCCAGGTCGGGTACAGCGCGACCAACCAGTCGAAGAGGTTGTGGTCGGTGGCGAGACCCCGGGTGATCCACTGGTAGAAGTGGTGGTGCGTGTTGACCAGGCCCGGGGTGACGAGATGGCCGGTGCCGTCGATGCGGCGGACCACGTTCTCCAGCCCGGCGGGGGCGGCGCCCGCGCCGACCGACTCGATCCGGTTGCCCGCGACGACGACATGGCCCGTGGCGTACTCGGTGTCGTGTGCGTCCACCGTCGCGATGGCGCAGTTCTCGATGACGATGCGCGTAGCCGCCATGACGGGTCCTTTTCTTCTTCGTGAAACGTGTGCGTGAAACGTTGCGCGTGAAACGTTGTACGTGCTCTTTTTCGTACGGCGCGTACGGCCGCGTACGGCCGCGTACAGCTCAGAGGTTGGTGGTGTCCGCCGGGATGAGCTGCTCGGCCCCGTCGCGCAGGACGGTGGCCTCGATCAGGCCGTACGGGCGGTCCGCCGCGAAGTAGACGGCTCCGTCCTCGGTGTCGTTCTTCAGACCGAACGGCTCCATATCGACCAGGAAGTGGTGCTTGTTGGGCAGCGAGAAACGGATCTCGTCGATCCCCTCGCCCCGCTCGACGACCCGGGTGCCCATCGCGTACAGCGTCTGCTGGAGCGAGAGGGAGTAGGTCTCGGCGAAGGCGCCGAGTATGTGTTGTCTCGCCTCCGCGTAGCACCGGTCCCAGTCGGGGACGGACTCGCCCTCGCCGCCCGTCCAGCCGTAACGCCACCGCGCCGACACATCGGTGGCCAGGATCCGGTCGTACGCCTCCTTCAGTGTGGTGTACCCGTCCTTGGCGTACCCCCAGAACTCGGAGTCCGTCGTGTTCAGTACGGTCAAGTCCTTCAGCCCCGAGACCACTTGGAGCCGCTCACCGTCGAAGGTGATCTCGGCGAGGCGGGTCTCCTGGCCCTTGCGGACGAAGGAGTGCTCGCCCTCGCCGGGGGTGGCGATGCGCTCCCAGGCGTACTCCTCGATCCGGACGCGGGCGCGGTGGATCGGCTCCTGGCTGGTCACGAAGTGCCGGGCCAGCTCGATGCCGAACTGCTCGGCCGACGCTATGCCGTGCTCCTTGGCGAACGCGTACACCGTGTTCTTGGTGGTGTCGGTCGGCAGGACGTGGGTGTTGGATCCGGAGTAATGGACGTCCGCCATGTCACCCGAGAGCGCGATGGAGACGTTCAGGTCCTTGATGTGGTGGGTGGCGCCGTTCCGTACCACCTTGACGACGCGGTTCTCCGCTTTGCCGTACTGGTTCTGTCCGAGCATGGTGGGCATTCCTGCTAGCTCCCTCGGTATACGGAGTAGCCGAACGGATTGAGCAGCAGAGGTACGTGGTAGTGCTCGCCCGGGGTGACACGGAAGGTGACCGCGACCTCCGGGAAGAACGGCGATGTGTGCTGCTGCCGCGTCTCGGCTGGGGGGGTGCCGTTTCCGGCGGTGATGGTGGTGGTGGCCGTGCCGGTGGCGGCGGCGAGGTACACGTCGGTGTCGAACTCCAGCCGCACCTGTACGGTCCCGGCGGGCAGCGTCGGCAGATCCTTGCACCGCCCGTCGCCATCGGTCTTCGAGGCGCCGAGCGCGACCCAGGACGCGTCGGGGCCGCCGCGGGCGGCGAGCGCGACGGGGACACCGGAGGCGGGGCGGCCGAGGCTGGTGTCCAGAATGTGCGTGGAGACGGAGGCGGGGGTCTCGGCGTTCTCCGCCGCTGCTTCCGCCTGTTCTTCCGTTGCTTCTTCCGTTGCTTCTTCCATCGCCGCTTCCGTCGCTGCTTCCGTCGTGACGAGACGGGTCAGCCTGATCCGGTTGATCTTGCCCAGCTCGGTGCGGGCGATCTCGCGCTCCCGCTCGGGCGTGTGGCCGAGCCGCTCCTCGATCGCGTCGCGCATCTGCTCGCCGGTCGCCCCCGTGGCACAGATCAGGAAGACATGGCCGAACCGCTCCTGGTAGGCCAGGTTCAGTTCGAGCATCTCCGCCCTGAGCCGCTCGGACGCGTCGGTCATCCCGCGCTGCTCCCGGGCCGAGGTGGGGTCACCCGGGCGGGGGCGGCCGATCGGTGGGTGTCCGGCCATGGCCTCGGCGAGATCCTCGCCGTCCAGCCCGGCCGTCGCGGTGTCACCGGCGGCGAGGAGGTCCGCCACGCCGGCGTACGGGCGCCGGGCGAGCACCGCGTTCCCCCACGCCGTACTGGCGCACACGTCGCGCAGTGCGGCCAGGGCCTCGGGGCCGGGGGCGGCATTGAGGCGGACAAGGCCCCGCGATCCGCTGAGTGGATCGGGCGGGACGGACGTATCAGAGGATGTCGATGTCACGGGGAGCCTCCGTGGCTGTGCTGTACCAGGCCGGTCTCGGGCCTGTCCGGCCTGGACGCGTCATTCCGAAGTCCCGCCCGCGGGGGCAGACGGCGCTACTTCGGAGTAACGCGTCCAGCTAACGCCCTGCGCGACACGGCGTCAACAGTTTGTTGAATTTACAGTCTCTCCACGTACTGCTCGGCTGGACTTCACCGCAACCATCGGGCCGCATGTTGATCATCGAGCCCGCCGCCGGACGGTCCGCACCGCCGCGCGCGCCCGAACCCGCCGCCGACCAGGGCGTTGTCCGGGCCGTTTGAGCCTTTTTCACGTAAGTACCGGGGGTCGGCGCTCCCGGTCACGCCCCGACGGAACATCGAATTCCGGCCACCGCGACGGATTGACATGGGTGTCGCGCCCCCAGGAATATGCGTCGTGCCACCGAGAGCCCAACGCCCGGTGCGCTGCCAACCACTTCAGCCCGGCCCTGTTTCTGCCTGCCCCGCTCCCGCGTGCGGCGGGTCGAGTCGTGGTGTCCGTTGTCCGTACGTCCGAGAACACACGGCACAGGCACACGGCACAGGCCGGGCCGAGCCCAGCACAAGATGGGAAACGCATGGCCATATCGAGACGTGTCACGTCGCTGAGACTCCTCGGAGTCGGCGCCGCCGTTCTGGCCCTCTCCACCGCCGCGGCGGGTTCCGCCTGGGCGACCGACTGCCCCGGCGGCCGGGGATGGGACAAGGGCAACCACGGGGGCTACAAGCCCGGCACGGGTGCCGGTACGCCGGTCACCACCACCGCGGTCGACAAGTGCGAGTTCTCACTCGACGGCAACGGCTGGTACTCCCAGATCAAGGTCGACGACATCAACCTCAAGCCCGCCGACGACGGGAAGGTGCACGTCAAGGTGCGCACCGCGTCCGACGCGTCGAGCTGCACGGTGTCGCTGGCCTCGTACCGTACCCACGGCCCCACCTGGGAGACCTCCGGCGAGCAGGTCTTCCACGACTTCGACTCCGTCGACGTCAAGCAGGGCGGCCAGGACACACTCGACGTGGCCATCCCCGATGTCGGCTGCTACGCGCAGATCGACCTCTACCGGGGCAAGGTCAAGTACGACGGCCTCAAGGACGCGAACGACGGGTTCGAGCACGGCGACCTGCCGATCGGGCCCAGCCGCAAGGTCATCAAGGACAAGCTGATCGCGGCCTGGAACGGTGGCACGAAGAACTGCACCGCGCAGGAGATCCCCCCGGCGCCGGAGCCGCCCACGAGCGAGCCCACGCCCGAGGAGCCGCCGGCCACGGAGCCCCCCTCCACCGAGAACCCGTCCGAGCCGCCCGCACCGGAGGAGAGCACCCCGGAGAGCCCGACCCCCTCCGCGAGCGAGCCCACCCCGGAGACCCCGGACGCCTCCGAGCCCACGCCGGACGCGTCCGAGCCGACCTCCGAGACGTCCACCCCGTCCAACGAGCCGAGCCCGGCGTCCGCCGGTGGCAGCACCGGCGGTGGCGGTGGCCTGGCGGAGACCGGTGGCGGCAGCGTCCTCCCGATCGCCGGTGGTGCCGCCCTGCTGCTGGCCGCCGGTGGCGCGGTCATGATCGTGACCCGCCGCCGCAGGACCGCCGCGGGCAGCTGATCCACGGCCCCCGGCCGCTGCCCCCCGGCGACCGGCCCGTGGCCGTGGCCGTCGGCCCCCGGCCGCTGAATTCCGGCCGTCGGCCCCCGGCCGCTGACGTACCCGACCTCGCGCGTCCAGTGCCCCTCCCCCGAGGGCGCCGGGCGCGCGAGGCGCGTTCAGCCGCTGCCGCCCCTGGCGCGCTGTTCGCCCGCGCCCTCGCGGTTCAGGTAGTTGTACACGGTGAAACGGCTGACGCCGAGCGCGGTCGCCACCGTCTCCACCCCGTGCCGTACGGCGAAGGCGCCGCGCGCCTCCAGGTTCCGTACGATCGACTGCTTGGTCCTGCGGTCCAGTTCGGCCAGCGGCATGCCGTGTCCGCGCTCCAGGGCCGCCAGGATGTGGTCGAGGGACTCCGAGAGCTGGGGCAGCCGTACGGCGAGGAGGTCCTCGCCCTCCCAGGCCAGGACGACATCGTCGGGCTGGGCCTCGTGCGGCGGGAGCAGCTCGCCGCCCATGGCGTCGACCAGTGGTCTGACCGCCGTGACGAAGGGGTGGTCCGGCGGTTCGCTCACGTATCGGCCCCGATCACATTGACCTGGAGCGAGATCCTGGTCGCCCCGGCCTCCAGCGACCTGCGCAGCAGCTCCTCCACGGCCGCGAGCACCGCGTCGGCGCCGCCCTCGGCGGTGTTGCCGAAGGGGCCGACATCCACCGCGTCCAGCTCCGCGCCCCGGACGACCTCGCGGGCCACCAGCGCGTGCGCGGGTGCCTCGTCCAGGTCGAAGGGCTCGGTCGTGAACTCCACTCTCAGCCGCACTGTGCCTCCATCGCGGGACGCCTCCATCGGACAAGCCCCGTCCACCGTCATACGACCTTAACGGACCGCCCGTCGGCGGGGAGCGATGAGCGGACGGCCGACTCCGGAGTGCGGGCGAGTTCGCGGCGCAGCCGGGTGAAGGGGCGCGGGCGGTCGGCGGCGAGCGCGGCCACCCGGGGCAGTGCGGTCACACCACCGGCGTCGCAGCGCACACCGTCGTCGAGCGGCAGCCCGCAGACCGCCAGCCAGCCGGTGTTGGGGCGAACGCCGATGCCCACCACGACCACCTCCGCGGGCAGCACGCGGCCGTCCGCCGGCTCGACCCCGCGCACCCGTCCCGCGCCGGTGCCGAGGAGGGCGGCCACTCCCGTACCGGAGAGCAGGGGCACTCCGTGCGCGGCGTGCAGTCCGGCGCAGAACGCCGCCATGTCCGGGCCGAGTTGGGACAGCAGAGGAAGCGAGCCGCTTCGACCACGGTGCCCGTAGCCAACTCCCCTGCTGTGCCACTGGAGTTCACGCTACGTGCTCCTCGGCTGTGGGGTGCACATGGATGATTCCGTCGTCGACGGTGACGCGGTGGACGCGTACGGCACGGCGCGCGGGCAGACAGGTCGGCTGTCCCGTTCGGAGGTCGAATGAAGCGGCGTGGAGCGGGCATTCGACCTGACAGCCCTCCAGCCAGCCCTCCGCGAGGGAGGCGTCCTGGTGGGTGCAGGTGTCGTCGATGGCGTACAACTCGCCCTCGGAGTGGAAGACGGCGATCGGTGGCTGGGTGTCGATGCGGATGGCCTCACCCTCGGGGAGGTCTTCAAGACGACAGACGGGGATCACTGGCCCCCCTCTCACTCATCGGTATCCTTGTGTTCCGTATCGGTGTTCCGTATCGCGCGAACAGGGAGCGTGATGCGCAACAGAATCGGCAATGGGGAGCTGACTCGTCAAGACCTCCCCGAGGACGACGGCCGGGATCAGGCCCGCCAGGTGGGTGAGAAAGACCCGATGACCAACAGAACCGGGAAGACCGACAGAACAGGCAGGACCCAGCGGAAGGACAACACCATTACGGCGGACGACGAGGAAAAGACACAGCCCAGGGGCGCCGCGAGCGCGGTGCAGTCCGTCGACCGCGCGGTGAGTGTGCTGGAGATCCTCGCCCGCCACGGCGAGGTGGGGGTCACCGAGATCGCCGATGAGCTGGGGGTCCACAAGTCGACCGCCTTCCGGCTGCTCGGCGTGCTGGAGAACCGCGGCCTGGTCGGTCAGGCGAAGGACCGCGGCAAGTACTACCTGGGCGCCGGGGTGCTCCGGCTCGCGGGCGCGGCGGCGGTACGGCTCGACATCTCGCAGGAGAGCGCGCCGCTCTGCCGCGAACTGGCCGACGAGGTGGGCGAGACCGTCAATATCGCGGTGCTGGACGACGACGCGGCGGTCAACATCATGCAGGCGCGCGGCGCCGCCTCGGTCACCGCTCACAACTGGCTGGGCCGGCGGACCCCGTTGCACGCCACCTCCAGCGGCAAGATCCTGCTGGCGCATCTGCCGCCGTCCGGCCAGGAGCATGTGCTGGCGCGCAAGCTGGCGCGCTTCACCCAGCGGACCGTGACCGATATCGGCGAGCTGCGCGAGCAGTTGCAACTGGCGGTGGAGCGCGGCTACGCCTGCACGGTGGAGGAGCTGGAGATCGGGCTGAACGCGGTGGCCGCGCCGGTACGGGCGCACGACGGGGCGGTGATCGGCACGATCAGCGTCTCGGGCCCGGCCTACCGGCTGGGCGAGGAGCGCCTTCCCGTACTGGCCGAACGCACGCTGGGCGCGGCGGCGGAGCTGTCCCGGCGCATGGGGTACGCCTTCTGATGGTCCGTCAGGAGAATTTCGCGTACCCCTCAGGGAAAAATCAAGAGCGATAACTCGCCGGGGAGGGACGCGGCCGGAGCGTTCCGGCCGCGTCCCTCCCCGGCGTGCGGCCTTTTACCGGGGGTTAACTCGGCACTCTTGACGGTGGACTCCCCCGTTCCCAAGATGTCTCTCATCACGCAACCGATCGTGCGATACGCAACAAGGGCGTGTGAGAACAGGGCTACGCAGGGCTACCGCAAGAGGAGTCAGGCCGTGTCACACGAGGTCCGCGCTGTTGTCGCGAGAAAAAGGGGCGCTCCCGTCGAGGTGACGACGATCCTGGTCCCCGACCCTGGCCCCGGCGAGGTCCTGGTGTCGGTCCAGGCCAGCGGGGTCTGCCACACCGATCTGCACTACCGGGAGGGCGCGGTCGGCGACGGCTTCCCCTTTCTGCTCGGGCACGAGGCCGCGGGCACCGTCGAGTCCGTCGGCGAGGGCGTGACCGATCTCGCCCCCGGTGACTATGTCGTGCTGGCCTGGCGCGCGCCCTGCGGAAACTGCCGGTCCTGTCGCCGGGGCCGCCCGTGGTACTGCTTCGACAGCCTGGGCGCCCGCCGGCCGATGACCCTGCTCGACGGCACCCCGCTCTCCGCCGCCCTCGGCATCGGCGCCTTCACCGAACTGACCCTGGTCGCCGCCGCGCAGGCGGTGCGGATCGATCCCGCAGCCCGGCCCGAGGTCGCCGGGCTGATCGGCTGCGGGGTGATGGCGGGGTACGGCGCCGCCGTCCACACCGCGGGGGTACGCGGCGGGGACACCGTCGCCGTGATCGGCTGCGGCGGGGTGGGCAGCGCCGCCATCGCCGGGGCCTCGCTCGCCGGGGCGCGGCAGGTGATCGCCGTCGACGTCGACGACGCCAGACTCGACGGCGCGCTGCGCTTCGGCGCCACGCACACCGTCAACGCCCTTGGTACGGAACCGGTGGCGGCCGTCCGGGAGCTGACCGGCGGGTTCGGCGCGGACACGGTGATCGACGCGGTCGGCCGCCCGGAGACCTACCGGCAGGGCTTCGACATGCGCGATCAGGCGGGGGTGCTGGTGCTGGTCGGCGTACCGGAGCCGGACGCACTGATCGAGCTGCCGCTCCTCGACCTCTTCTCGCGCGGCGGGGCGCTCAAGTCCTCCTGGTACGGGGACGCGCTGCCCAGCCGCGACTTCCCGGTCCTCGCCGACCTCTATCTGCGCGGCAGACTCGATCTGGGCGCCCTGGTCTCCGAGACCGTCGCCCTGGACGAGGTGGATTCCGTTCTCACCCGGATGCGCGAGGGCGGCGGCGCGCTGCGCTCCGTCGTCACACTCTGAACGTTCGCACGCCGCACGCGCACGATCGCACCGCCCCCCCTGCGCGGCCCCGCACCGCCCATCCCGTAGCGCCCGTCCCGTAGCGCCCACAACGTTGCCGAACGTTCACCCGGAACGAGGAGTGGTATGTCCGCAACCACCAGCGATATTCCCCGTGTTGTCATCATCGGCGCCGGTATCGTCGGCTGCTCGCTGGCCGACGAACTCACCGCGCGCGGCTGGACCGATGTCACCGTCCTCGACCAGGGCCCGCTGCCCGCGCCCGGCGGCTCGACCTCGCACGCCCCCGGGCTGGTCTTCCGGACGAGCCCCTCCAAAGCCCTGACCGACTTCGCCTCGTACACCGTGGAGAAGTTCACCTCGCTCTCCGTGGACGGGCTCTCCTGCTTCAACCCGGTCGGCGGTCTGGAGGTCGCCACCACCGAGGAGCGCTGGGCCGATCTGCACCGCAAGGCGGGACTGGCCGAGTCGTGGGGGGTGCACGGTGAGCTGATATCCCCTCAGGAGTGCCTGAAACTATGGCCGTTGCTGGACGAGGAGCGAATCATCGGCGGCTTTCACACCCCCGGGGACGGGCTGGCCCGCGCCCTGCTCGCCTGCCGGGCCCAGCAGGAGCGCGCCACCGCGCGCGGCGCCCGCTTCCTGGACCGCCACACCGTCATCGGGATCGACTCGCGGGACGGCCGGGTCACCGGGGTCGTCACCGACCGGGGCACCTTCCCCGCCGACCACGTCGTCTCCGCGGCCGGGTTCTGGGGGCCGGTGATCGGGCGGCTGGCCGGGGTCCCCGTACCGCTGCTGCCGCTCGCGCACCAGTACGCGAGGACCGGGCCGCTGCCCGAGCTGGCCGGGGTGAACGACCCGCGTACCGAGGCGAGTCGGCCCGTGCTGCGCCATCAGGACCGGGACCTCTACTTCCGGGAACACACCGACCGGATCGGTATCGGTTCGTACGCCCACCGGCCACTGCCCGTCGATCCGTTCACCCTCCCGGCATACGAGGACGCGCCCGTGATGCCGTCCTCGCTGCCCTTCACCGAGGAGGATTTCGCGCCCAGCTGGCGGGATGCCGCCGAGCTGCTGCCCGCGCTCGGCGCGAGCCGGGCCGAGGAGGGGTTCAACGGGGTCTTCTCCTTCACCCCGGACGGTATGCCGGTCCTCGGCGAGGCGCGTGAGCTGCGCGGATTCTGGCTGGCGGAGGCGGTGTGGGTGACCCACTCCGCCGGGGTCGCGCGCGCCGTCGCCCAGTGGATGACCGAGGGACGGGCCACCACCGACATCCACGAGTGCGACCTCTACCGCTTCGAGGACGCCCAGCGCTCCCCCGCGTACGTCGAGGAGCGCGGCGCCCGGAACTTCATCGAGGTGTACGACATCGTCCATCCGCTCCAGCCCCTGGAGCGCCCGCGCCCGCTGCGCACCAGCCCCTTCCACACCGCGCAGCGCGAGCTGGGCGCGTACTTCCTGGAGGGCGGCGGCTGGGAACGCCCGCACTGGTACGAGGCCAACGCACCGCTCACCGAAGGCGTTTCGCCACCCGAGCGGGACGCCTGGGCGGCCCGCTACTGGTCGCCGATCGCCGCCGCCGAGGCGCGCGCGACCCGGGAGAAGGTCGCGCTGTACGACATGACACCGCTGCGCCGCCTGGAGGTGACCGGCACCGGCTCCCTGGAGTTCCTCCAGCGGATGACGACGAACAACCTCGCCAAGAAGCCGGGCGCCGTCACCTACACCCTGCTGCTGGACGAGGCGGGCGGCATCCGGTCGGATCTGACCGTGGCCCGGCTGGGCCCCGACCACTTCCAGATCGGCGCCAACTCCCCTGCCGATCTGGATTGGTTGCTGCGGCACGCGCCGGACTCCGTACAGATCGGGGACATCACCTCGGGCACCTGTTGTGTCGGCGTCTGGGGGCCGCTGGCACGGGAGCTGGTGCAGCCGCTGACCCGGGACGACTTCTCGCACAAGGGGTTCGGCTACTTCCGCGCCCGGCGGACCCACCTCGACTTCGTGCCGGTGACCGCCATGCGGCTGAGTTACGTCGGTGAGCTGGGCTGGGAGCTGTACACCACCGCCGATCTGGGCGCCCGGCTGTGGGACACCCTGTGGGAGGCCGGACAGCGGCTCGGGGTGGTGGCGGCCGGGCGCTCGGCCTTCAACAGCCTCCGAATGGAGAAGGGTTACCGCTCCTGGGGCCATGACATGACAGCCGAACACACTCCCTATGAGGCCGGTCTGGGCTTCGCCGTACGGATGGACAAGGGCGAGTTCACCGGCCGGGCGGCGCTCGCCGCGCGCGGCGGGGAGCGGGAACGGCCGGAGCGCCGGCTGACCTGTCTGACCCTGGACGACCCGACCGCCGTGGTGCTCGGCAAGGAGCCGGTACGGGTGGACGGGGCGACCGCCGGATACGTCACCAGCGCCGCCTACGGCTACACCGTCGGCCGGTGTATCGCCTATGCCTGGCTGCCCGCGCGGCTGACCCCCGGAACCGGTGTCCTGATCGACTACTTCGGTGCGCCGGTCGCGGCCACCGTCACCGAAGAGCCCCTGTTCGACCCGGGGATGGACCGCATCCGGCGCTGACTTCCTTGTTTCCGAACTTCCGAATAACCGTCAGGAGAGTCATGCCCCCCTCGTACGACGTGATCGTGCTCGGCCTCGGCGGCATGGGCAGCGCCGCCGCCCATCATCTCGCCGCACGCGGCGCCCGGGTCCTCGGCCTGGAGAAGTTCGGCCCGGTCCACAACCGGGGCTCCAGCCACGGTGGTTCGCGGATCACCCGGCAGTCGTACTTCGAGGATCCGGCGTACGTCCCCCTGCTGCTGCGCGCCTACGAGCTGTACGAACGGCTGGAGCGCGACACCGGCCGGACGGTCGCCGCCCTGTGCGGTGGTGTCATGCTCGGACCGCCCGACAGCCGTACCGTGGCGGGGAGTCTCGAGTCGGCCCGGCAGTGGGACCTGCCGCACGAGATGCTGGACGCCAAGGAGATCCACCGGCGCTTCCCCACCCTCACCCCGGGCCCGGACGAGGTCGGGCTGTACGAGGAGCGGGCCGGGCTGCTCCGCCCGGAGAACACCGTCGCCGCCCATCTCCAGCTCGCCACCCGGGACGGCGCCGAGCTGCGCTTCGAGGAGCCCGTCACCCGCTGGGAGCCGTTGCCGTCCGGCGGTGTGCGGGTCCACACCGCCGAGAACACCTATACGGCGGGCCAGTTGGTGATCTGCCCCGGCGCCTGGGCGCCGGAGCTGCTCGGCGATCTCGGGGTGCCGTTCACCATCGAGCGGCAGGTCATGTACTGGTTCCAGCCCGAGGGCGGCACCGGCCCGTACCGCCCGGAGCACCATCCCATCTACATCTGGGAGAACGCGGAGCGCGTCCAGATCTACGGCTTCCCGGCCATCGACGGCCCGGACGCGGGCGCCAAGGTCGCCTTCTTCCGGAAGGGCACCGTCTGCACCCCGGAGACCATCGACCGTACCGTCCAGGAGCATGAGGTGGCCGCCATGGCGAACCATCTCGCGGCCCAACTCCCCACGCTCCCTGGGATTTTCCTCAAGGCCGCGACCTGTATGTACTCCAACACCCCCGACGAGCACTTCGTGATCGCCCGCCATCCGCGGCATCCCGAGTCCGTGGTCGTCGCCTGCGGCTTCTCCGGTCACGGCTTCAAGTTCGTCCCCGTCGTGGGGGAGATCCTCGCCGACCTCGCGCTCACCGGCACCACCGCACACCCCATCGATCTCTTCGCCGTCGGCCGGCTCACGGCCAAGAGTGCCTGAGGAGCCATCTCGCCATGACCACCCGCCCTTCGCCCTCCCTGATCCCCACCCTTCCCGGGCACTACTACACCGACCCCGAGATCTTCCGGCAGGAGCAGGAGAAGATCTTCGAATCGCTCTGGTTCTGCGCTGTCCGGTCCGCCGATCTGGCCACCCCCGGCGCCTTCCGCACAGTGCGTGTCGGCCGGGAGAGCGTGCTTGTCACCCGCTCCCGTACGGGCGAGCTGCGGGCATTCCTCAATGTCTGCCGGCACCGGGGCGCACGGCTGTGCACCGAGGAGTCCGGCCAGGTCAGACGGAACCTCCAATGCCCGTACCACGCCTGGACGTACGACCTGGACGGCAAGCTGATCGCCGCCCCCAATCTGGTGAAGATGCCGGACGTCGACCGGGTCGCGTACGGGCTGATCCCGGTGCGGCTGCGGGAGTGGCTGGGGTACGCCTGGCTCTGTCTCGCCGAGGACCCGCCCTCGTTCGAGGACCATGTCATCGGCGCCGCCGTCGAACGGCTCGGCGACACCGCGTCCATCGAGCGCTACCGCACCGAGGGGCTGGCGCTGGGCAGGCGGATCACCTATGACGTACGGGCCAACTGGAAGCTGATCGTCGAGAACTTCATGGAGTGCTACCACTGCGCCACCATCCACCCCGAACTCACCGATGTGCTACCGGAGTTCGCCGAGGGCTTCGCCGCCCAGTACTACGTGGGCCACGGCGCGGAGTTCGCCGAGGAGGCGCTCGGCTTCACCGTCGACGGCAGCGAGGGGTTCGGCAGGCTCCCCGAGGTCTCCGACGACCAGGACCGCCGCTACTACGCGATCACGGTCAAACCGCAGGTGTTCATCAATCTCGTGCCCGACCATGTGATCGTCCACCGGATGTTCCCGCTCGCGGCCGATCACACCGTTGTGGAGTGTGACTGGCTGTACGCACCCGAGGTGGTCGCGTCGGGCGCGGACGTGTCGAAGTCCGTGGAGCTGTTTCACCGGGTCAACGCGCAGGACTTCGAAGCGTGCGAGCGGACCCAGCCCGCGATGGACTCCCGGGCCTACCGCGCCGGTGGTGTGCTGGTCCCCAGCGAACACCACATCGGCGGCTTTCACCGCTGGGTCACCGACCGGCTCGCCGGCTCCTGAGACAGGACGCCCGCCCGGGGGCGGCCGGGGGCCTCTCCCGGGCCGACGTCCGTCCGTTCGCACCACCTGACAGGGCCGCGTCCCGTACCTACCAGGTGTGCGCCACATCCACGACGACCCGGTCCGGGAGGGTCAGCACCCGGAAGGGCAACCGGGCCCGGACGCCGAGCCCGATGGTGGTCGCGCCGTGGTGGTAACCGGCGTACCGCGCGTCGCGGAAGGTCTGGTACCCCGCGAGATTCACCCCCGGGAGCGGCGCGGCGAGCGCGCTGACCGGGTACGCCGGGATGGTGGTCCCGGGCCGGAACACGGGCGTACTGATCCTGATCTCGATGATGGCGCCGCCCGCGACCGGGATCGGGGTGTCCGAGACATGGACGATCTCGTCCACGTACCGCGCCCAGTGACCGGCCGGGGTGGCCGTGGTCATCCCCGGGACGTCGAAGACCATCCGGTCGAAGCAGTCGTGCCGGCCGGTCCTGACGTTGGTCAGCGGCTGCTCCGGGTGGCTCTCCAGCTCCTTGTGCCCGCTGCCCCAGTCCGTCGCGCAGACGGCGGCGCTCCGCGGCGCGTCGGCGACGGCCACCGCGGGCGCCAGGCCGCCCGCTGTCACGGCCAGCCCCAGCGCGGTCAGTACGATTCCCCAGCGTTTCATGTACGGACAACCCCCTCGGTCATACCTTCTGGTCATACCTCTGGTTGTGCCTCGTCGTGGCTCCGGTCGCGCCTCCGCGACCCACTTCCGACCCACACGAGCAAGACAAGTGCGGCATACCTTTGGTTGCCGCGCGCAGCAGTATGAATCAGGACATTCCTGGGCCTGGCGGGCCGAAATCAGACCCCACCCATCCCGCGATCCCCCCTTGACGCCCCCGCCCTACCGACAATCTTCCATGCACAAGAAAATAACTTCCACAATACGGAAGAAATGCACACTCTCCACGGACCCGCACCCACCGGACCCCACATGGGGTTACGCCTTCGCGCTTGATGATCTCGACTTCCGCTCGGGCAGCGGTCATTCGGGCCATGGAGCACTCCCGGCACTCGATCCCACGATGATTCCGTGACGACTTCCCAATTCCCGCACATATTCCGCGATGCGTAAGTTGCGTTCAGCTATACGGAAGCAAGGTAGAGGCAAGGTAGAGGCCGGCCGACGGGGCATCAACGTCCTCTCCCCAAACACCTCGCTCCTGGTGGACGATGGACGCGGCCGATGGACCGGGTCCGAGCCCGGGACCGGCACGGCATCGCATCGCACGGCACGGCACGGCACGGCACGGCAGGCGAGAGGTTCGGGAAGAGCACTGTGGGAGAGAACGTTTCGGTGTGCTGTCCGTCCTGCGGCGGCCGTCACACCTTTGTCGCACCGGTCCACCCCTGCCTGTGCGGCGCCCCGGTGGCGCCACCGCTGGCCAAGGAGGCGCCGGTGGAGCCGGTCACGTACCGGACCTGGGCCGAGGAGTGGGTGACCGTCCGCTGCGCGGCGTGCGGGCGCGACGGCGACTGGCCCCGGCCCGAACTGGGCTGCCCCTGTGGGGCGATGCTGCGGATTCCCGTACGGGAGACGGGCGCGCCCGAGGTCCGGGAGAGCGGGCCCGCCGCCGAACGCCCCACCCGCGTCCCGCCGCCCCGCGCGGCGACCTCGCCGCGCACGCCCTTCCACCCGGCCACCATCCGCACGCCCCGGGACGCGGTGTCCGCCGCCGCGCTCTATCTGCGCTGGCTCGGTTTCAGGAGCGTCGTACGGACCGAGGGCGAGCCGGACTCCGGGGTCGATCTGCGCGGGCCCGATGTCGTCGCCCAGGTCGACCCGGGCACCGGCCCGGCGTCCCTGCGCGCCGTCGAGTGCCTCTGGCTCGACGGGCTGGCGGCGTCGGCCGTCGGCGTCTACTTCTCGCTGGCCGGGTACGCGGAGGACGCCCGTGCCCGTGCGGACGCCCTCGGCATCCCGCTCTTCGTCCTGGACCTCACGGGCGCCCCGCAACCGGTCAACGGCCCGGCGGACGAACTGGTCTCCGCCGGGGCGCCGTCACCGGACTGACCGCACCCCGACCGACCATATTCCGACCGACCGCACCCCGACCGGCCGTCACCCGGAGAACCGCTCGCGCAGTTCGACCTTTTGCACCTTCCCGGACACCGTCACCGAGGTTCAGCTCCGCGATGAACATCGTGGGGACGCCGTACAGCGAGGTACGGCGCTCCTGTTCGACCGCGCGCAGGGTGGCCGCGGCGTCGAAGGAGGGGGCCGGGACAAGGAGGGGGCCGAAGGGTGGCACCCTGGCGAAGCCGGTGGCGCCCGAGGCGCACTGGATGCCGATCGGGTCGCCGCAGGACAACATGGCTTCTCTCACTATGAATTGACGATCCGTCACCATCGTTGCGGAAGTGAGCAGTTCACCCCGGCTCGGATCGCCGATGCAGTGCGCGGAGCGCAGTCATCGCAGCTCCCCCTCCTCGTATTCGGCGGTCGATCCCGCCGCCGTCAGCTCGCGCAGCTCGATCCGGCGGATCTTCCCGGAGACGGTCTTGGGCAGGTCCGCGAACTCCAGCTTGCGGATGCGTTTGTACGGCGCGAGGACCGACCGGGAGTGGGCGAAGAGCAGCTTCGCGGTGCCGGGGCCGGGCTCCCAGCCCTCGGCGAGGACGACATACGCCTTGGGGACCGCCAGCCGCAGCGGATCGGGCGCGGGGACGACGGCGGCCTCGGCGACTGCCTCGTGCTCCAGCAGGGCGCTCTCCAACTCGAAGGGGGAAATCTTATAATCCGAGGACTTAAATACGTCATCAGATCGCCCGATATAAGTGATATATCCATCCATATCCCGCGCGCCGATATCACCGGTCCGGTAGTAGCCGCCCGCCATCACCTCGGCGGTCCGGTCCGGGTCGCCGTGGTAGCCGGTCATCAGACCGACCGGACGCACGGAGAGATCGAGGGAGATCTCGCCCTCGTCAACACCGGGCGCCCCGGTGACCGGATCGAGCAGCACGACTTTGAAGCCGGGCGTCGGCCTCCCCATGGAGCCCGCCTTGAGCAGCTGCCCCGGCGAGTTGGCGACCTGCACGGCCGTCTCGGTCTGGCCGAAGCCGTCCCTGATCGTCACCCCCCACTCGCGCCGGACCGTCTCGATGACCTCGGGGTTGAGCGGCTCGCCCGCCGCGACGACCTCACGCGGCGGGGTGCGCAGCCGGGACAGATCCGCCTGGATGAGCATCCGCCAGACCGTGGGCGGGGCACAGAAGCTGGTGACCCCGGCCGCGTCCATCTCGGCCATGAGCCTGACCGGGTCGAAGCGCGTGTAGTTGTGGATGAAGACGGTCGCCTCGGCGTTCCAGGGCGCGAAGAGATTCGACCAGGCGTGCTTGGCCCAGCCCGGCGAGGCGATGTTCAGATGGATGTCGCCCGGCTTGAGCCCGATCCAGTACATCGTCGCCAGGTGCCCGATCGGATACGAGGCGTGAGTGTGCTCGACCAGCTTGGGCCGGGCGGTCGTACCGGAGGTGAAGTACAGCATCAGCGGGTCGTCGGCGTGGGTGGGGCCGTCCGGCGTGAAGACCTCGGACGCGGTGTGGGCGTCCTCGTACGACAGCCAGCCGTCCACCGGGCCGCCCACCGCGATCCGGGTGAACCGGCCGGGGATCCCGGTGAACTTCCCGGTGTCCTCGGCGCGTACGAGCACATGCCCGGCCCGGCCGCGCCCGACCCGGTCCCGCAGATCGGCGGGGCCGAGGAGCGGTGTCGCGGGGATGACCACGGCCCGCAGCTTCATCGCGGCGAGCGCGGTCTCCCACAGCTCGGTCTGGTTGCCGAGCATGACGACGATCCGGTCCTCGGCCCGGACCCCCCGCGCGCGCAGCCAGTTGGCGACCCGGTTCGAGCGGGCGGACATCTCGGCGAAGGTGATCCGCGTCCGGCTGCCGTCCTCCTCGACGAGGTGCAGGGCGATCCGGTCATTGCCCGCCGCGATCCCGTCGAACCAGTCGAGCGCCCAGTTGAACCGGTCGGGACGCGGCCAGGAGAAGCCCTCGTACGCCGTCGCGTAGTCCTCCCGGTGCGCCAGGAGGAAGTCCCGGGCCGCCCTGAACTCCTCGACCGGGTCGACCTGATCGCGCGGCCTCTTCCGTGCCGTCATCGTGTCCTCCTCATTGCCGGACCGTTCATTAGCATCGTGTAATCAGTGACCTGGGTCTCACTACCCCCGGACGGGGGTGGTCGCCCCGCCGACAGGAGGACAGGCGCATGGCCGAAGCGGTCGGAGCGGACGGAACCCCGGGTGTGGTCGGGGCGGCCGAGATGCGGGCGGCGCTGCTGGGGCTGCGCAGGACGACCGGGCTGCCGGTGGCCTTCGGCGGGCTGCTGTACGAGGTGGGGCAGTTGCGGATCGCCGAGCTGAACGGCACCGCGACCAGCTCGCTGCGCGGCCTCGGCATCGCGTCGGGGAGCGGGCTCGGCGGCAAGTCCATCGCCCTCGCCCGGCCCTGCGCGGTCACCGACTACCCGGTGGCGCGGCACATCAGCCATGAGTACGACGCCGCCGTGGCCGCCGAGGGGCTGCGCTCCGTGATCGCGGTACCCGTGGTCGTACGCCGTACGGTGCGCGGAGTGCTGTACGGCGCCCTGCGCACCGCCCTGCCGATGGGCGAGCGCACCTTCGACGCGGTGGTCGCCGCCGCGCGGGACGTGGAACAGTCCCTGGTCGTACGGGACGAGGCGCGTCGGCTGCTGTCGGTGACCCAGGAACCGGTGGCGGGGCCCGGCGCCTGGGAGGAGGTCCGCGCGGCCCATACCGAACTGCGGGCGCTGGCACCGCGGATCGTCGACGCCCGGCTGCGCGAGGAGCTGCTCTCCGTCTGCGGGCGGCTGGCGGGCGCGCCGGGCCCGCTCGGGGAGCGGCGGCGCGATATCCCGGTGACGCTCGCGCCGCGCGAGGTGGACGTGCTGGCCTGTGTCGCGGCGGGCGCGACCAATACGACGGCGGCCGGACTGCTGGAGCTGCGGCCCGAGACGGTCAAGGGCTATCTGCGGTCGGCGATGCGGAAGCTGGGCGCGCACACCCGGCTGGAAGCGGTGGTGGCGGCGCGGCGGGCGGGGCTGCTGCCGTAGGGACGTACGGCGAAAGGCCGGCGGGCCCACTGGCACGTCGGCCCGCCGGCCCGCGGAAAAAAGGAAGGACGCGAAGGACACGAGGGACGCGGAAATCCCGCGACACCCGACCCGCCCGCTTGTTAGTTTCCCGGTATGAAGGCGCTCGGTGAGAAAGAGATCCGCGGGTCGTTCGTCAACTGTTCCAAGGGCGAGGCCCAGCGGCTCGGCCTCCCCCGGGAGTTCGCCGGGCTTCCGTGGGCGGATCTGGACTTCCTCGGGTGGCGTGACCCCGGGGCCCCCGAGCGCGGCTATCTCGTGACGGAGCGCGACGGCGGATGGACGGGCTTCGCGCTGCGCGGGTCGGCGTCCGGGCGCAGGGGGCTGCTGAAGTCGAGCATCTGCTCCATCTGTGTGACGCCCCAGAGCGCCTCGGGCATCGATCTCATGACCGCGCCGAAGGTCGGTGTCGCGGGCCGGCAGGGCAACACCGTGGGGATGTACATGTGCGCGGATCTCGCGTGCTCGCTGTACGTCCGGGGCAAGCGCACGCCCGTGTTCGCCCGCCGTCTGGAGGAGTCCCTCACGCTGGAGGAGAAGCTCGCCAGGGCCCGTACGAACCTGGACGCGTTCCTGGACTCGCTGTACAAGGACGCCGCCATGGCGTGAGCCGACCCGCGTATACGTCCGTACGGAGCGGGCGGCCCGGGGGAGAAACCCGGACCGCCCGCTCCGTACGGACCGTCCCTCAGGCCGCCGCGGGGCGCCGGGCGGGCCGGGCGAGGCGGTAGCCCGCGATGCCCATGAGCGCGGCGAGCACCCCGCCGCCCACGGTCCACAGCCAGCGGTCCGACCACCGGCCCGAGGACCAGCCGCCCTCCGGCTCCACCCCGGACGCCGCGAGCCGCGCGCCCTCCCCGGACGCGCCGCCGCCGCTCCGCGCGACGGTGGTACGGCCGGGGGTGAGCGGTACGGACAGCTTGCCGTCGACGGCGTGGGCGCCGCCCTGGTCCGGGGTCTCGGCCTCGACCTCGGTCTGTACGGGCAGGCCGAGATCCTCCTCCTGCGCGTCGAGGACGGTCAGCCGGACGAAGTAGCTGCCGGGCAGCGGATCGTTGGACCAGGGCTCGGCCCAGCCCCGTACCGTACGCAGCACACAGCGCAGCTCCACCGAGGACGCGTCGGCGGCGAGCGGCTTCGTCCGCGCGCCGTACACGCACGGCTGGTGGCGGCGCAGCCCGTCGTAGACGTCCACCTGCCAGACCATCGGGCCCTTCCGCGCGGCGGCGGACTCGGGCAGGGTGACCTTGGCGGTCACGGTGGCGCGCTGGGCGCTGTCGACGGGGAACACCCAGTACAGGTAGTCGCCCGTGGAGGCGCCGGCCGTGGCCCGCTGTCCCGGCCGGAAGGCGGTGGCCGTACGGAACGACGTACCGGCCTCGGTCGGCGCGTCGGCGCTGTCGGCGGACTCCGGGGAGGCGCCGGAGGGGGTCGGGCTCTCGTCCGCCGCCGCGCTGCCCGCCGTACCGAGGAGCAGCGCCCCCGCCAGCAGGGAACCGGTGAACATGCCGGTGATACGCATCAGTTGCTCCAGACGATTCGCAGGCGCGAGATCCAGCCCCACAGCAGTCCGGCGGCCAGACCCGTGAGGGCCAGCACACCGAGCAGCCACCAGCCGCGACCGAGACCGAACGAGGCGAGGTCCGCGGCGGTGTCGGGCGCGTCGACCAGGTCGACGGTCAGTTCGACGGGGAGGCCAGGAGTTCTCTGTACGGAGGCGGGCGCCGAGAAGGAGTTGCCGACCTGGAGGCAGACGACCTCGGCGGCGGGCCTGCCGTCGCCGTCGTCCTCGCCGTCCGCCTCGGGCTTCGGGTAGCGCAGCCCGGACGAGATCACATCGGTACGCCCGTCGCCCGCCTCGGAGCCGCGGACGATCTCCCGGCCGCTCACGGTCACGGCGCGCAGCAGCACACCGTAGTCCTGGTCGACGGCGCGGTCGGCGCCGACGCTCACCGAGGCGCGCA
Source organism: Streptomyces sp. NPDC088554 (assembly GCF_044752945.1). Taxonomy (NCBI): domain Bacteria; kingdom Bacillati; phylum Actinomycetota; class Actinomycetes; order Kitasatosporales; family Streptomycetaceae; genus Streptomyces; species Streptomyces sp. NPDC088554. The sequence goes on along the minus strand of NZ_JBIVMF010000003.1, from coordinate 50,147 downwards.
GCTCCTGCCCCGGCAGGACGTTGACGCGGTACCAGCGGTGCTCGGAGAACTTCTCGCGGTCGCTGTAGAGGCCGGGCTTGATCTCCGGGGCGTCCGCGCAGCGCGAAGCGCCCTCAGTGGCCACGGGGTTGACGACCGGGTCGGCGGCGCGGTCCACCAACTGGGTGACACGACGCGCGAGTTCGTCCTTGTGCTGCACCGAGGTGAAGGTGCCGCCGGTGGCCTCGGCGATGCAGGTCAGCTGCCGCCGGGTCTTCTCGTCGGGCACCAGCCCCAGGGTGTCGATGGTGAGGTGGATGCCCTTGGCCGCGATCTCCCGGGCGACCTCGCACGGGTCGAGCGGGGCACAGGTGTCCTCGCCGTCGGTGATGAGGACGATCCGGCGGGTGGCGTCGCCGTCCTCCCCGAGGTCGCCGGCCGCGCCGAGGAGCGCGGGCCCGATGGGCGTCCAGCCGGTGGGGGCGAGCGTGGCGATCGCGGTCTTCGCCTCCGTACGGTTCAGCGGGCCCACCGGGTACAGCTGCCGGGTGTCCTTGCAGCCGACCTTGGTGTCCTTGCCCGGGTAGTCGGCCCCGAGGGTACGGATCCCCAGCTCCACCTCCTGCGGCACCGCGTCCAGCACCTCGTTGAACGCCTGCTTCGCCGCCGCCATCCGGGACGTGCCGTCGATGTCGCGGGTCCGCATCGAGCCGCTGACGTCGAGGACGAGATCGACCTTCGGCGCGGGGGTCCCCGCCGGTTCGTCGGCGGCGGACGCGGCGGGAGGGAAGAGCCCTACGGCCAGGGTGGCCACCAGACCGCACACGGCGGCTGCCGACCGTCTACTTATGATCATCGCCGGATGATAGTGAGAACGACAGCACGGCACCAAACGGAAACTGACGGTCCGTCAGCTGTTATTCCGTCAAACGCGACGCCCCGAAACGCCCGCCGGGAGACCCGCGGTGAAGCCCCTTATCCTGCCTGACCGGGCTTTTCCGTGCATGGGAGCGCTCCCAGTGGTTGGATGGCCACAGCCCGCACCCCGGCCCGCCGACCAGCGTCCCCCTGGTCGGAACCGGCCGATCAGTACCGGATGATCGGCACCGGACGGCCGGGGACGGGCCCAGATCGACAGGAGGTCGCACGATGGTGGCGAAGGCACGTACGGGCCAGCCCACACTGGAGGAGGTCGCCGCGCTCGCGGGCGTCGGCCGGGGCACGGTGTCCCGCGTCATCAACAACTCGCCGCGCGTCAAGGACACCACCAGACACCTGGTGGAACAGGCCATCGCCCAGCTCGGCTACATACCGAACCGGGCCGCGCGCGCACTGGCGGGCAGCCGCAGCGACGCGGTCGCCCTGGTGATACCCGAGACCGAGAAGCGGTTCTTCGCCGAGCCGTACTTCTCCGACATCGTCCACGGCGTGGGCGACGGCCTCGCCGACACCGAACTGCAGCTGCTCCTCACCCTGGTCCGCAACGAGAAGGAGCGGGAGCGCTTCCTCCAGTACGCCCGCGCCCGCCGCATCGACGGCGTCCTGCTCGTCTCCGTCCACGGCGACGACCCGCTGCCCGACCTGCTGGCCGAGATGGAGATGCCGACGGTCCTGAGCGGCCGCAGGTCGGGGGACGAGTCCGTCAGCTACGTCGACTCCGACAACGTGGGCGGCGCCCGCGCCGCCGTCCGCCATCTCGCCATGTCCGGCCGCCGCGCGATCGGCACCATCACGGGCCCGCTGGACATGTATGTGGCGCAGTGCAGGCTACGGGGGTACGAGGAGGCCGTACGGGACACCTCGGGCACCGGCCCCGACCCTTCCCGGGTCGCCCACGGCGACTTCACCGAGGAGAGCGGGCGCCGCGCGATGGCCGAACTGCTGGCGCGCGACCCGGAGCTCGACGCGGTGTTCGCCGCCTCCGACGTGATGGCGGTGGGCGCCCTGCACACCCTGCGTTCGCTGGGCCGCCGGGTCCCGGAGGATGTGGCCGTGGTGGGGTTCGACGACTCCCCGGTGGCCCGGCACACCGACCCCCAGCTGACCTCCGTGCGCCAGCCGGTGGAGGAGATGGGCCGGACCATGGCGCGGGTCCTGCTGGAGACCCTGAACGACTCCTCGGCCGCCTGGCAGCATGTGGTGCTGCGTACGGAGCTGGTCCAGCGGGCCTCGGGGTGACGTCGCCCCGGCCGCGCGCCGTGGACCAGCGCGAACAGGCCATCCGGGCCAGGCGTACCGAGGCGCGGCCGGGCCTCCCCTTGACGAGAGCGGAGGACTCGACAAGACTCATGGGAGCGCTCCCACACCGGAGGAGGCGGCTCCTCCAATGCCGCCCCGCTCGGGCTGCCGCACCCGGTGAGGGAGCGTCGACTCTGCCCACAAGGCAGACGACGGCGCCGTTCTCCGCCGTATCCGTGGGGGACACGGCAGGGAGCGGCGCCGCCCGGAAAGCCCGTGCCGACCAGCCCTGCGTCAGGCGGCGGACCCCACCACCGCGCCCCGCGCCCGGGGCCCCTCGTGGTGGATCGGGGTGCGCGCGCCCGTCAGCGGGACCCCGCTGCCGCCGCGCCGGGCCGCCACGATCTCCGCCGCGATCGACAGCGCGGTCTCCTCGGGCGTACGGGCCCCGAGGTCGAGGCCGATCGGCGAGCGCAGCCGGGCCAGCTCCGCCTCCCCGACGCCCACCTCGCGCAGCCGTCTGCCCCGGTCCTCGTGGGTACGCCGGGAGCCCATCGCGCCGATGAACGCGACCGGCAGCCCGAGCGCCAGCTTCAGCAGCGGTACGTCGAACTTGGCGTCATGGGTCAGTACGCACAGGACCGTTCGGCCGTCGACCGCCGTCGAGGCCAGATAGCGGTGCGGCCAGTCGACGACGATCTCGTCGGCCTCCGGGAAGCGCGCCCGGGTGGCGAAGACGGGCCGCGCGTCACAGACCGTCACGTGGTAGCCGAGGAATTTCCCCGCGCGGGCCAGCGCCGCCGCGAAGTCGATGGCACCGAAGACGATCATGCGCGGGGGCGGGACGCTCGACTCGACCAGGAGCGTCACCGGCCGGCCGCAGCGCGCTCCCCGTTCCCCGACGGTCACCGTGCCCGTACGCCCGGCGTCCAGCAGGGCGCGCGCCTCGGCCGCCGCCGTGCGGTCCAGCTCCGGACCGCCGCCGAGCCCGCCCTCGTACGAACCGTCGGGACGCACCAGCAGCGCGCCGCCCCGCAGCGCGGGCGGCCCATCGGTGATCCGGGCGAGCGCCGCCGTCCGGCCCTCGGCGGCGGCCCGGAGCGCGGTGGCGAACACCGCCCGGCCCGGCGCGTCGACGCGTATCGGCGTCACCAGGATGTCGATGGTCCCGCCGCAGGTCAGACCCACGGCGAAGGCGTCCTCGTCGCTGTGGCCGAACCGCTCCAGGACGGTGCGCCCGTCCCGCAGGGCCTGTCGGCACAGCTCGTACACCGCCGCCTCCACACAGCCCCCGGAGACCGAGCCGATCGCGGTGCCCTCGCCGTCGACGGCGAGCGCGGCGCCCGCCGGGCGGGGCCCGCTGCCGGTGACGGTCACGACGGTCGCCACGGCGACCTCGCGCCCCTCCCCGAGCCACCGGGTCAGCTCCTGTGCGATGTCGAGCATGTCGGTCTCCTCGGGGCGGCTACGGGGGCGGTTACGGAGGCGGCGGCAGGGGGCCGGGAGACACCCGGCCGGGTGCGATCCGGGGGGCGGAGCGTGACGAGGCCCGGACCCCGCCCCGGGGAGCGCCCGCGACCGGCCCTCAGCCGCCCGTCAGATGCTCCGGCCGTACCGGGGTCCGGTTCAGTTCGAGCCCCGTCGCGTCCCTGATCGCTGCCAGCACCGCCGGGGTGGACGACAGGGTCGGCGCCTCGCCGACACCGCGCAGTCCGTACGGCGCGTGCTCGTCGGCCAGCTCCAGTACGTCGACGGGGATGGTCGGCGTGTCGAGGATGGTCGGGATCAGATAGTCCGTGAAGGACGGGTTGCGGACCTTCGCCGTGACGGGGTCGACGATGATCTCCTCCATCACCGCCACGCCCAGCCCCTGGGTGCTGCCGCCCTGGATCTGGCCGAGGACCGACAGCGGGTTGAGCGCCTTGCCGACGTCCTGCGCCACGGCCAGTTCGACGACCTTGACGAGGCCCAGCTCCGTATCGACCTCGACGACCGCCCGGTGCGCGGCGAACGAGTACTGGACATGGCCGTTGCCCTGTCCCGTCCGCAGATCGAACGCCTCGGTGGGCCGGTGGCGCCACTCCAGCTCCAGGTCGACCGCCTCGTCCTCCAGTACGTCCGCCAGCTCGGCCAGCACCTCGCCGCCGTCGGTGACGACCCTGCCGCCTTCGAGCCGCAGCTCGGCGGTGGCCCAGGCCGGGTGGTACGTGCCGAACTTGCGGCGCCCCAGCTCCAGGACCCGCTCCCGGACGTGCTCGCAGGTGTTCTTCACCGCGCCGCCCGTGACATAGGTCTGCCGGGAGGCGGAGGTGGACCCCGCCGAGCCGACCTTGGTGTCGGCGGGCGCGATGGTCACCTGGGCGACCCCGAGTTCGGTACGGGCGATCTGCGCGTGGACGGTGACCCCGCCCTGGCCGACCTCGGCCATCGCCGTGTGCACCACGGCGACCGGCACCCCGTTGATCGCTTCGAGCCGGACCCGCGCGGTCGAGTAGTCGTCGAAGCCCTCGGAGAAGCCGACGTTCTTGATGCCGACCGCGTAGCCGACGCCCCGGACCACCCCTTCGCCGTGCGTGGTGTTCGACAGACCACCCGGCAGCGCCCGTACATCCGCGGCCTCGCCTGCGGCGGCCCACTGCCGCTCCGGCGGCAGCGGCCGGGCCTTGACCCGGCGCAGCAGCTCGGCGACGGGGGCCGGGGAGTCGACCACCTGCCCGGTCGGCAGGCGTGTGCCCTGCTCCATGGCGTTGAGCCGGCGGAACTCGACCGGGTCCAGGTCCAGCGCGGCGGCCAGCTTGTCCATCTGCGCCTCGTACGCGAAGCACGCCTGGACGGCGCCGAAGCCGCGCATCGCGCCGCAGGGCGGGTTGTTGGTGTAGAGCCCGACCGCCTCGATGTCGACGTCCTCGATGACATAGGGTCCGGCGGCGAGCGACGCGGCGTTGCCGACGACGGCCGGGGTGGAGGAGGCGTAGGCGCCACCGTCCAGCACGATCCGGCACTTCATGTGGGTGAGCCGGCCGTCGCGGGTCGCGCCGTGCTCGTAGTGCAGCTTGGCGGGGTGGCGGTGGACATGGCCGAAGAAGGACTCGAACCGGTTGTAGACGATCTTCACCGGTCTGCCGGTGCGCAGCGCCAGCAGGCAGGCGTGGATCTGCATCGACAGGTCCTCCCGGCCGCCGAACGCCCCGCCGACACCCGAGAGCGTCATCCGGACCTTGTCCTCGGGCAGGCCGAGGACGGGCGCGATCTGCCACAGGTCGGAGTGGAGCCACTGGGTGGCGACGTACAGCTCGACCCCGCCGTCCTCGGCGGGTACGGCGAGACCTGCCTCCGGGCCGAGGAACGCCTGGTCCTGCATGCCGAAGACGTAGTCACCGGTGACGATCACATCCGCGCGTTCGGCGGCCGCGGCGGCGTCGCCGCGCACGACGGGCTGGCGGTGGACGATGTTCGGGTGCGGGGCATGCTCGCCCTCCGGGGGCGGGACATGGCCGATGAGGTGGTCGTCGCGGCCCTCGTGGATCAGCGGGGCGCCGGGGGCGGTGGCCGATGCCTCGTCGGTGACGACCGGCAACTCGGCGTAGTCGACGCGGATCTTCGCGGCGGCCCGGCGGGCGGTCTCCGGGTGGTCGGCGGCGACGAGCGCGACCGGCTCGCCGTGGTGGCGGACCTTGCCGTGGGCGAGGACAGGAGTGTCCTTGAGCTCCAGCCCGTAGTGCTTGACGGCCGTAGGAAGGTCGTCGTACGTCAGCACGGCGTGGACACCGGGGGTGGCCAGGGCCTCGGCGATGTCGATGGACCGGATCTCGGCGTGGGCCACGGTGGAGCGCAGGGTGTGGCCCCACAGCATGTCCTCGTGCCACATGTCGGAGCCGTAGGCGAACTCCCCGGTGACCTTGAGGGTGCCGTCGGGGCGGAGCGTGGACTCGCCGATGCCGCCCTTGGTGGCGGCGCCCTGCGTGAGATGGCCGGGAACACCGAGCGGGGTGCGCGGGGTGGTGGTCATGCGGGCCGCACCCCCTCTCCGCGGCTCTCCTTGCGGGCGGCGGCGAGGCGGACCGCGTCGAGGATCTTCTCGTAGCCGGTGCAGCGGCAGAGATTCCCGGAGAGCGCCTCACGGATGTCCGCGTCGGAGGGCGACGGGTTGCGCTCCAGCATCTCGTCGGCGGCGACGAGCAGTCCGGGGGTGCAGAAGCCGCACTGTACGGCGCCCGCGTCGATGAACGCCTGCTGGACCGGGGCGAGCGCGCCGGACCCGCCGGCCGGGCCGTCGCGGTGTCCCGCGTACTCCGCGAGCCCTTCGACGGTGAGGACCTCGCGGCCCTCGGCCTGACCGGCCGCGACCAGGCAGGAACAGACCGGGACGCCGTCGAGCCGTACCGTACAAGAACCGCATTCGCCCTGCTCACAGGCGTTCTTCGAGCCGGGGAACCCCAGCCGCTCGCGCAGGACGTAGAGCAGGCTCTCGCCCTCCCATACGTCGTCGGCCTCCTGCCGGCGCCCGTTGACCGTGAAAGTGACGCGCATGGGTTATGCAGCTCCTTCGAGGGGGCGCCGGGCGGAGCGGTACTGCTCCCAGGTCCAGCCGAGCTGGCGGCGCGCCATGATGCCGACCGCGTGGCGGCGGTACTTCGCGGTGCCGCGTACGTCGTCGATGGGGTTGCAGGCGGCCGCGGCGAGCAGGGCGAACTCCTTGGCGATCGACGGTGTGATGATCTTCCCGTTGTCCCAGAAGCCGCCCTCGTCGAGCGCCGCGTTGAGGAACGACTCGGCGTCCTTCGCCCGTACGGGGGTGGGCGCGGCGGAGCCGATACCGGTCCGCACGGTCCGGCTGGCGGGGTGCAGGGCGAGGCCGAAGGCACAGACAGCGATGACCATGGCGTTGCGGGTGCCGACCTTGGAGTACTGCTGCGGGCCCTCCGCCTTCTTGATGTGGACGGCCCTGATCAGTTCGTCGGGAGCGAGCGCGTTGCGCTTCACCCCGGTGTAGAACGCGTCGATCGGGATGCGCCGACTGCCCCGTACCGACTCGGCCTCGACCTCCGCGCCCGCCGCGAGCAGCGCCGGATGCGCGTCCCCGGCCGGGGAGGCGGTGCCGAGGTTGCCGCCGACGCCGCCGCGGTTGCGGATCTGGGGCGAGGCGACGGTGTGCGAGGCGAGCGCCAGCCCCGGCAGCGGTGTGCGGAGGTGCTCCATGATGGCGCTGTACGGGACCGAGGCGCCCAGCTCGACGCTGTCCTCGCCGACCGTCCAGCCGGCCAGCTCCTCGACACGGTTCAGGTCGAGCAGATACTCCGGCCGCCGGTGGTCGAAGTTGATCTCGACCATGACGTCCGTGCCACCCGCGATGGGCACAGCGGTGGGGTGCGCGGCCTTGGCGGCGAGCGCCTCCTGCCAGCTGGCGGGGCGAAGAAACTCCATGGGTGGCTCTCTTCTCGACGACTCGGTCCTCACCAGTACACAAGCAGTGCTTCCGCCCGGTGCAGTCACCGAAACCATGAAGGAATTGACTGGCCGCCTTCCGAGTCTTGTAGATTCGAACGAAAGACGGGACAGCGGTAACGAAAAGGTCTTCCACCCGAAACGTGTGGCCCTTTCGGCTGCCCACAGGCGTGTCCGGCCACCCCGGGACCCCCAAAACCACAAGAGAGATCGGCGGCGACGAGATGCGGCTGCGCGCACTGCTGGAGACCGACGCGCTGGGGCTGCGGCTGCTCGGCGGCGCGGAGGAGCTGGACCGGACCATCCGAGGGGTGATGACCACCGATCTGCGCGACCCGAGCCGCTATCTGTCCGGCGGCGAGCTGGTCCTGTCCGGGCTCGCCTGGCGGCGGGCGGCCGAGGACTCCGAGCCGTTCGTCCGGATCCTGGCGGGCGCCGGGGTGGCCGGGCTCGCGGCGGGCGAGGCTGAGCTGGGCGACGTCCCGGCCGATCTGGTCGCGGCGTGTGTACGCCACCGGCTGCCGCTCTTCGCGGTCGACGAGAACGTGGCGTTCGCGACGATCACCGAGCATGTGGTCCGCCAGGTCTCCGGCGAGCGGGCCGGGGATCTGGCCGCGGTCGTGGACCGGCACCGCAGGCTGATGACCTCGGGCCCGGCGGGCGGTGGCCCCGAGGTGGTCCTCGATCTGCTGCGCGCCGATCTCGATCTGCGGGCCTGGGTGCTCTCCCCCACCGGCCGGACGATCGCGGGCGCCGGGGACGGGCCGCTGCCCACCGCGCGGGCCGCCGCGCTCGCCGGCCTCCAGCTCGCCGCCGTCCGCGCGGGCCGCCGCAGCCCGTACCGTACGGCGATCGAGGGGACGGTCTACGCCCTGTTCCCGGTACGGAACACCGGCCGCGGCGGTACGGCGGCGGGCCCGGCGCCGGACGCGCGCGGGGCCGTGCTGTCCGACTGGCTGCTCGCGGTCGAGGCGGATCCGGCGGACTGGCCGACCGCCCGGCTCGATCTGCTCCAGGGCGTCACCCAGCTGATCGCGGTCGAACGCGACCGCCGCGACGCGGCCCGTACGGTACGGCGCCGGCTGGCCCAGGAGGTCCTGGAGCTGGTCCAGGCGGGCGCGGCCCCCGCCGAGATCGCCGCGCGGCTGCGGGTGGCCGCGCCCGTACTCCTGCCGGGGGCGAGCACGGCGCCGCGCTGGCAGGTCGTGGTGGCCCGGGTCGAGTGGGCGCGCGACGGGGCGGACCCGGCGGACGGCCCGGTCACGGACTCCGGGGCGGCCCGGTCGCTGCTGGAGGAGATCCTGGTCGATCCGGTGGGCGCGGAGGCGATTCCCTGGGCGGATTCCGACCGGATCGCGGTGGCCCGTACCGGCGAGGAGGCGGTCGCGCTGGTGCCGCTGCCCATGGCTCCGACGCCGGACGCGGGCGCGCCGGACGCCCCCGTACCGGCGGCCGGTCTGCACGCGGACACGCTGCTCGCCACCGTACGGGCGCCGCTGTCGGCCGGGCTCGCCGACGACGGCCGGCTGACCGTGGGGGTGAGCGCGGTGGTGCACTCGGCGGAGGGGCTGCGGGGCGCCCTGGAGGAGGCCCGGCACGCCCGCCGGGTGGCGGCGGCACGGCCGGGGAGAGTCGGCGCGGCGGGCCATCACGAGCTGGCCTCGCACGTCCTGCTGCTGCCCTTCGTCCCCGACGACGTGCGCCGGGCCTTCACCGCCCGGCTGCTGGACCCGCTGCGCGACTACGACCACCGTCACCGCGCGGAGCTGATCCCCACGCTGGAGGCGTTCCTCGACTGCGACGGCTCGTGGACGCGGTGCGCGGCGCGGCTGCACCTGCATGTGAACACGTTGCGGTACCGGGTCGGCAGGATCGAGCAGCTGACGGGCCGTGATCTGGCGCGGCTGGAGGACAAGCTCGACTTCTTCCTGGCCCTGCGGATGAGCTGACGGGCACGTCCCCCCGGCCCTGCCGATGAGCGACGCACGCGTCCCGGCCGACACGCGCCGGTCGCGCGCGCCGAGTTCACGCCTCATCGCTCTCTGCGGCGATCTCCCGCCGGGCCCGGTGCGGGCGCTCCGTGGCCGCGACCGGACCGGACGGGCCGCCGCCCTGTCGTCCCAGGTGGGGGCGGTTCCGGGGCCGTCGCCCGGGATGTACGGCGGTGTCGGGAAGCGTGACCGGCCCGCACGGTGAACCGCCCCCGGCCGCCTCGGGATTGTGAATTTTTTCACCTGTCCCCTTGGCCGGGCGTACTGATCCATGTTGAGATGCGTCCACACCCAACAGCACAATGGCGCGCTCGGGGAGGGCAATGTGGCGTATTCCGCCATGTCTGGTTCCGGAACCATCTCTGGTGACGATCCTCTCCAGACCGCGATATGGCGGCTGCGCTCACGCGGCTGTTGGACCGACGCGGCGGCCCTGCTCGCCCCGCACGCCACCGCCCCCGCCCCGGCGCTCCAGCGGGCCGCGCTGCTCGTCGAGCGCTGTCTGTTCACCGGCGGCGGCTGGCCCGAGGCCGAGGACGCGCTCCGCTCCGCCGAGGCGACCGCCCAGGAGGACCACGAACGCGGCGCCGCCGCCTGCGAACGCGGCCATCTCGCCTACGCCTCGACCGTCCTCGGCGTACGCGACCGCGCGGACGAGGCCCGCTCGGCGCTCGGCCGGGCGGCGGCCCTGCTCCACCCGACGGCCCCGGGCCGCGCGCTGCTCGACTTCCGGCGCGGGCTGGTCGCCGAGCATCTCGCCGGCTCGCCGCAGTCCGCCCGCGCCGCCTACCGCCGCGCCCACGCCGCCGCGACGGCGCACGGCCAGACACTGCTGCTCTCCTTCACCTGGCGCCATCTGGCCGGGCTGGCCTTACGGGACGGCGAGCTGGCGGAGGCCAGACACGGCTTCACCGAGTCCCTGAGGATCCGCGAGGAGCTGGGCTATCTCGTCGGTACGGCACCGGCGTTGGCCGCCCTCGCCGACGCCGAACCGGAGCCGGAGGCAACCCGGCTGCGCGCGGAGGCCGCCCGGCTCTTCCGGCTGCTCGGCGGGGTGCCGACCTGGCTGGCCGACCAGCTCGTACCACCGTCCGCCCCCGCCGTCTGACGCCCCCGGCCGGCGCCTCGGCCCGGCAGCCAGGACGGACTGGCGTACCGCGCCAAAACTCCAGGACGGCGCCGGCTGCCGTGCCACGAGCCCCCGCGCCCCCGTTTCCCGTCCCGCACCACGGCCATGTCCGGGGCGCACGGGGGTGCGCGTATTCGCACGCTCCCCGCACGACCTCATCACGACCTCATCACGACTGTGCCCGTGGCACGTGCTCCGATGGGGCGCATAAGGGGCGATTCATCCGACAACCAGACATCACCCTTGGCCTTCACACGCCCCGGAGCCGCCGAGAACGAGCATCAACAGCCGCAAACGGGAGGTTTGCTGAATAACCGTCAGACAGCAAAAAAGGAACAGATCACATGATCACCGGATCATCGCGTGATGCTAAGATCACCAAGCTTGCCAAGCGGTGCCAAACCCGCTATGGCAACAGGAAAGTCAGCGCATCGGCCCAGAAATCCGCCACCCCGGGGGAAAACTATGCCATCAGCCGGGCCTTTTGAGGCAGTCCGGCCCGGCGAGCGTGCGCGGCCGATCCCACACCTCCGCGGCTGCAAGATGTCTGTCATACGCGGGCGCGCTCGTATGCATTCCCCAGACATTCAGCACCCGGTGGCCCAGTCGCCCGAAGAGAGCCTTATGACGCAATATCTCCAGGATCCAGCGCTTTGGGGTCTGATCGCTGGTACTCCCGTCGCCGCGGCCGCGATCATTCGCGGTAGAAAGACAATTGCTGAGCTGCGCAAGGAGAAACAAGAGCTCAAGACTCACTACACCAACCTCGAGGAGCACTACACCGAGGCGGTGGAAGAGGCCAAGGACCGGGCCGAGGAGTCCACGAAAACGGCCCTGAAGTCCGCCATGCGGACGCTCCAGGGTCTCGCCAGCGAGCAGCAGTTGGCCATCACCAAGCTTCAGGACAAGTACGGAGAACTCCAGATTCTCCAGGACCTCCTCGATATCGACCACATGAACTCGCAGTTCGCGCGGCGCGCCCAGTCCATCGCCGTGCTCTGCGACGGATGGCTCGGCCGACAGCGTGCGGCCGCCTCCCTCTACGATGTGGTCCGCAGCGCGAAGGGCCGTATCCGGCACTTCACCCGGGTCGAAATCCGGGCCCAGAGCAATTTCGCCATTGTCAGCCGCGCCGTTGAGCCCGTAGCGCTCACGCTCGCCGAACTGCTCGACAACGCCACGAGTTATTCGGCGCCCGAGACAATGATCGAGATCAATATCCGGCCCGTGCCCAAGGGCGTCTGCATCATCGTGGACGACGCCGGTGTCGGTATGAACGAGGAAGAGAAGAACCGGGCGTCCAAGCTCCTGTCCAGCGAGCGCTCTCCCGGTGTTTCGGGGCTCGGCAATCCGCCGCAGTTCGGCTTCGCCGTGATCGGCGTGCTCGCCGCCCGCTACGGCTTCACCGTCTCGGTCGATTCCACCTCTCCCTACGGTGGCGTGCGCGCGGTCGTCCTTCTTCCGGAGGAGCTCCTCACGTCCATGCCCGAGCCAGCGCCCGAGCCGAAGCCCAAGGAGTTCCCCACGGTGGCAGCGTCTTCCCCGATGCCCCCCGCGGAGAACCCGGTGGCGCCGTCAACCACCTTCGGCGGCCTGCCGAAACGCCGTCGCAGGGGCGCGATCTCCATCGTCCCCACCGTCGACACCACAGACACGGACACCCCCACCCGCTCCAGCGAGCAGGCCGCCTCCGTCATGGGAGCGTTCCAGCGGGGCACGCAGTCCGGCCGCCGTTCCACCAACGCAAGCAGCGAAGGGCATGAGACTCAGTGAATTACGACCTGTCATGGATGCTTGACAGTGCCCTGGAAGTTCCTGAAGCACAGCACGCGATTCTTGTCTCCGCCGACGGCCTCCTCATGGCCCGGTCGAAGGATGTCGGCAAGGACCAGGCCGATACAGTCGCCGCCGCGATGAGCGGAATGCAGTCGCTCAGCCGTACGGTGGTGGATTTCTGTGGTGCGCCGGGAAACCAGCGGCGGCAGTGGCGGCAGACCCTGGTGGAATTCGACCACGGCTGGGTCTTCCTCATATCCGCCGGCGAGGGTGCCTATCTCGCGGTCTCCGCGACGCCCGAGGTCGACATGGCCGAGATCACCTTCCGTATGCAACAGCTCGTCGGCCAGCTCGGCAAATCCCTGACCAGTCCCCCTCGCGAGATTGCTGACACCAAGGCATGACGACACCGGATGAACAGGATCTGGAACAGGCCGCCACCCCATTAGTTCCGGCGTATGTCATCACAAACGGGCGCAGCCTGCTGGACGATGACGAGTTCTCGTTGATCACCCTGGTGACAACGGCGCACGACTCTCCGTCGACCCAGCATCTCGACCCCGAGAAGCGCCGCCTTCTGGAGCTGTGCTCCGGGGGCCATCTCTCGGTCGCCGAAATCGCCGGGCACACCCAGTTCCCGGTGGGCGTCGTCAAGATTCTGCTGTCCGATCTCACCCAGGGGGGGTACCTCATCACCCGGGCCCCGATCCCTGGCGCGAAGCTCGTCGACCGGAACATATTGGAGGAGGTGCTGCATGGCCTTCAAGCCCGCTTTGGATGACAGTGTCTATCTGCGCGAATCGGTGCAGACCGCGGCGAAGATCCTGGTGGTCGGTCATTTCGCCGTAGGAAAGACCACATTCATCGGGACGATGTCCGAGATTCCGCCGCTGCGCACCGAAGAGGTCATGACGCAGGCGGGTGCGGGAATCGACGACCTCAAGGGCACCATCGGCAAGACCACGACGACGGTGGCGATGGACTTCGGCCGGCTCACGCTCAGCGAGCGGCTGGTCCTCTATCTCTTCGGGACGCCGGGGCAGCAGCGCTTCGTACAGGTCTGGGAGGATATGTCCCGGGGTGCGCTCGGGGCGCTGGTGCTGGTGGATCCGGAGCGCCTCGAGGAGTCCTTCCCCGTGATGGACCTGGTCGAGCACTACGGCATCCCGTACGCCATCGCGGTGAACCGATTCGACGACCGCCCGAATCACGCGGACGAGGAGATCCGGGAGGCACTCGATCTGCTCCCCGAGACACCTCTCGTCAACTGCGACGCGCGCGACCAGCGTTCCTCGGCGAACGCGCTCATCTCGCTCGTCCGCTATCTCCAGTCACGCCTCGCCTAGGAGCCCGGCCCATGCAATCCCCTTCGGACTTCCCCTCCCCACCACCGGGCTGCCCGGCACACGGCAGTGGCAAGAGCGTTCCTCTGTACGGTCCCGAATTCGCCGCCGACCCGAACGCCTTCTACGAGTACCTGCGGCAGTTCGGGCCCGCCGCCCCCGTCGAGCTGTCGCCCGGCGTGGAGGCCTCGCTCGTCACGGACTACGCGGCGGCGCTGCACGTCCTCCAGAACCCGGAGACCTTCGTCCGGGACGCGCGGCGCTGGCGCGCGCTCAACGCGGGCGAGGTCCCTCTGGACAGCGCGATCGTCCCCATGATGCTCTACCGGCCGAACTCGCTCTACTCGGACGGCGCCGAGCACATGAGGCACCGCCAGGTGGTGACGGAGACGTTCGCCAAGATAGACACGCACCGGCTGAGCCGGCATGTCGACCGGGTCTCCGACTACCTCATCAACCAGTTCAACGGCCGGGGCCGAGTGGATCTGGTCGCCGATTACGCCCAGTTGGTACCGCTGCTGGTCTTCAACGAACTCTTCGGCTGCCCCGCGGAACTGGGCGACCAGCTGGTCTTCAGCATTTCCTGCCTCATGGACGGCGTCGAGGCGGACAAGGCCATCGCGTTGCTGACGGAGACGCTGATGGAGCTGATCGCCCTGAAGCGCGCCCAGCCCGGCGACGACATCACCTCCTGGCTGATGCAGCATCCGGGACGGCTGACGGACGAAGAGCTGATCTCCGAGATCATGACCCTGATCGGCGGCGGCGCCGAGCCCACCCAGAACCTCATCGGCAACGCTCTGCGGCTCTTGCTCTCCGACGAGAAGTACGCGGGGGGCCCGCACGGCGCGAGCCTGCTGGTCGAGGACGCCATCAACGACGTGCTCTGGAACAACCCGCCCATAGCCAACTGGGCCGGCCACTACCCGACGTACGACGTGGATCTCTCGGGAACGAACCTGAACGCGGGAGACCCCGTCCTCATCAGTTTCGCCGCCGCCAACAGCGATCCGAATCTCTCCACGAGCCGTCAGACGCTCAGCAAGCGCGCCCATCTGGCCTGGGGCGCGGGCCCGCACGCGTGCCCCGCCAAGGATCCCGCGCTGCTGATCTCCATCCTGACGATCGAGAAGCTCCTCAACAAGCTGCCGGACATCGAGCTGAGCGTTCCGGTCACCTCGCTGACCTGGCGGCCGGGTCCGCTCCACCGCGCGCTCACCGCACTCCCCGCCCGGTTCACCCCGATACGCAGGGAAAATCCGGCCGCCACGCGTTTCCCGATCGATGCCCGTTTCACTGCGAAAACTCCGGTAGTCGAGCAGCGGCGGCCCCAGAAGGGGGCGTTCTGGAGCGGATTCCTCTCCTGGTGGAAGGGGTGATGTCCGCAACACCACAGGGGCGGCCGTAGCCGCATGGGCGTTCCGCGCGAAGGGTAGTCAGGGCTGGAACCTTTACGTGATCCTTTGAGAGAAAGATCCTCGTGGAACCCACCCTGACCATGCCAGCCGTCGACCGCCGCACCGTGGCCTCTCTCTTCTCTCGACTACGCACCAAGAAAGGCCAGTCGAACCCTCAGGCCCTCTACGCGGAGCTGAGGAATCTCGGCGACATATTCCCCTCCCCCTGGGGCGGACACCTCGTCACCTCGTACGCTCTCTGCGACGAGGTCCTGAGAAGCAGAACGTGGAGAGTGCCGGATACCCAGTGGCGGACCAGCCAGGGAAACACGGCCCGTTGGAACACACCGGCCTCGCTGCAGACGGCGAAATCACTTCCCATGCTCAATCCGCCACAGCATACGAGAGTGCGGCGTTCGGCGGGCAGCATGTTCGACCGAACCTCACTGGCAGAAATCAAGAAAACGATCGCAGGTAATATCGAGGAAGTCCTCGATCATTTCGAGAAGGAATTGCTCGAAGGCCCGGCCGATTTCAATTCCCTGGTCGCCGACAAGTTGCCCGTCATGTCGATCGGACAGTGGCTGGGACTTCCTGCCTCGGATTATTCTCTGTTGAGGTCCCTGACCAACGATCAGACTCTCAGCCAGGAATTCTTCCCGTCCCCCAGCCAGCTGGCGCGGGCGGACGCGGCCGCCCATGGCCTCCAGGAGTACTTCACCGCGGTCGTACGAGAACGTCGCGCGGCGCCGGGGAACGATCCGATCTCCTCGTGGATCGCGACCTGGGACACCCTGGAGCCGGACCGGGAGAGGGCCGACGAGGAGGCCCACTCCATGGCCGTCTTCGTGATCGTCGCCGCGCTGGAGACCACGGAACATCTGCTGTCCAGCATGGTCCGGCTGCTGCTGACCCACCCCGAGCAGCTGGACCGGCTGCGCGCCCATCCCGAGTACCTGCCGAATGTGGTCGACGAGACCCTCCGGTACGACCCGGCGATCCACGCGATCAGCCGGATAGCGCCGCACGACACCGTGCTGGGGGACACCCGGGTACGCGAGGGCGAGATGGTGCAGTTGATGGTCGGGGCCGCCCAGCACGATTCGCGGCAGTACACCGACCCCGAGGACTTCGACGTCCGCCGCAGGCCCTCCCATTTCGGCTTCGGCAGCGGCATCCACTACTGCCTCGGCGCCCCGCTGGCCCGGCTGGAAGGGAAACTGCTGCTGACCTCGATGCTCAAGCGGATGCCCCGGCTGCGCATGAGCGAACCGCCCTCCTGGGAGCCCCGGGTCTCCTTCCGCCGACTCAATCACCTCATGGTGACGGCATCCTGAGCCGAGTTCGGCAGAAGTTGAAGAATCGTTTCATCACCGCCCCGCCTCAAGAACCGTCCGTCAGGAACCAAGAAAAACATGATTGATGATCTCAAGGCCCTGCATGTCGAGTCCGACGATGCGGTGGTGAGAGTGCGGTTGAACAGCCCGGAGACGGGAAACGCCCTATCCGGCCTGCTCCTCGACGAACTCCTCACCGTCCTCGGCGCGCTCGACGACCACCCCACCCTCCGGGTGCTGATCCTCTCCGGAGCGGGCGCCGACTTCTGCCTCGGCGGAGACCGCGCCGAGTTCCCCTCGCTGCTCTCCCCGGAGACCGGCAACGCGAGCATGCGCGCGCTCGCCAACAAGGCGCGCCGGATGTGCGACCTGCTGGCGAACACCGGGGTCGTCACCATCGCGCGGCTGCACGGCGGTGTGGTGGGTGCGGGGCTGGGGCTCGCGGTCTTCTGCGATCTGCGGGTCGGCACGGACACCAGCCACTACCGGATACCGGAGCTGGGGCTCGGTGTTCCGCCGGCCTGGGGCGGGATCACGGCGCGGATGCTGTACGAGACCGGAGCGGCCCGGGTCCGGGAACTGCTCCTCACCGCCGAGAAGTTCGACGCCGCCACCGCCGCCGAGCTGGCCATCCTGCACAAAGTCGTGCCCGAGGACCAGCTCGACGCCACCATCGACCGCTGGACCAAGCCGCTGCTCCGCCGCTCCCCTTCGGCCCTGCGCGCCACGAAGGCCATGCTGAACGCCTACGCAGGAGCCCACCGGCTCGCCGACGGCCCCCTGTTCGACGCCGAGCTGCTGACGGCCGCCGTCGCCGCCCAGGCGGCCAGGGCCCGCTGACCCACCCGGGCCGCCGACGCCCTCTCAGCCCTCGGCACCCGCGAAATGTTCCCGTACCAACGTCTCCACCGCCGTCAGATCCCTGGCGGTCAGCGCGTCCAGCAGCGCCGTGTGCTCCGCCGCGTCCGCGACCGGATCGGCGTGGCACGCCGCGACCGCTCCCAGCGGCCACTGGGAGCGGCGGTGCAGATCGTCGGCGAGCGCGACCAGCTGGCGGTTGCCGGAGAGGGCGAGCATCGCGCGGTGGAAGGCGCGGTCGCTCTCCGCGTAGGCGGCCCGGTCCCCCGTGGCCGCGGCCGCCCCGGCCGCCTCCGCCAGCGGTCGCAGCTCCGCCCACCGCTCGGCGGGCACGGTACGGGCCAGCCGCAGCATCACCGGCACTTCGAGCAGCGCCCGGATCTCCGCCAGCTCGGCCCGTTCGCGCGGACCGCGCTCGGCGACCCGGAACCCCCGATTGGGCACGACCTCGACCGCCCCCTCCAGCGCGAGCTGCTGCATGGCTTCCCGCACGGGGGTCGCGGAGACCCCGAAGCGCGTCCCCAGCGCGGGCGCCGAGTAGACCTCGCCCGGGATGAGCTCGCCCCCGGCGAGCGCGGCCCGCAGCGCGGCCAGGATCTGTCCGCGTACGGAATGACGGCGTACGGAATGACCGCCCGCCGGCGGGAGCGCGGGGGGCTCACTGTGCGTGTGCTCCCCGCGCGCCTGCTCCGGCGCGCCCGCCGGAGCGCGCCCGCCGGGGACGCAACCGGCCCCGGGGCCGTCGGCCCGTACCACCGCCCGCGCCTGTTCCGGTACGTGACGGGCGACCGCCCCGCCGGGCGCGTACGGTACGCCGACGCACAGCCCGGGGGCGTACGGCGGCGGCGCGGGGGTGTCACGCGCTCTGCTCTGCTCCACTCGGGTCCTCCTCCGCCGCCCGGTCAGCCCCGCTCTCGGGCGGTCCGGCTCCTCCGGATGCACGATAGGCCGACCGGGCCGTGGTTCACACCTCGATCACCTCGGGTAAGGTAAGGCTTACCTGCACACGATCCCGATTCGGTGGTCCCCTGCATGACCGTCCCCGCAGTGCTGCCCGGCCTCCTCGCCTCTCCCGTGACGGACGCGTACGCCCGGCTGACCGAGGTGTTTCCCTCCCTCGGTGTCGTCCAGCTCGGCGACGGCGAGCAGCCCCCGTTCGGCGCGGGCTGGGTGGGCGCCGCCGATCTGGCGGCCGGCGGCCCCGCTCTCGACACCTTCCTCACCTGGGACGAGGAGCAGATCCAGCGGGACTACGGACAGCGGGCGCGCCCCGATGTCGTCGCCGGCTTCGCGCTGCACCGCTACGCCTGGCCCGCCTGTCTGCTGATCACCGTGCCCTGGTTCCTGCTGCGCCGGGTGCCCCGGATGCCCGTCGGGGCCGTCTCCTTCCAGCGCGCCCTGGGCCGGATGGCGGTCCGGGTCGGCGCGTTCGCCTGCCTCCCGGACGACCCCGCCGCCGCGCTGCCGGGCGCCCGGGTCGTACCGGACGAGGAGGCGCTGCGTGCCGAGGTGCGGGCGGCCGTCGCCGAGCATCTCGAACCGATCCTGGACGGCTTCGCCCCGCGCATGCGGCGCGGCAAGCGGGCGCTGTGGGGCATGGCGACCGACGAGATCGCCGAGGGGCTCTGGTACATCGCCCATCTGCTCGGCGAGGAGCGGTTCGCCATGGCCGAGCTGGAGAAACTGCTGCCGGGCGCGGTCGAGCCGTACGTCGGGACGGCGGGCTTCCGGGAGCTGACGGGACCGAACGGCGAAACTTTGCCGACCCGTGACCGGGCGAGTTGCTGCCTGTTCTACACCCTGCGCCCCGCGGACACCTGTGTCACGTGTCCGCGTACCTGCGACGACGACCGGGTTCGCAAGCTCAGTGCGAGAGTTTGACCCCGCGTCACCTCGAATTCCACGCCACCCGCAGGGGTGATATTAATCGAACATGACAGTCGCCTGCCGAACGGTAACGCTAGCCGATCGTGCATATTTGTGTGCCGCACCGCCTCGTTGGTGTTCTCTTGTCCCAAAACCCCCTGAGAGGCACCGCACTTCCGCCAAAATGGCGTCCCAAACGCCCTACTGCGATGCAAGGAACACCGCATGCGACTGACCGACATATCGCTGAACTGGCTGCTTCCCGGCGTCGTGCTGCTCGTCGGGATCCTGGTGGCGGTGGCTCTGCTCGCGCGCGGCAAGCGCGCCGGACAGAAGTCCTCGGCCGCCGAGGATTCCTGGGAACGCACCGAGGAGCGCCGCAGACGGAAGGAAGCGATCTACGGCGTCGCCTCCTACGCGCTGCTCTTCTGCTGCGCCGCTGTCGCGGCGGCGCTCTCCTTCCACGGCCTCGTCGGCTTCGGCCAAGAGAACCTCGGCCTCACCGACGGCTGGGAGTATCTCGTCCCGTTCGGCCTCGACGGCGCGGCCATGTTCTGCTCCGTGCTCGCGGTGCGTGAGGCCAGCCACGGCGACGCGGCGCTCGGCTCCCGTCTGCTCGTGTGGACGTTCGCCGGAGCGGCCGCCTGGTTCAACTGGGTGCACGCGCCCCGGGGTCTCGGCCACGCCGGCGCTCCGCACTTCTTCGCCGGCATGTCCCTCTCGGCCGCGGTGCTGTTCGACCGCGCGCTGAAGCAGACCCGGGTCGCGGCACTGCGCGAGCAGGGGCTCGTCCCCCGCCCGCTGCCGCAGATCCGGATCGTACGGTGGCTCCGCGCGCCCCGCGAGACCTTCGCCGCCTGGTCGCTGATGCTCCTGGAGGGTGTGCGGACGCTGGACGAGGCGGTCGACGAGGTCCGTGACGACCGCCGCCAGAAGGAGCAGAACCGACGCCTGCGCCGGGAGCAGGAGAAGATGGAGCGCGCTCAGATCAAGGCGCTCAACCGTCAGCACCGCGCCTGGGGCCGGAGCGGCCGTCAGGTCGCGCTGCCTCCCGCGAACGGGGGTTCTGGCTCCCAGCCGGCCGTCGAGGCCGCCGCGGAGCCTGCCATACCAGAGCCGGGACAGCTGCCTCAGCGCTCTCGGCTCTCTCTCCAGCCCGTCAAGGGTGGCGAGACCCGTACCGTGGATCTCACCGCTGAGGACGACACCCAGGCCCTGCCGCGGCTCGATTCCCTGGAGCGCAAGCTCAAGGAGATGGAGCAGCAGTTCGGCTGAGCTCTACCGCCCGCACGGGCAACCGGACCGGTGTGACGAACGACTGTCATGCCGGTCCGCTGTTTCGTTCCCCGCCATCCGGCTGCCCCCCCGCCGGTCCCGTCGATCCGTCACTTGTTGAACCCTGTGGCGCCCCCGCCCCCGCGCTGTCTCCGTTTCCCGATAGCTTCCGATGCGCCCGCCCCATCCCGTCCCGCCTGTCGATCTACCCCCGCAGGCCGGTTTCCATACCTCGTCTTCCTTACGCGGCTTCGCCGTTCAGCTCGAACCAGACCACCTTGCCGACCGGCCTGGCGCGTATCCCCCAGTCGTCCGCCAGACTCCGGACCAGGGCCAGCCCCCGCCCATGAGTGGCGTCGTCGGGCGCCGGCCGGTCCGGTAGCAGCCGGTGGGGCAGGGCGGCGACGAAGTCCCGTACCTCCACCCGCAGGTGGGAGTCGGCGACCGTCGCCGTCACCACGGCCCCGGTCTCCGTGTGGACCAGCGCGTTGGTGACCAGCTCGCTCATGAGCAGTTCGGCCACCTCGGCGGAATCCCGCTCCTCCCAGTGCCGCAGCATCTCCCGCAGGGCGTGCCGCACTTCGGGTACCGCCGCGAGGTCCGCGCCTCCGACTCTCCGTCGTAGCCCTCTCATCACTCTGTCCCCCCGCTCGAATCACTCGAACTCGGCCTGTACCGGTGATGGCGCTGTTTCCCCCGTGTGTACAAGAGATGCATGCCCCACCCCCAAGGGGCCACTCATGGCGTTCGTCACCTCATCGTCACGAAGCCGTCCCGGCGGGCGTTACGTCTCCCAGACCCCCACCGCCGTACGGTCGTCGGTGTAGCCCTTCACCCGGATCCCGGTGTCCTCCAGATAACCGGCGGGCCCCGGCGGCTCCTTGCCGCCCCAGCGGTCGGCCAGCTCCCCGGCGAGCGCCGGTTCCCCGCGCATCGGTTCGGCGAGACCGGTGCTGCACAGCAGGAGCGTGTCCCCCGGGCGGGCCACCGAGGCGCGGAACCGGAAGGGCTCGGCCGCGGGCGGCGGGGCGTCGAGGGCGAAAGCCCCGGTCCTCGCGATTGCCGGCTCCGTGGTGGGCCGGTCCCCCGCCGGGGTCTCGGCCGGTACGGAGGACGGGGAGCCGTAGCTCACGACGGGCTCGCCCCTGACGGCGGGCGGGGGGAGCAGCGGCTCCAGGTCGTGCCAGGCGCCGTTCCGCAGCCGGAAGAGGCCGCCGGCGCCGATCCCGAAGAACACCCGGATCCGGCACTCCGGGTCGGCGGAGAGCAGCAGACAGCGCAGGCTCGCGGTGTACTCCTCGGGCTCCAGCCCCCGTTCGGCGGCGGTGGCGCGCAGCTTGCCGAAGCTCCGGTCGGTGAGGCGGTGCAGCCCCGACTTGAGGTCGCCCCTGCGGCCCGCCCGTATGTCGTCGGAGAGCCTGCTGTGGCTGCGTCCGACAGCGGCGCCGATCCAGTGGCAGACATCGGCGGCGGCCCGGTGCGTGCCCTCGGAGTCACGGGCGCCGGTGGCGACGGCGACGAGTACGAGCGCGCCGGGGCCCTCCCCGAAGCGGGCGGTGAGCAGCGCGTCCCGCCGGGGCTCGCCCCGGTACCGCGCGGAGTCCCCCCGTACGGACACGGCCCGCAGGGTGTACGTCCCGTAGGACGCGCCGTCGAGGACGGTGTCGGCGACCAGCTCGTCCAGCCGGTCGGCGTGGGCGGCGGGCAGCGTGGCGGGCTCGGGGTCGTCGGCGGGCCGCCGGTCGCCGGTCCGGGCACGCCCCGGTGGGTTCCGTGGGCTCTCCGCCGGTAAGCGCGGTGTCTCCGCCGTGTCGGGGCCGGTGTCCGGCGCGGTCTCCTCGTACAACCGGGGCCACCAGTCGTCGGCGGCGTCGGCGGCGGGCTTCTCCCCCTGCTGGCTCATGCAACCATTGTCGACCGTGCCGGGGGTACGTGAACGGGGCATCCGGAAATTAGTGGGTCCGCCGGACGACCCCACCCCCCACGGGAAGGACGTCCGGCGAACCATCACAGGCGCGCCGCGGGCGGATCCGTGGGCGCACGGCCCGACGTATCACCGTCCCGGGCGGAACCGGGTCAACACTGCCCATAAGGCATATGACCGAGGTCTGTTGCCGCTGTGATGGCGCCCACCCTCGCAGAGTCGCGGGCCCTACAGGGATGATGGGGGCGGCGGGTTTACGCCGTGGCCGGTATCCGCCACAGTCCCGCCGGGGAACGGGCACGTCCGGGCGGCGGGCCGGTCGACAGGGAGGGGTCTCAGGGGTGCTGGCAGCGATAGGTCTCGACGCGAGGCAGGAAGCCGCGTACCGCGCGCTGGTGGCGATCGGCGCCGCGGAGGTGGCGGATCTGGCCCACCGGCTCGCGCTGCCCGAACCGGACACCGAGCGGGCCCTGCGCAAGCTGGAGCGGCACGGGCTGGCCGCACAGTCCTCGGCGCGTACGGGACGGTGGGTGGCCGCGCCGCCCACCGTCGCCCTGGGCGCACTGCTCACCCAGCACCGCCATGAGCTGGAACAGGCCGAGCTGGCGGCGGTGGTGCTCGCCGAGGAGTACCGCGCGGAGAGCACCGAGACCGCCGTACACGATCTGATCGAGGTCGTCACGGGCGCGAGCGCGGTGGCGCACCGGTTCCGTCAGCTCCAGCTCGGCGCGACCCGCGAGGTCTGTGCCCTGGTCACCGGGCAGCCCATGGCGGTGGCCGGGCGGGACAACGAGGCCGAGGAGGAGCGGGCGGCGGCCCGTGGGGTCACGTTCCGGGTGGTGATCGAGCGCGAGGTGCTCTCACTGCCCACCGGGATCAGCGAGCTGACCGCGGCCCTCCACCGTGACGAGCGGGTACGGGTCACCGAACGCGTCCCGACCAAGCTGGTGATCGCGGACCGGAGCCTGGCCATGGTGCCGCTGACGCGCGGCGGTACGGAACCGGCGGCGCTGGTCGTCCACGCCAGCGGGCTGCTGGAGTCGCTGCTGGGGCTCTTCGAGGCGGCATGGCGCGAGGGACTGCCGCTGCGCCTCCGGGGAGCCGAGGACGGGGAGGCGGCCGGGGAAGAGGGCGGTGTGCGGGGCGGCCCGTACGGCCCTGTGGTCGAGGAGCGTCCTCCCGGTCCCGACGCCACCGATCTGGAGATCCTGTCGCTGCTGCTCGCCGGGATGACCGACGCCCGGGTCGCCAAGCGGCTGGACCTGGGGCTGCGGACCGTACAGCGCCGGGTGAAGGGGCTGATGGAGCTGAGCGGCGTGACCACCAGGCTCCAGCTCGGCTGGCACGCGTACGAGAAGGACTGGGTGGCGCGCGACCTGCGGGAATGAGCCGGATCCCGCACAGTTGGCAGATGGAAGTGTGGCAGCTCGTACTGGTGGGCCTCGTCATGCTGCTCGGGCTGTGCGGGGTACTCGTCCCGGGCGTGCCGGGGCAGGCGATCGTCTGGGCCGCGGTGCTCTGGTGGGCGCTCACCGACACCAGCCGTACCGCCTGGGGCGTACTGATCGGGGCGACGGCGCTGCTGCTCCTCAACCAGGCGTTGCGCGCCCTGCTCCCGGCCCGCAGGACGCGCAGGACCGGCGCCCCGCACCGCACGCTGGTGGTGGGCGGGGCGGCCGGGATCGTGGGGTTCTTCGTGGTGCCGGTGGTGGGCGGGATCCTGGGGTTCCTCGGCGGGGTGTACGGCGCGGAGCGCGTACGGCTGGGCGGCCACCGGGCGGGGTGGGGTTCGGCCCGTACGGTGATGCGTGCGGCGGGCTATTCGCTGCTGGTCGAGCTGTTCGCGTGTCTGCTGGTGGTGGGCGCGTGGCTGGGCGCGGTGTTCTGGGCCTGAGGGACCGGGGCCTGAGAGACTCGGGATCATGACCGAATTCAGCGAGGCCGAGCGCGCGTATCTGCGGACCCAGCGGCTGGGACGGATGGCGACCGTCGATCCCAAGGGGCAGCCGCAGGCCAACCCGGTCGGCTTCTTCCCCCAGGAGGACGGGACCATCCTGATCGGTGGTTTCGCCCTGGGCACGACCAAGAAGTGGCGCAATCTCCAGGCCAATCCACGGGTGGCACTGGTCGTGGACGATGTGGTGAGCCTCTCCCCCTGGACGGTGCGCGGGGTGGACATCCGGGGCGAGGCGGAGCTGCTGACCGGTCCGCACGAGCTGGGGCCGCACTTCAGCGAGGAGCTGATCCGGATCCATCCCCGCAAGATCCACAGCTGGGGCCTGGACTGAGGCACCGAGCGGTCCCCGGGGGCGGGGACCGGCTCAGCGGTGGCCGGCTCAGCGGTGGTCGGGCCGCCGTCAGCGGACCCGGCCCCGTTTGGCCTCCATCGCCGCGCGGCCCTCCGCGCCCTTGCGCTTCCAGTCGCGCCGCAGCTCGCTCCTCAGCCGGGCGTCGGTCTTGGCGACGATGTACTGGTTCTCGCGCAGCAGCTTGCGGTAGCTCTCCAGCCGCCGTTCCCGCAGCGAACCGTCCGCCACGGCGGCGAGCACCGCGCAGCCCGGTTCCGCCGTATGGGCACAGTCGTGGAACCTGCACCCCCGGGCGAGTGCCTCGATCTCCGAGAACACCTGCCCGACCCCCTCCTCGGCGTCCCAGAGCCCGACGCCGCGCAGTCCGGGGGTGTCGATGAGCACACCGCCGCCGGGCATCGCCAGCAGATTGCGGGTCGTGGTGGTGTGCCGGCCGTGGGGTCCGGGCCGCTCAGGCCATGCCGGTGAGCGCGCCCCTGAGCAGCAGTCCGCAGCCGAGGATGAAGACGATCATGGCCGAGGACATCGGGGCCGCACGGTGGACCAGCGAAAGGATCCGGCCGCGTGGCCGCTCGGCCAGCCTGCGGGTGGTGGTCTCGCGCAGCCGTACCACCGCGAAACCGGCCGCGGCGAGGGTCAGCGCCAGCCCGGCGCCGTACGCCAGGACCAGCAGGAACCCGAACCATGCCTGGCCGAGGGCGGCGGCGCCCACCAGGACGACAACGGCGGACGGGCTCGGGACGAGTCCACCGGCGAAGCCCATGAGGACGATCCCGCGCAGACCGGGGGCCGGGGGGACATGGCTGTGGGTGTGACCGTCGCCGTGGCTGTGGCCGTGGTCGCCGTGACTGTGACCGTGGCTGTGGGGCGCGCTGTCCTTCTTCTCGTGGGTGTGCGTGTGCGTGTCATGCGTGTCGTGCGTGTGGTCCGCCGTGAGCGTCGCCACCGCTGCTGCGGGCGCGTGTGCGTGGCCGTTGTGTGCGTGGCGGTGGCCGACCGGGTGGGTGAGCGCGTGTTCGGTGTCCTCACCACCGCGCTTGTGCTCGGGCTCGTGTTCGTGCGTATGACCGTGGCCGTGGTCATGGCTGTGGCCGTGAGTGTGTCCGTGGCTGTGGCTGTGTCCATGCGAAAGGTGCCGCCGGCGCCACGCCCTGCGGATCAGCATCGCGCCCGCGATCATCACCAGGACCCCGCTCGCCATGCCCAGCCAGGACACCACCGTGGGCGCCGCCGCCGAGCCCGCGACGATCAGGCCGCCCAGGGCGAAGACGCCCAGGGTGTGGGTCAGGGTGACCGAGATGCCGAGGGTCAGCACATCGCGCAGGGAGCTGCGGCCGCCCGCCGTGGCGGCGGCGGCCATCATGGTCTTGCCGTGGCCGGGGGCGACCGCGTGCATGGCGCCCAGCAGCAGCGAGGCGCCGAGCGCGAGCGCCGCGAAGCCGAAGGTCAGTTCGTGCCGGGCCACCAGACTGGTCAGCGCCTGCGCCCAGCGGTCGGCGCCGCGCGGCAGGACGCCCGCCACGGGTGAGCCGGTCTCCTCGTCCCGGCTCCCGTCGAGCGCGGGTCCGCCGGTGCGTACGGTGAAGGACGCCTCCTTCACCTCGGGCGGCGAGGAGAGCAGGTCGTCGGGGTAGGCGGTCAGCCGCCGGGACACCGACTTCTCCGGTGCCTCCGTCCCCGAGAGCGTCATCCGGTCGCCGCGCGCGGTGATCTCCCGCCAGCCCGTGCCGGTCGCGGCGGCGGCCGGACGGTACGCGATGTGGGCGCCGCCGTCCTCCGGCAGCGGGGCCGTCAGCTCGCAGGTCACCCGCAGGGTCTGCAACCCGGCCTGTCCCGGGCGGACTTCGGCCTTGGCGCTGCCCGCGGAGACGGCCGCGGTGTCCTTCTCGCCGATGGTGAGGCGGGCGTCCTTCGCTGCGGTGTCACAACGGGCGCGGGCCCAGGCGGACAGTTCGCCGGACGAGAGCTTGTCGTCCCCGTCGGTGTCGATCCGGTTGTGTTCCTGTGCGGTGGGGATCTCCGCCAGGTCCTCGACGTGGTCCACGCGCAGCTGCCCGGGGGCGGCCACCAGACCGTCGTACTGGTTGACGGTGAAGTTCCCCAGCGGGTGGGCCTGGGCGGCCTGGCCGGGGAGCAGGGCCAGGGCCGTCCCCGCCACCAGGGTGGCGAGCGCGGAAGCGGCGGTACGGCGGTTCATGATTCCCCCCGGGCCCCGGAAAGGGCGGCGAGTGCGGTGGTGGCCTCACGTGCGCCCGTGGGCGAGAAGCCGGGATTCAGGTCGAGCGCGGCCGTCAGATCGCGGTGTGCGGCCTTGTCGTCGCCGAGCGCTCGTTCGATCATGCCGCGGTGGAAGAGGAACGACGCGTTGCGGTAGCCGGGCGACTTCGCCGTGGCCTTCTTCGCGTACGTCAGGGCTTCCTCGTCCTTGCCGTTGGCGTGGAGTGCCCAGGCGAGCGCGTCGGCCGTGTGGACGCTCTCGCGGCGGGACCACTCGGCGCGCGCGGACTTCAGCGCCTCGGCCCTGTCGCCGTGGTCGGCCTCGATGAGGGCGGACTCCAAGTCGGTGGCGACGCCGTTGGCGCGGGCCAACTTCGTCCACATACTGACGAGTTCGTAGTTCTCCTCGGCGCGGTCGCGGTCTCCGCCCGCCTCCAGCTGTTCGCCGAGGGCGGCGAGTTGACCGGGGAGCGGGTAGCGCTGGACGACCTCTTCGAGATCGGCCAGCGCGCGCCCGGTCTTTCCCTGTGCCGCGTAGGTGCGGCCCCGGCCCTCAAGTGCCGCCAGGTTCTTGGGTTCCGCGCGCAGGGCGGCCGCGTAGTGGCCGAGCGCCCGGTCGTATTGCCCCTGGCTCCAGGCGAGTTGGCCGAGCGCGGTGGCGACGTACGCCACATCGGCGTTGCCGAAAGCGGAGTTCTGCGCGCGCAGCAGCACCTCGCGCGCGCCCTTCGGGTCGCCGGTCAGCTCCAGGACATAGGCGAACCGGGTGAAGACCGGTATGCCGGGGCGCCGTTGGTCGGCGAGTTCGACGGCTTCGCGCGCCTCGGCGTAGCGGCCGAGTTCGACGAGGGCGTCGACCCGGCTGGACAGGGCGCGTTCACTGTACGGATTGACGCGCAGCGCCCGGTCCGCCTCGGCGAGCGCCGTACCGAAGTCATGGCGGGCGGCGGCCAGCGCTGCCCGGCCGGCGAGCGCGGTGTCGTTGTCGGCGGCGGACTTCAGCTTCAGCGACCGCGCGAACGCCTTCTCCGCCTGCGGGTAGCGGGTCGGATCGCCGCTGGTGCGCGCCTGTTCGACATAGGCGGCGCCCAGCGTCGCCCAGCCGGTGGCATCCTCGGGCTGTGCCCTGAGGTGTTTCTGGAGGGACTCGATGCTCTGGGTGAGGGTTCCCGCCGCGAGCCGCTCGACGGGTACGTCCGCCGCGAGGGCGGGGCGGGCCCGGGTCTCCGTGTCCGTGCCCCCGCCCGCTCCGAGCACCACCGAGGTGGCGGTGAGACCCATGGCCACCGCCACGACCGCCGCGATCCGCCAGCGCCGGCGCGGGGTCCGGCCGGTGGCCTCACCCTGTTCACGCACCCGCGTGAACCGCGGCTTCCGTACGAGCATCGCCTCTCGCCTTCCTCAGTGTTCTCGGTGGGGCCCCGGCCATGCCGTGGGGTGATGGGTTACGGCGCCGGGCCGGGCCGCGGAGCGGCCGGGCGGCCCGGCCGGTTCACGGCCCGGACGCCCGGACAGCCGGGGTCAGCGGAACTGACGCTCGGCGCGGCGCGAGCGCAGGAACATCATTCCGCCACCGACCACCATCACCACGAGGGCGCCGGACGCGGCGGAGACGAGCATCACCTTGTCGTTGCTCCAGCCGGAGGCGAACGAGGTCATCCCGCCCGCGAACCCGGCCGCGGACTTGGTCTCCGCTCCGGAGCCCCGGACATCGGAGCCGGAGGTGGGCAGCGCGACATACGGGAACTTCTTCTCGAAGCCCTTGTCGTCGGCGTCGACGCCGTCGCTCAAGTCGGTCTTCTGGCCGAGGAGTTCACCTTCGACGACGCGCAGCGCGATGTCGATCACATCGTCCGACAGCCGACGGCCGTTGGGGAAGCCGGCGGTGTCACCGTCGAGCACACCGAGCCGCTTCGGGTCCTTGGCGGGCTCGATGGAGGTGTTGAGGCGCAGCATCTCGGACGGCTTGACGTACGGCGGCTGGTTGAGGTCCTTGACGCCGGTCAGGAATACCGAGACGAGGTCGTCGCGCGGCTCGGCCGGGGCCTTGATCTTGTAGATCAGTTCGATGAGCTTGGGGAGCTCCGGTTCGGTGACGTTCTTCAGGAAGTCCGCGTCGTTCTCGGGCTTGGACGCGTTGAACTTGTCCTTGTCCTTCAGCGGGTTGACGACCTCGTTGACCAGCGGCATGCCGAGCCGGGAGACCTGGGCGTAGTCGCCGTAGGCGTTCTGACGCTGGGTCGTGGTGTAGATGCCGACGATCGGCTGCTTCTTCGACTCCTGGATGTACGAGGTCGGCACCTGGAGGACGATCGAGTTGGTGCTGTAGCCCTTGAGAGTGTCGTTGCCGACCTCCGACAGGTCCGCGCCGTACAGCAGGTCGAAGACGCGCAGGTCGGCGAAGAACGGGTCGTCGGCCTGGCCCGCGAAGGTCTTGAAGCCGCCGGTGATCTTCTTGACGGCCTGGTTGCGGAGCTTCTCGTAGTCCGGCATCGACGCCTTGCCGACGTTGGACGGGGCGACCGGTACGTCCTTGGCGAGGGCGTGCTTCGAGACGACCTTGCCGTGCTCCAGGCGCAGCAGCTCGATCTCGTAGGTCTGGGTGAAGTTGAGGGTCTCGTCGTACAGGCTCTTCACCACGCCCGTGTTGTACAGGAACGTGTGCTCGTTCTTGCGGTGGTCCTTGAACGTGTAGCGGAACACCAGGTCGTCCTGGGCGTCGCCGTTGTTGTCGATGTGGATGTCGTACTGGGCGTCGTTGGCGAACGGGAAGAAGTTCGGGCCGCCCGTCGGCTCCTGGAACGGCAGGACGTTCGCCACGATCGTCGTGGTGTCCTTGTGGTCCGGGCTGACGAACGCGTACAGATCCGTGTTGTCGTACTGCGGCGTCCCCGAGATCAGGGGGGCCTCGCGGTGGCTGGAAGCGCTCGCCTCCTGCGGTGCCAGGGCTGCCACGCCGAAGGCGGTCACCGCTCCCGCGGCCAGCGCTCCACTCGTGAGCAGGGCGACACCGCGCCTTCGACTGGTGCTCCGCCCGCTTTTGGTGATTGCGGTCATCTCGTCCGTCCTTCGTCCGTCATCGCGCCCGTTCCGGCCTGCTTGCCTGTTCATTACGTGCGCCACGGCCGTCTTGTTCGGAGTTGATCGCGACAACGTGAAACCCGTTGTCCTCCGGCCGGTGGGGAGATGGGCTCCGGCAAGGCCGCCACCGGGGACTTCGCGGAAAAACACACCGACGTTTTCCGTAGCCGTTCACGTGTCCGTCACGAGCGCGGGAGAGGCTTCCACCGGTAGCCGATTTCCCGCCGTTTCCGGATGGATCCGGGCGCTTCCGACTCCCGCGCGGATCTCCGCGAGGGGGAGCGGGAGGCATCGGGGCGGGAGGTGCCCGAGGGGCGTTCGATAACAACTTGACCCGTGCAGTTCAAGCCACTTATGTTCTGCACACCTTGGCTTAAAACGCCTTCTCGCACTTCTGCGTCCCTGGGGGAATCACATGAACTGGTACCTGCATGTCCTGAAGAACTACGCCGCGTTCAGCGGGCGCGCGCGCCGCCAGGAATACTGGATGTTCACCCTCTTCAGCGTCCTCGCCGCCCTGGTACTGGCCATCCTCGACACCGTGCTCGGGGTGAACTTCCTCGGCAACGTCTACTCCCTCGGCATCCTCGTCCCCACCCTCGCCGTCTCCGTGCGCCGTCTGCACGACACCGGCCGGAGCGGCTGGTGGCTGCTCATCAACCTGGTACCGCTGGTGGGCTGGATCGTCTTCCTCGTCTTCCTCGTCCTCGAGGGTGAGCAGGCCCCGAACGCGCACGGCCAGAACCCGAAGTACGCCCCGGCCCAGCCGTAACCCACGCGTACGTACGCGACATGACGGGGCCGCTCTCCCCGCCAGGTCGGCACCCCGCACGAAGGCCCGTCAGCCGCACCCGGCCGACGGGCCTTCGCCGTACGGTCGGCGCGGTTCAGTACGGCAGTGGGTTCAGTGTGTTCAGCGCGGTTCAGGACCGTCGGTTCAGTACGGCGGTACGGGTCACATCCCCCGGGCATCGAGCCAGACCGCCGTGTCCACGGGGATCAGCGGGCCGCTCCCGTCCTCGGTCGTCGCCGGCGCGTCGCTGGACAGCAGCAGGCTCGTACCGGCGGGCAGGGTCAGGGGCAGCGGCTCACCGGAGAGATTGACCCGGCACACCAGGCCCGCGCCCTTCGCGAAAGCCAGCTCGCCCGGGGCCGACGGCAGCCAGGCGAAGCTCTCGTCGCCGCGGAAACCCCGGCGCAGCGCCAGCGCCGTACGGTACAGCTCCAGGAACGAGTCCGGCCGGCCCGTCTGCGCCTCGACCGAGTGGTCGCCCCACCCCTCGGGCTGCGGCAGCCAGCTGCCGCCGGGTCCGAAGCCGTACGAGGATCCCGTCGCCGTCCACGGCAGCGGCACCCGGCAGCCGTCGCGGCCCTTCAGGGCGTGTCCGGTGCGCTCCCACATCGGGTCGCGCAGCGCGTCCTCCGGTAGGTCGGCCACCTCGGGCAGCCCCAGTTCCTCTCCCTGGTAGAGGTAGGTCGTACCGGGCAGCGCCAGAGTCAGCAGCGCGGCGGCCCGCGCGCGGCGACGACCGCGTTCCTCATCGGGCCGGGGGGTGTTGCCACCGGTCAGCAGCCAGGCGGGGACATCGGTGCCCGCGGGCAGCGCGTACCGGGTGCGGTGGCGTACCACATCGTGGTTGGAGAGCACCCAGGTCGGCAGGGATCCGGTGGGGGCCGCGCCCCGGAGGGAGGTGTCGATGACGTTCCGGAAGGAGTCGGCATCCCACGGGCAGCGCAGATGGAAGAAGTTGAACGCCTGGTGGAGTTCGTCGGGCCGGGTGTAGAGCGGCAGCCGGGCTGCGCTGACGCCCGCCTCGGCGACCATGATCCGGGCGGGGACGTACGAGTCGGTTATCTTCCGCCACACGCGGTAGATGTCGTGCACCTCGTCGCGGTCCCAGAAGGGGTGGTTCTCGCCGCTGGGCGGGGAGTTGAGGGAGACGCTGTCGCCACCGCGCGTGTCGCGCAGCGGCGGGGCGAGGTCCTTGCGCAGCCCGTGGGCGACATCGATACGGAAACCGTCCACGCCGAGGTCGAGCCAGAAGCGCAGGGTGCGCTCGAAGTCGGCGACGACGTCCGGGTTCTCCCAGTTCAGATCAGGCTGCTCGGCCGCGAAGATATGCATGTACCACTGACCGTCCGGGACCCGTGTCCAGGCCGCGCCGCCGAACTTCGACTGCCAGTCGGCGGGCGGCTCGGCGCCGTCCGCGCCCCGGCCGTCCCGGAAGACGAACCGGTCGCGCGCCGCCGATCCCGGCGCGGACGCCAGCGCCTCGGTGAACCACGGATGCCGGTCGGAGCAGTGGTTGGGCACGATGTCGACGATGGTCCGCAGCCCGAGCACCCGCGCCCGCGCGAGCAGCGCACGGAAGTCGTCGAGGGTGCCGTGGCGTGGGTCCACGTCCCGGTAGTCGGCGACGTCGTAGCCGCCGTCCGCCAGCGGGGAACGGTAGAACGGCGTGAGCCAGACGGCGTCCGCGCCGAGCCGCGCGACATGGTCGAGCCGGTCGGCGATGCCCCGGAGGTCGCCCATTCCGTCGCCGTCCGCATCGGCGAAACTGGGGACGTAGACCTGGTAGACAACGGATTCCCGCCACCAGTCGTCGCCATGGGCACCGCTGCCGAGTCCGTGGACACCCTTGCCGTCCGGGTACGCGTGCTGAGTCACTGAAACCTCTCGTGCCGGGATGGACATCCGCTGAAACTGTAATAGCGCGATGCGATCATCCCTTGGCCGGCAGCCGCTCCCCCTCCTTGGCCGAGGAGCCGGCCGAGGAGCGCATCGAACGCAGCGCCAGCAGCAGGACCCCGATGTCGTCGATGAACACCGGGTCGGGCAGCACATCGACCGGGAACACCAGATAGGCGAGGGCCGCCCAGAACACCCAGCGCTTGGTGACCGGGAGGCCCGCCTCGCTCAGCGCCTTACGGGTCCGGACGAGCCGTACGGTCAGGGTGATCGCGACACCGAGAGTGAGCGCCACCAGCAGGACGGCCACGACGGCGAGAATCTGGAGGTCGCTCATGGCGGTCTCCTCCTTGGGGTTCGGGGTTCGAGGGGTCGGGGTTCAGGGGGATCGGGTTCAAGTCTCGGGGCTGCGGGCTGCGGGCTGCGGGCTGCGGGCTGCGGGCTGCGGATCACGGACCGCGGATCACGGACTTTCCACCAGTATCACCACGGATCCGCGACGGCGGGCGACGTGCAGCGCTCGGCGCGGTGCGCCGACGACGACGCGCCCTCCCGGCACCGCGAGCGGACCGCGGGGGGACAGAAGGCACCAACTACCCTTGAACACAAGCCCGTTGTACCGGCACCCCACCTTCCGCACCGATCCGAGCAGTCGGTACGTTCCGAGCAGCCGGATCACCGCAGGCCACCCGGCCTGGCCGGAACCATGGAGCGACCGATGACACAGCCCGTACCCCGGATCCAGGGGCACTGCGACGAACGGTTCGCCGCCGTACGCGCCGCCTTCGAGCAGAACTTCCGCGAGCGCGACGAACTGGGCGCCGCCGTGACCGTACTGGTCGACGGGGAGAGCGTGGCCGACCTGTGGGGCGGCTGGGCCGACACCGCGCGCAGCAGGCCGTGGGAGCGGGAGACCGTGGCCAACGTGTGGTCGACGACGAAGGGCGCGACGGCCCTGTGCGCGTATCTGCTGATCGACCGGGGGCTCCTCGACCCGGACGCGCCGGTCGCCACGTACTGGCCGGAGTTCGCGGCGGCGGGCAAGGAGTCCGTCCTCGTACGGGAGCTGCTCTCGCACCGCGCCGGGCTGGCCGCGCTGCGCGAACCGCACTCGCTGGAGCAGCTCTACGACTGGGAGCTGACGACCTCCCGGATCACCGCTATGGAGCCCTGGTGGGAGCCCGGTACTCAGTCCGGCTATCACCCGCTGACCTTCGGCTTCCTGGTCGGTGAGGTGATCAGGCGGGTCACCGGACTGCTGCCCGGCGCGTTCCTGCGCCAGGAGATAGCCGAGCCGCTCGGCATCGACTTCACCATCGGACTGCCCGAGGAGGAGGCCGGGCGCGTCGCCGAACTGGTACACACCCCGGCGCCGATCAGCAGCGAACAGGCCGCCATCTACGCCCAGTTGGAGCCGGTCGTACTGGCCGCTCTGAGCAACCCGGTGACCGGCGCCGACGAGGCCAACACGGCCGCCTGGCGGGCCGCCGAGATCCCGGCGGCGAACGGCCACGCCACGGCGCGCGGGATCGCCGGGCTGTACGGAATCCTCGCCACGCGCGGTCTGTCCGGCGGCCACCGCGTGCTCTCCCCCGAGACCGTCGAGCGGGTCCGCGCGGGCCAGGGAAAGTGCTACGACCGGCTGGTCGGGGCTGCCTTCGGCCATGAGACGGAGCTGGCCCTCGGGCTCTGGCTGAGCGGTCCGAACGGAGCCTACGGTCCCAACCCGAGGGCGCTCGGCCATGACGGCTTCGGCGGCTCCTTCGGGCTCGCGGACCCGGAGGGCGGGGTCGCCATCGGTTACGTACCGAACCGGATGGGGTCGGAGATCGCGAACGATCCGCGCAAGATGGCGCTGATCGACGCGGTGTACAGCGCACTGTAGGGGTCGTTCCGGAACGGCCGTGATCCGTACCTGATCCGCGCCTCGTCCGTACGCATCAGGTACGGGTCGTCAGGTACGGGTCACCGGCCGCCGAGGAGTGGTCAGGAGCGGCGAAGCGCGGGCGGTTCGGCGGCATTCCGTATCCGTTCCCCCTTGAGATGGTAAAGATTCGGCCATGATCAACTCGGGTGCATTTCGGTGGTACCTCGCACAAGTGGACGAGTGCCGCGCGTAGACAACGGCCGTCCGCCCTCACCATCCCGGAACACAAGACTCATCACGTCACACCCTCACCACCCATGGCGACCTATGTGCGATCGCACCATCCCTACCGCATGGCCGAATGGCGTCAGTCGCCAAAGCCCTTGCAGGGAAAGGACATTGACCATCTCCCACCGAAAATCCCCGTGGCGCCCAGGGTGTTACGTATAGCCCCCACCGAGCAGGACAGCGGACCCGTCCCACCCGGGCCACGGCGGCACCCGGCGCGGAAATTCGTCCCGAATTCACCCCGGTGACGCTCGGTCCATCACCCAGGGCCAGAAGTCGGCCTTGTCTCCGGAGCAAACGGAGCCGAGGCTTCAGACGTGCGGTTTTGACAGGTGCACGGCTAAAACGAAGGACGGTGCACGACCGCACAACTGTGGCCCGCCCACCCAGCGGGCCGCGTACTTCCCCCACTTACGGAGGATTCTGTGACCTTCAAGCGCTTCTCCCCCCTCGGCGCGGCATCCCGACGAGCACGGCTCATCGCCGTCGCCTCGGGTCTGGTGACCGCTGTCGCGCTTGCGGCCCCGAGCGCCGTCGCCCTGCCCGCGCCGGCCCCCGCCCCCACCACGGCCCAGCTGGCCGTCGCCAACGACGCCGTCGGCGACGCGGACATCGCCGGTACGGCCTGGTACACGGACAAGGCGTCCGGCAAGATCGTCGTCACCGTCGACAACACGGTCACCGACGCCGAGATCAACCGGATCAAGGCATCCGTCGCGGACACCGCCGCAGGCATCACCATCAAGCACACCGAGGGCACGTTCTCCAAGCTCATCGCGGGCGGCGAGGCCATCTACGCCGGCGGCGGCGGGCGCTGCTCCCTCGGCTTCAACGTCCGCAGCGGCTCCACGTACTACGCGCTGACCGCGGGCCACTGCACCGACGTCAGCTCCACCTGGTACACCAACTCCGGACAGACGGCCACGCTCGGCTCCCGGGCCGGCAGCAGCTTCCCGACCAACGACTACGGCCTGATCAACAGCACCTCGGCGCTCGCCGACGGCCGGGTCTCCCTGTACAACGGCTCGTACCAGGACATTACTTCGGCCGCCAACCCCACCGTCGGCCAGAGAGTACAGCGCAGCGGCTCCACCACCGGCCTCCACAGTGGTACGGTCACCGCGCTCAACGCGACCGTCAACTACGGCGGCGGTGACATCGTCTCCGGCCTGATCCAGACCAACGTCTGCGCAGAGCCCGGCGACAGCGGCGGCGCCCTCTTCGCCGGCACCACCGCGCTGGGCCTGACCTCGGGCGGCAGCGGCAACTGCACCTCCGGCGGCACCACGTTCTTCCAGCCGGTCGTGGAGGCCCTCAACACCTATGGCGTGAGCGTCTTCTAACCCTTCCCCACTGCATTCCCCCCACCCCGGACGGGCCGCGCACCTGGTGCGCGGCCCGTCTCTCGGTATCCACCACGGAAGTGTGCCCGAGGGGGGCACATGGGAGTACTCAGAGGATGATGTCGCCACGATCGAGTTCTACCGGTTCGGCGATGTCCCTGCCGTGACCACGGAGACGCCGCCTTCCGTGCTGGCTGCTTCGCCGGGCGGATCTACGACCCGTACAGCGATCACGCACGCGTTATGGAATCCCGGCCCCACCCCGTGGAACCGAGGACCCTCACGGATCACACCATTCCTGACCTACCCGCCCGAACGGTGGCGTGCGAACCGCATGTATCCAGGGCGACCACCGCCGGGGGCTCGATCGCCTGGCTCCAGAAGTTCTCCGACGGAACGGCGGCCGGACGGGTCCTGCACACACCGGCCTCGTTCATGCCTCTGCTGTCCGACTCCTGGCAAGCCCCGAAGATTCCGAGGTCCATGACGGGCACACAGCGCACGTCGGACGTGTCGGGGAGTGTTCTGGACGACTGGACCTTCTCGTTCTTCGCCCAACCGCACATGTCCGAGAGCATGGTTCGCGACCACCACCGCGAACCGGACGGCACCCACGTGACCACCCTCTTCGACCCACACGACGAGTCATACGCGCGCGTCTCGGACCGCGCTTCGGGACCTGGCGCGACAGTGATCGTCTCCGGGCGGCGGGACCTGTGGGAGCCGATCGAGAAGGCGCGTGAACACTGGCTCGGTCTCCACAGGCCACGCCGGGAGTGGTTCACCATCAGCGCCACGCCGGACAGCCAAACGGTCAGTTACACGGCTCCGGACGGGCATGCCTGGCACTGGGATCTTTAAGAGCGGTCCCCCACCAGCACGTCCCATGGCCGCACTGCCCCCAGTACGGCCAAGGCGTGTCCCGGGCACACCCGGGACACGCCCCATTGCTTCGGGAACTCGGACCGACCGGCCGCCTCAGCCCGCCAGCAGTGCCCTCGCAGCCGTGATCACCGGTACGCCCACCTCGCCAACCAGCGCCGCGATACCCGAGATGCGCTGCACCAGGCCACGCCGGCCCTCCGACGATGTCTCCTCGGCGATCGAGTCGGCCGCCGCGTCCACCTCTGCCCGGTCGTTCTCGCCCAGGTGCGGGCGCAGCTTCTCGATCTCCCGCAGGAGGGCCTCCACCGCGGGCCCTCCCGCAGTCGAGCCGACGGTCTTGCCTCCGGCCACGATGTCACCGGAACCGGTGTGCTCGGCCTTGCCGATGCTGCCCGCGCCGTACTGCTGAATATAGTCGCCGCTCATGATCCCCCAATGCTTCCGCTGCCGCTGTGAACGGCCTTGCCAATGGCGTTCGCGCCGTACTGCTTGATGACGTCGCCCTGCACCACGTGTTCCACGTTGATGATCGTCTGCGCGACGTCGGGGTTGCCGATCGCCTTGGTGATCTCGTAGACCAGCTGCTGGATCTCCTCATGCCGCGTGGACCAGATGGCCTCATGCTGGATGCCGGAGGTGTTCAGGACCAGGCCGTATACCGGGGGCTTCCCCAGGGCTGAGACCAACTTCCAGATCAGAAGCGCCTCGACGGCGAGGAAAATGATTGTTCCCACGTTGTCCATCAGGGCGGCGAGAGTGCCGCCCAGGATCAACCAGCCGATGGTCCGGAGGATGAACTGCTTCCACGCGGCGGCCTTGTCGACGGTCAGCTGTCTCTGGCCGACGTGGGAGATGTTGCGCAGCGGATACGCCTCACCATCCACCCACAACACACCTTCATTGATCGTTACTTGGGACGCCACAGGACCCCTGCCTTTCCGGACGCTGAGGTATGAAGCGTAGCGAAGCCGATGCGGACACGTGACTGAAATTACCCCCTTCGCTTCCCCTGAATCCTGCGGCGATCCAAGGCCGCTCGCACAGCCCGCCGCCCCAGCACTCACCCGGGACGGGTCACCGCCTCGGCTGGCGCTGACGGTGCAACTTGGCGAGGGCCGCGATCTGGCGTCGCTCGTACGGTGTCCCGGGCCGCAGCGAGACCCAGGACGTGTACCAGTGGAGCCCCGAGGGGCGGATCAGGTGGACCAACGGGCCGGTGAAAGCGATGACTTCGGCGACCATGTCCTGTCGCTTGTCGAAGACGATCATTCCGATGCGCAGGCTGTGCCGATCGGACTCCGGCGTCTCGGGTATCACGTCAGTTCTCCGATTCGTGGACGGGCTACGGCGACAACGGCTGCGGCTGCGGTGCTCCGGACGTACGGAGGACGCTGAGCCAGTGCATTTCGTACAGCCGCCAGTGGCACAACCTGCACGCGCTCAACGAGCTGGTTCCGGCGTCCGTGACCGACTCCCCGACAACCGTCACCTCGGTGTATTCGTCGCACCGGAAGCAGTAACCGGTAGCCCACGCGGCGAGTTCCCACAGCTCTTCCGGGGTGAACTCCCCGTTCACGACGGGACCTTGACCGTCTCCGGGTACATCAGCGACGCACTGATGTCCTTGCCCGTCGCGGTGGGCTCGGCCCTCCACCAGTCCGCCAGCGCCGCGATGACACACAGCCCCCGGCCCGACTCGGCGGCCCAGTCCGGCTCCTTGACCACGGGCAACTCCCCGGACCGGTCACTGACCGTGATCACGAGCCGGTCCGGCCACTTCTGAAGCAGCAACACCGCCCGGCCGTCGGCGTGCCGGTGCACATTGGCCAGCAGTTCCGTGACGATCACGCAGGTGTCACCCGCCAGGTCCTCCAGTCCCCAACAGCCCAGCCGGGCACCGATCTTGCGCCGGATACCGGGCAGTTCGGCCGGACGGACGGTCAGCAGTAAGCGGTACTGGTGATCGGGACGTTGTGTGTTGGGGGGTGACATGACGCCTCCAGGCCCTCTTCGACTCCAGAGCAGAGTTGATCAACGGTTGGTCACGCTTTGAGTGCACTGCGTGACAGCGCCTCATGGTGTGGGACGCTTCATCGGAACGTCAAGCCATTGCGTGGCAGATCTGCCAAACTAATGCGTGGCGCCACCCGTTAGAGGGAGACCGCTTAGCTGGAGGGGGACGAAGCGGTAGCCTCAACCACATTCACGGACAAGGGAGATGGAGGAGCGATGGCGGTTGTTGCCAGCGTGAGCCCGCTTACCGCACGCCGACGGCTGGGCGCTGCGCTGCATAAGCTTCGCGATCAGCACGGGCTCACCACTGAAGAGGTTGGAGCACACCTCAACTGCCATAACTCCAAGGTCAGTCGTATAGAGAACGCAAAACGCGGCTGCACGAAGAAGGACTTCGACGGGCTCATGGAGCTGTTCTCGGTTGAGGAGCCGTTGCTCTCCGAACTCACGTCACTGATGATCAAGGGACGCCAACGCGTCCCACCTTGGTGGCACGCGTTCAGCGATGTGATCAGCCTCAACTACGCCGAGTTCCTTGCGTACGAGGCGGAGGCAGTCGAGTCCTCCGAGTATCAGTCGACCCTGATCCCCGGGCTTCTCCAGACCGACGACTACGCACGCGCGGTGACGGGCATCGGCGTCTCCGTTTTCGGTCCCGACCAGGTGGACAGCCTCGTCGAGGTGAGGATGCGTCGGCAGGAACGACTTCACGAGAAAGAACCGTTGATCCTCAACGTTGTGCTCGCCGAGGCAGCTCTGCGCATGCTCGTCGGCGGCGCTGATGTCATGCGCGGACAGTTGCGGCATCTGCTTGACGTCTCCGCATCGGACAACGTCCGGATCAGAGTCATCCCCTTCCATGCGGGTGAAAGGGGAATCACCACAGGGACGTTCATCCTGTTCAGCTCGGATATAGGCAGAGACTCCGAAGCAGACGTCGCCTTCACTGACTCGGCAGAGAACACCGCCGTCTACCGTGACGATCCGCTGGTCCTCAAGCGCTTGAGCCGCCTGCTTATCGGCTTGTCCAGGGCCGCGCTCCCGGAGGACGATAGCCGGAAGCTGATCGAAGACATCGAGAAAGAGCTGGGCAGAAATGAATGAGCTGGCCAATCAGTACGCTGCCGATCTCACGTCCGCCGCCTGGCGCACGAGTTCCTACACTGCCGGCGACGGCAGGTGCGTCGAAGTCGCGCCGCTACCCACCACCGGCATCGCCTTCCGCGACACCAAGGACCGGACCCTCCCCGCCGCCCGCGTCTCCCGCGCCGCCTGGGCCGCCTTCGTCACGGCGGTCGGCGGCGATGGCGGGCTCGCCCGGGGCTGACCGGCAGAGTGGACCCGGACGGACCCCGGCGGACCCGGGCGCTCAGGCGGCCGGGTCCGGCTCGGTCTTCGTGTCGAAGAGCCGGAAACCTCGGCGCAGGTAGTTGTCCATCGCGTGCGGGCCGTCCTTGGAGCAGGTGTGCAGCCAGACCCGCTGGGTGGGGGTCAGCTCGGGCCAGCGTTCGGCCAGGTCCCAGGCGCGGGCGACGCCGTACGACAGCAGGTGGCCGCCGATGCGGCGGCCTCGGAAGACCGGGAGCAGGCCGAAGTAGACGATCTCGACCGTCGCGTCCGGCTGCGCCTCCAGTTCGAGGTATCCGGCCGGGGTGCCCTTCTCGTACGCCACCCAGGTCTCGACACCGGGCCGGTTCAGGGTCTCGTGCCAGCGCTCGGGGGGCCAGGAGAGCCGGTCGGTCCAGCTGACGTCCTGGCCGACCGACGCGTACAGGAACCGGCTGTACTCGGGAGAGGGCACCTCGGCCCGTACGATCCGTACCTCACCCGGGGTCCGCGTGGCGGGCCGCAGGTCGGCGGGGGAGGTCTGCTCCAGGTGCCAGGTGGTCACAGAGGTCGCGGCGATGGTCATACGCCCAGGAGAACATATGGCCGATTCGTACTCCAAGCCGGTCAGGAGGGATACGCCGGTCAGAGGGGTACCCCGGTCAGGACGGGTACGGCAGGCCCCGCGCGTTCAGCACCGCCGGGGCCGTGGAGTGCGGCAGCAGGTCCGCGAGGCGTTCCGGGGTGACCACCTCCACCTCCACCTCCTCGCTGAACCGGTACGGCCGGTGCGCCAGCACCCCCGACAGATGACGGCGTACGCGGGACATCTCGGCCCGTACCGTCACCGTGCGGGTCGGGTCGCCGAAGACGTCGGCGGCCAGCTCCGCCGCGCTGCGGCCGTCCCTGCGTACCGCCAGTACGTAGAGCAGCTCGGCGTGGCGCGGGGTCAGCTCCTGCGACCAGCTTCCGGCGGGGCCCGACACGGCGACCGACCAGCGGCGGGGGCGGCTCAGGTCCAGCACCACGCGGTTCGGCTCGCCGCCGGGCCGCCGCTCCTCGTCCACCTGGATCAGCCAGCCGCCGGGCAGCGGCTCCACCGTGCACATGCCCAGCGAGGGCTGCCAGACCCGGCCGGCCCGGAATGACTTCGGCAGCGGCAGCCGGTCCATGGGGGCCATGCCGGTGACGGCCGCCGTCCAGCCGTGCGCGTCGACGGCCAGGGCGCGCCCGCCCAGCCGGCACATGATCGGCGCCGCCACCGAGCGCAGCCGCTCGACGGTCCGGCCGTGCCGCTCGCGCAACTCGCTCTCGGCGAGCCGGGTGACCGAGCTGACCAGCGCCAGGGTCGTCGGGTGGAAGCCCCCCGCGGGGCCGCTCACATCGACGACGCCCAGCAGCCGCCCGTCCCGGGGGTCGTGCACCGGGGCCGCCGCGCAGGTCCAGTCGCGCAGGGTGTCCAGGAAGTGTTCGGCGGAGTGGACCTGTACGGGTCTGCGCAGGGTCAGCGCCGTACCGATGGCGTTGGTCCCGGTGGCCCGCTCCGACCAGGCCGCGCCCTCCTCCAGCCGGATCCCGCTGGCTCGGCGGAGCACCCCGACGCTGCCCTCCCGCCACAGGACCCGGCCCTCGGCGTCGCTCACCACCATGATCTGGCGCGAGGCGTCGACGATCCCGCCGAGGGACTCGCTGAGTATGCGCACCGTCTCGCCGAGCGCGGAGGCGCGGCGCCGGTGCTCCAGCTCGTCCCGCTCCAGCGTGGCCACCTCGTCGAGCGGCCGCTCGGGGTCGATTCCCATCCGCAGCACCCGCTGCCAGGACGCGTCGATCACCGGCCGGGGAGCGACCGGCGGCTGTTTTCCGGCGAGGGCGGCGTCCCGTGCCTGCCGGAGCAGTTGGGCCGCCCTCACCTGGTCCATGGCCATGAGCCGTGCCAGATCGAGCCTCGGGTTCCCCTGCCGTACGCCCCCCGACGGTACGTTCCCCATCGAGCCACCCCCCTGTAACCAGCGGTATCTTCTGATCATCGGTCGTGCAACCGCTTGCAACTCTGGCAGATGACCCGCGACCGCTCGAAAATGACTACACGTCAGAGGCGGTGCCGTGTCGGCGCGGCACCCCCTCTGGCACTCGCGCCCCGGTCAGACGGGCCGGGCCCGCTCCACCACCGAGGCCAGATCCAGGGTGGCGGGCAGCGTGCCGAAGGCCGTACCCCAGTCGCGGCCGAGCCGCGACGCGCAGAACAGATCCGCCACCTCGGGCGGCGCCCACCGCACCAGCAGCGAGCCCTGGAGCACCAGCGCCATGCGCTCCACCAGCCGCCGGGCGCGCGCCTCGATCCCCGACAGGTCGGCCAGTTCGGTCAGCAGGTCCTTGATCGCGGCGTCCAGCCGGTGATCGGCGCCGCGGGCCCGGCCGATCTCCTGGAGGAAGGCGTTCAGCGCGTCGGGCTCCCGCTGGAGCGCCCGCAGCACGTCGAGGGCCTGTACGTTCCCCGAGCCCTCCCAGATCGAGTTGAGCGGGGACTCGCGCAGCAGCCGGGGCAGGCCCGACTCCTCGACGTAGCCGTTGCCGCCCAGACACTCCAGGGCCTCGGCGACGACCGGCGTACAGCGCTTGGTCACCCAGTACTTGGCGGCGGGCACCGCCAGCCGCAGGAAGGCCCGTTCCGCGTCGGTGTCCGCGTCCTGGGCCGCCGCCAGCCGCAGCCCGAGCGTGGTGGCCGCCTCCGACTCCAGCGCCAGATCCGCCAGTACGTTGCGCATCAGCGGCTTGTCGATCAGCTCCCCGCCGAACGCGCTCCGGTACGTGGCGTGATGCACCGCCTGGGCCACCGACTGGCGCATCAGCGCGGCCGAACCGAGCACGCAGTCGACCCGGGTCGCCGCCACCATCCCGATGATGACGGACACCCCGCGCCCCTCCTCGCCGACCCGGCGGGCCCAGGTCCCGTCGAACTCGACCTCGGCCGAGGCGTTGGAGCGGTTGCCCAGCTTGTCCTTGAGGCGCTGGATACGGAACACGTTGCGCGTCCCGTCCGGCAGGACCCGGGGCACGAGGAAGCAGGTGAGCCCGCCGGGCGCCTGTGCCAGGACGAGGAAGCCGTCGCACATCGGCGCCGAGCAGAACCACTTGTGCCCGGTGAGCAGATACTCCCCGGCCACGTCCAGCGGGAGCGCCGCCGTCGTGTTGGCGCGTACGTCGCTGCCGCCCTGTTTCTCCGTCATGCCCATCCCGAGCAGCGCACCGGCCTTGGCGGCGGCGGGCAGCAGCCCCGGTGCGTAC
The DNA here is from genome assembly GCF_044752945.1 of Streptomyces sp. NPDC088554. Classification (NCBI taxonomy): domain Bacteria; kingdom Bacillati; phylum Actinomycetota; class Actinomycetes; order Kitasatosporales; family Streptomycetaceae; genus Streptomyces; species Streptomyces sp. NPDC088554. Next base: position 6,346 of record NZ_JBIVMF010000003.1, on the reverse strand, counting down.
CGGTGCGAGGTCAGCCTCGGCTCCCACTCGGCCGCCAGCTCCGGCTCGGCGCGCAGCGCGGGCACCGCCGCGTGGGTCATCGACACCGGGCAGCCGTGGCCCGCCTCCGCCTGGGACCACACCAGGAAACCGGCCGCGCGCCGCAGGTGGCCGTCCGGCCGTCCCCAGGCGTCGGTCAGCCCGGCGGAGACGGCCCCGCCGAGCAGTTGGTGCCAGGCCGGGTGGAAGTCGACCTCGTCGATCCGGTTGCCGTACCGGTCGTGGGTGCGCAGCTTCGGCGGGTTCTCGTTGGCCAGCGCACCCCACTCCTGGACCTCGGCGGATCCGGCCGCCGTGCCGAGCGCCGTCAGCTCCGCGCGGACGGTGTCGAGCAGGGCGGGGGCGCTGTGCCGTTCGACGGCTTCGGTGAGGACCTGGTCCGTACCGAAAACGTCGTATCCGACCAGGGGCGGAACCTGATTGGTCACTGTGTGGGTGCTGGCTGCCATGCCGATACGGTAAGGAGGTGCAGGCAGCAAAAGAAACACCCGAGCCGCCAACGGGTCGGCTCCACCGGGCCCGAGTCCTCTACCGCAACGTCTCCAAGCGGAAGATGGCCTGGCTGCTGCTGAAGGACACCGTCAACTCGTGTATCGAGTACCGCATTCTGGGGCTCGCGGCCGAGGCGGCGTTCTTCACGCTGCTCTCGCTGCCGCCGCTGCTGCTCGGGCTGATCGGGCTGCTCGGTTACGTGGACGACTGGACCAATACCGCCACCGTCGCCTCGTTCGAGAAGAACGCGCTGGCGGCCGTCGGCACCGTGCTCTCCGACCGGGGGGTCAACCAGATCGCCAAACCGCTGCTGGAGGACATCACCCAGGGCGGCCGGCCCGATGTGGTGTCCCTGGGCTTCGCCATCGCCCTCTGGTCGGGCTCCCGCGCGGTCAACGTCTTCATCGACACGATCACCGTGATGTACGGGCTCGACGGCCGGCGCGGCATCGTCGCGACCCGGCTGCTCGCCTTCCTGCTCTTCCTGGTGGCCCTGGTGATCGGCGCCGTGGTGCTGCCGCTCGCGGTCGTCGGCCCCGACCGGGTCGTCGAACTGATCCCCTGGGGGACGGAGGTCGTCTCCATCCTGTACTGGCCGGTGGTGATCGTGCTGTCCATCGCCTTCCTGACCACGCTGTACCACGTCTCCGTACCGGCCAGGTCGCCCTGGATAGAGGACGTCCCCGGCGCGCTCGTCGCCCTCGGGATGTGGGTGCTCGGGAGCTTCCTGCTCCGTATCTACCTGACCAACGCCGTCGAGGGCCCCACCATCTACGGCTCGCTGGCCGCGCCGATCGCCGTACTGCTGTGGATAGGGGTCTCCGCCTTCGCCGTCCTGGTCGGCGCCGCCGTCAACGCCGCGATCGACCGGGTCTGGCCCTCGGTCGCCACGGCGGCGGCCCGCGCCGCCAACGACCGGCTGCGCGCCGCCCACGCCGCCGAGCTGGTCGCCCGCGCGACCGTCGACCCGCAGGGGACGGACGGGGTGCAGGACGACGACGTGACCGACCCCGACATGCCCTCCGAGTTCCCCGAGCGCTGGTCCAAGTTCCTGCCGCCGGAGGACCTGCGGTCCCGGATCACCGGACGCGACAAGAGCGGCAAGGACTGAAGACGGCGTCCCACGGCGTGAGGTGGCTCCGGTACCCGGCCGCGACCAGCGCGTCGTGCGTGGCGTCCACCTCGGCGGGGCCCGTACAGCGGAAGGCGAGGCCGGTCCGCTCGCCGCCGGTGGGCCTGGTCCAGCCGGGATCGTACGACCGTACGGTCTCCTCGGTGTCCCACAGCAGACGCAGTCCGCCGGGCAGGGACGCCTCGACGTGGGGGGCCGTGTCCGCGTCGGCGGGGAGGTCCAGGCCGAGCAGGCGGTAGAAGGCGAGGGAGGCGGCCATGTCGGAGACGACCAGGCCGACCGAGTCGAAACGGGGAATATGTGGTGTGGTGGTCATGGCTCCACCGTAGGAAGGGCGGGGCCGGACGGTCTTGAAGGAATCGGTCATGCCCCGCCATGACCGGTCATGGCGGGCCGTGGGCGTCATGACCGCCGTGGGCGTACGGGCCCACCGTGACCGTACGGGCACACTGCGAAGAAGGTCCGTTCTCGATATGCGAGACGACTGTGTCCACATGTTGGAAGATGGTGGACTGCCCCGAGATCCGCGTGACACGCTTCCTTCATGTCACGCGCTGGAATTGCCTTGGTGAGTCGGCTTCACGTCGACCTCGGCCGCATGTCCAGCGCCATCTGTCCGGCCTGCTGAGGACTCCCAGCACTGCCGCGATCACTCTCCCTGCTCCTGCCGCGCATCCTCGTGTCTCCCACGTGAGTGCGTGGCTCAAAGCCGCGCTCCTGCATGTCTCGAAGGACGTATTCGTCATGGCCGCCACCCCGGAAAAGCCGTCCGCCCCCACGCCCCGTCGCAAGGTGAGCCGTCACCGCGGCGAGGGCCAGTGGGCCGTGGGTCACTTCACTCCGCTCAACGGCAACGAGCAGTTCAAGAAGGACGACGACGGTCTCAACGTGCGGACACGCATCGAGACGATCTACTCCAAGGCGGGGTTCGACTCGATCGACCCCAACGATCTGCGCGGCCGGATGCGCTGGTGGGGCCTCTACACCCAGCGCAAGCCCGGGATCGACGGCGGCAAGACCGCGATCCTGGAGCCCGAGGAGCTGGACGACAAGTACTTCATGCTGCGGGTACGGATCGACGGCGGGCGGCTGACCACGGCGCAGCTGCGGGTCATCGGCGAGATCTCGCAGGAGTTCGCGCGCGGTACGGCCGACCTCACCGACCGGCAGAACATCCAGTACCACTGGATCCGGATCGAGGACGTCCCCGAAATCTGGCGGCGGCTGGAAGAGGTGGGGCTCTCCACCACCGAGGCGTGCGGTGACACCCCCCGCGTCATCCTCGGCTCGCCCGTCGCCGGGATCGCCGAGGACGAGATCATCGACGGCACCCCCGCGATCGACGAGATCCAGCGCCGGATCGTGGGCAACCCCGACTTCTCGAACCTGCCGCGCAAGTTCAAGTCGGCGATCTCCGGCTCGCCGTCGCTGGACGTCGCCCACGAGATCAACGACATCGCCTTCGTCGGCGTGAACCACCCCGAGCACGGCCCCGGCTTCGACCTGTGGGTGGGCGGCGGACTCTCCACCAACCCCAAGATCGGCCAGCGCCTCGGCGCCTGGGTGCCGCTGGAGGAGGTCCCCGACGTCTACACCGGGGTCATCTCGATCTTCCGCGACTACGGCTACCGCAGGCTGCGCACCCGCGCCCGGCTGAAGTTCCTCCTCGCCGACTGGGGTACGGAGAAGTTCCGCCGGATCCTGGAGGAGGAGTACCTCGAGCGCGCGCTCGTCGACGGGCCCGCGCCCGAGCAGCCCGTGGCGCGGTGGCGCGACCACGTCGGGGTGCACCGGCAGCGGGACGGGCTCTTCTACGTCGGGTTCGCGCCCCGGGTCGGCCGGGTCGACGGCGTCACCCTGACGAAGATCGCCGAGCTGGCCAGGGCCCACGGCTCGGACCGGCTGCGCACCACCGCCGAGCAGAAGATGATCGTCCTCGATGTGGCCGAGGACCGGGTCGCGTCGCTGACCGCCGGCCTCGAAGCACTGGATCTGCGGGTCACCCCGTCGCCGTTCCGCCGGGGCACCATGGCGTGCACCGGAATCGAGTACTGCAAGCTCGCCATCGTCGAGACCAAGCAGCGCGGCGCCACCCTGATCGACGAGCTGGAGCGCCGGATCCCGGAGTTCGACGAGCCGATCACCATCAACATCAACGGCTGCCCGAACGCCTGCGCCCGTATCCAGACCGCGGACATCGGTCTCAAGGGCCAGCTGATGCTGGACGGCAAGGGCGAGCAGGTCGAGGGGTTCCAGGTGCATCTGGGCGGCGCCCTGGGCCTGGAGGCCGGTTTCGGCCGCAAGGTGCGCGGGCTGAAGGTCACCTCCGAGGAGCTGCCCGACTACGTCGAGCGGGTCCTCGGACGCTTCCAGAAGGAGCGCGAGGCCGGCGAGCGCTTCGCCACCTGGGCCGCTCGGGCCTCCGAGGAGGCGCTGTCATGACGGCCACCTTCGACCGGCGGCGCGGGAGGACCGTATGAGCGAGCGAGCGGCCCCTTTCTACTGCCCGTACTGCGGCGACGAGGACCTGCGTCCCCATGAGCAGGGTCATGGCGCCTGGGAATGCGGGGCGTGCAACCGGGCCTTCCAGTTGAAGTTCCTCGGGCTGCTCGCCCGTGGGCTGCGACACGGGGACGGAGGGGAAGAGATATGACGGCACCGACGGAGACGGACGATCCCAGGGCGCTCTCCGAACGGGCGGGACGCGACCTGGAGGACGCGACCGCCCTGGAGATCCTGACCTGGGCCACGGAGACCTTCGGCGCGAGGTTCTGCGTCACCTCCTCGATGGAGGACGCGGTGGTCGCCCATCTCGCCTCCCGGGTACGCCCCGGAGTCGACGTGGTCTTCCTCGACACGGGCTACCACTTCCCCGAGACCATCGGGACACGCGACGCCGTGGAAGCGGTGATGGACGTCCGGCTCATCACGCTCACGCCCCGGCGGAGCGTCGCCGAGCAGGACGCCGAGCACGGTCCGAAGCTGCACGACCGCGACCCCGACCTGTGCTGCGCCCTGCGCAAGGTCGAGCCCCTCGAAGAGGGTCTGACCGGGTACGACGCCTGGGCGACCGGGCTGCGCCGCGACGAGTCCCCGACCCGGGCGAACACCCCGGTCGTCGGCTGGGACGAGAAGCGCCGCAAGGTGAAGATCTCGCCGATCGCCCGCTGGACCCAGGACGACGTGGACGCGTACGTCGTCGAGCACGGCGTCCTCACCAACCCGCTGCTGATGGACGGCTACGCCTCCGTGGGCTGCGCGCCCTGCACCCGCAGGGTGCTGGCGGGCGAGGACGCGCGCGCCGGACGCTGGGCCGGCCGGTCCAAGACCGAATGCGGGCTGCACTGATGACCGACGACCAGGAGAGAAGCTTGAGTGTCACGGAGCAGGGCGCCACGGTCTGGCTCACCGGACTGCCGAGCGCGGGCAAGACGACCATCGCGTACGAGCTGGCCGGACGGCTCCGCGCCGAGGGCCACCGGGTCGAGGTGCTCGACGGCGACGAGATCCGCGCGTTCCTCTCCGCGGGCCTCGGCTTCGACCGCGCGGACCGGGACACCAACGTGCGACGGATCGGCTTCGTCGCCGAACTGCTCGCGGCCAACGGTGTCAAGGCGCTGGTCCCGGTGATCGCCCCGTACGCCGACAGCCGTGCGGCCGTACGCGAGCGCCACGCGGCAAAGGGCACCGGCTATCTGGAGGTCCATGTGGCCACCCCGGTCGAAGTGTGCTCCGTACGCGATGTGAAGGGTCTGTACGCCAAGCAGGCGGCCGGCGAGCTGTCCGGGCTGACCGGGGTGGACGACCCCTACGAGGCTCCCGAGTCGCCGGACCTGCGGATCGAGTCCCACACCCAGACCGTGCAGGAGTCCGCCGCCGCGCTTCACGCGCTGCTCACCGAGAGGGGTCTCGTGTGAACACCACCGTCGCCGCCGTCGCCGAGGGCACGGACGCCCCGTACGCGCTCAGTCATCTGGACTCGCTGGAGTCCGAGGCCGTGCACATCTTCCGCGAGGTCGCGGGCGAGTTCGAACGGCCGGTGATCCTCTTCTCCGGCGGCAAGGACTCCATCGTCATGCTGCACCTGGCACTGAAGGCGTTCACGCCCGCGCCGGTACCGTTCACCCTGCTCCACGTCGACACCGGCCACAACTTCCCCGAGGTCCTGGAATACCGCGACCGCACCGTCGCCCACCACGGACTGCGGCTCCACATCGCCTCCGTACAGGAGTACATCGACACCGGGAAACTGCGCGAACGCCCCGACGGCACCCGCAACCCGCTCCAGACCCTGCCCCTCACCGAGAAGATCCAGACCGAACGGTTCGACGCGGTCTTCGGCGGCGGACGCCGCGACGAGGAGAAGGCCCGCGCCAAGGAACGGGTGTTCTCCCTGCGCGACGAGTTCTCCCAGTGGGACCCCCGCCGCCAGCGGCCCGAACTGTGGCAGCTCTACAACGGCCGGCACGCCCCCGGCGAACACGTCCGGGTCTTCCCCCTGTCCAACTGGACCGAGCTGGACATATGGCAGTACATCGCCCGCGAGAACATCGAACTGCCCCGGATCTACTTCGCCCACGAACGCGAAGTCTTCCGGCGCGCCGGTATGTGGCTGGCTCCGGGTGGCTGGGGTGGTGCCGGGGAGGGGGAGCTGGTCGAGACCCGGCTGGTGCGTTATCGCAC